>NZ_JACHNE010000001.1:5118160-5436321 GCF_014205255.1 Streptomyces caelestis | reverse complement strand
ACCTGGTAGTCCAGCTTGAGGTTCTTCACCAGCGCCTTGTCGTTGGTGACGTAGGACGGCGAGCCGTCCATCAGCTGGCCCTTGTCGCCGCTCTCCGGGGTGCGGAACAGGTGGGAGTACTTGTTGAGGTTCTTCCAGTTCGTGATGTCCGGGTGCTGCTTGGCGAGGTACGTCGGGACGAACCAGCCGATGTGACCGGTGACGCCGAGTTCGCCGCCGGCGGTGATCGTCTTCTTGTCCTTGACGTACCGCTGCTCCTGCTCGGGGTGGCCCCAGTCCTCCAGGAGCGCGTCGACGCGGCCCTGACTGAGGGCGTCCCAGGCGGGCACCTCGTCGACCTGGACGGTGTCGACGCGGTAGCCCAGCTCGTGTTCCAGGATGTACTGGGCGACGGCCACGTTGGCCTGGGCACCCACCCAGGACTGCACGGACAGGGTCACGGTCTTGGCGCCCTGCGCATTGGCGAAGGGCGAGGCCTGCTTGGTCATGTCGGCGGCGCCGCAGCCGGTGAGCAGCGCCAGGGAGCTCAGAGCGGCGACCAGGGCCGTCTTGCGGACTCGCATGTCACGCTCCCTTCTTCGCGCGGCGTTCGGTGGGCTGGGTCACCCGGTCGAGCATCAGTCCGAGGCAGACGATCGCCGCGCCGGCCACCAGACCGGTCGCCAGATCGCCCTGGGCGAGGCCGAAGACGACGTCGTAGCCGAGCGCGCCACCGCCGACCAGGCCGCCGATGACGACGACGGCGAGGACCAGGACGAGGCCCTGGTTGACGGCGAGCAGCAGGGCCGGGCGGGCCAGCGGGAGCTGGACCTGCTTGAGCTGCTGCCAGCTGGTCGCGCCGAGCGAACCGGAGGCCTCCAGCGCGGCCGGGTCGACCTGGCGCAGGCCCTGGGTGGTGATGCGCACGACGGCCGGGAGCGCGTACACGATCGCGGCCGCGACGGCCGGGGCGCGGCCGACGCCGAACAGGGCGACGACCGGGATCAGGTACACGAACTGCGGCATCGTCTGGAAGACGTCGAGGACGGGGCGCAGCAGCCGCTCCAGGCGGTCGCTGCGGGCCGCCGCGATGCCGGTGGCGAAGCCGACGACGAGGGTCACGGCGACGGCTGCCAGGACCTGCGACAGCGTGTCGAGCGACGGCTGCCAGACGCCGAGGACGCCGATCGCGGCCATGGCGAGGACGGCGGTGAGCGCGGTGCGCCAGGTGCCGATCACCCAGGCCAGGGCGGCGACGATCAGCAGGACCGACCACCAGGGCAGCCACTGGAGGCCGTCGCGCACCGGGTCGAGGACCCAGGTGGTGAAGTGGCCGGCCCAGTCGGCGGTGCCGCCGATGACGGGGACGCCGGAGTACAGGTGCGCGGTCATCCAGTCGACGGCGCGGTTGACGGGCTCGGCGATGCCGACGATCCAGGCTTCGGGCCAGTCGAGCCGGCCCGCGAAACGCCCGGCGACCGCCACGGCGACCACGCCGATGAGGGCGAGGAGCCAGCC
This sequence comes from Streptomyces caelestis, assembly GCF_014205255.1. GTDB lineage: Bacteria > Actinomycetota > Actinomycetes > Streptomycetales > Streptomycetaceae > Streptomyces > Streptomyces caelestis. The sequence continues at coordinate 5,434,824 of NZ_JACHNE010000001.1, read as the reverse complement.
GAGTCCGCTGCGGGGCTCCGGTTCGGCGCCGAGCTTCTCCCCCGCCGCGCCGGTGACGCGGTCCAGGACGACGGCCAGCAGCACGATCGGGATACCGGCGGCGAGCGCGGCACCCACGTCGACCGAGGCCAGTGCCTGGTACACGCGGTCACCGAGACCGCCCGCGCCGATGACGGCCGCGATGACGGCCATGGACAGCGCCATCATGATCGTCTGGTTGACGCCGAGCAGGAGTTCCTTCCGGGCCAGCGGGAGCCGGGCGGTCAGCAGCCGCTGCCGTGCGGTGGAGCCGAGCGACTCGACGGCCTCCAGCACCTCCTTGTCGGCGCCGCGCAGACCGAGCGAGGTCAGGCGGGCCATGGGCGGGGCGGCGTAGATGACGGTGGCCAGGACGGCCGCCGGGACGCCGATGCCGAAGACCAGCACGACCGGCAGCAGGTAGGCGAAGGCGGGCAGCACCTGCATGGTGTCCAGGACCGGGCGCAGGACGCGGTCCATCCGGTCGGACAGCCCGGCGGCGAGCCCGAGCAGCATGCCGACGACGACCGACGCGACCACCGCGACGACCATCAGGGCGAGCGTCTGCATGGTCGGCACCCACATGCCGAGCAGGCCGCAGGCGAGGAACGCGACGGCCGTGCCGAGCGCGAGCCGGACGCCCGCCACGCGCCAGGCGACCAGCGCGCCCAGGGCCGTGACGCCCGCCCAGCCGATGGCGAGGAGGGTGAGGTAGACGGCCCGTACGGCGATCACGACGACGTTGCTGACGTGGCCGAAGAAGTACAGGAACAGCGGGTGGCTGTCGCGGTTGTCGATGATCCAGTCGCTGGCCTTGGCGAGCGGCTCGGAGAAGTCGACGGTCAGTGCGCTCGGCCAGGTGCCGCTCGCCCAGCGGGCGTTGGCCAGCGGGACGAGGATCGCGGCGGCGACGGCCAGGAGCAGCAGCTTCTGGAAGGCACGGCTCTTGAGCAGCGCGGGCAGGCCGATACGGGGCGGGGAGGCGGTGATGGTCGCCATCACACCGCCTCCTTGGGCTGCTCGGTCCCCGGCGGGGCGGGCTGCTCCGTGCCGGCGACGACGCCGAGCAGCGTGTCGGAGTCGATCACGCCCACGCAGCGGCCCTTGTCCATGACACGGGCCGGCGCGCCGGCGCGGGCGACCGCCTCGATCGCCTCGGAGACCGTCGCCTCGGGCCGGACCGCCGGTCCGCTGCCGTCCTGGTCCGCCGAGGGGCGGCGCATGGCCGTGCGGACGGTCATGACCTGCTCGCGCGGGACGTCCCGGACGAACTCGCGGACGTAGTCGTCGGCGGGCGAGCCGACGATCTCCTCGGGCGTGCCGAGCTGCACGACCCGGCCGTCGCGCATCAGGGCGATGCGGTCGCCCAGCTTGAGGGCTTCCTGGAGGTCGTGGGTGATGAAGACCATCGTGCGGCCCTCCTCCTGGTGCAGCCGGACGACCTCCTCCTGCATGTCGCGCCGGATCATCGGGTCGAGCGCGCTGAACGGCTCGTCGAACAGCAGGACTTCGGGGTCGACGGCGAGCGCGCGGGCGAGGCCGACGCGCTGGCGCTGGCCGCCGGAGAGCTGGCCGGGGCGGCGGTGCTCCATGCCCTCCAGGCCGACCTTGGCGACGACCTCGGCGGCCCGCTCGCGCCGCTCGGCCTTGCCCATGCCCTGGATCTCCAGGCCGTAGGCGACGTTGTCGAGGACCGTGCGGTGCGGCAGCAGGCCGAAGTGCTGGAAGACCATGGCGGCGCGGTGGCGGCGCAGTTCGCGCAGCCGGGAGCGGTCCATGGCGCGGACGTCCTCGCCGTCGATGGCGATGGTGCCGGCGGTCGGTTCGATCAACCGGGTCAGACAGCGCACCAGCGTGGACTTGCCGGAGCCGGACAGGCCCATGACGACGAAGACCTCGCCCTTGCGGACGTTGAAGCTGACGTCCCGGACGGCGGCCGTGCAGCCGGTGCGGGCGCGCAGCTCGGCGGGGTCGAGGGCGGTGAGCTCGGGGTCGGCGGGAACGCGGTCGGCCTTGGGGCCGAACACCTTCCACAGGCCTTCCACCGAGAAGACGGGGGTGGTGGTGTCCATGGTCTGCTCCGTGCGGGGTTCGAGGATCGCGGTCACCGGGAACCACCACCGATCAGCTCGGCGGCCTTCTCCCCGACCATGAGCACGCCGATCATCGGGTTGACGGTGGTCATGGTGGGGAACACGGACGCGTCGGCGATGCGGATGCCCTCCAGGCCGCGGATGCGCAGCTCGGGGTCGACGACGGCCGTCCGGTCGTCGGCGGCGCCCATCTTGCAGGTGCCGGCCGGGTGGTAGACGGTGTGCGCGACCTTGCGGGCGTACTCGCCGAGCTCCTCGTCATCGGTGACGTCCGGGCCGGGGGCCACCTCGCGCTTGAGCCAGCCGGCCAGGGGCTCGGTCTTGGCTATCTCGCGGGCGATCTTGATGCCGTCGACGAGGGTGCGGCCGTCGTAGTCGTCCTCGTCGGTGAAGTAGCGGAAGTCCAGGGCGGGCTTGACCTCGGGGTCGGCGCTGGTCAGGTAGATCCGGCCGCGGCTCTTGGGCTTGGGGATGTTCGGGGTCATCGAGACGCCGAACTCCGGCCGCTGGTAGCCCAGTCGCTCCGGGTTGTCCGTGAACGGGATCTGGTAGAAGTGGAACATCAGGTCGGGGTGCGGCAGTTCGGGGTCGCGGCGCACGAACAGGCCCGCGTCCGAGTCCATCGCGGAGTTCTCCGGGATGGGGCCGTTGGTCTCCCACACGATCACCGACTCGGGGTGGTCGAGCAGGTTCTCGCCGACGCCCGGCAGGTCGTGCGTGACGGGGATGCCGAGCTTCTCCAGGTCCGCCTTCGGGCCGATGCCGGAGTGCATCAGCAGCCGGGGCGAGTCGACGGCGCCGGCGCACAGCAGGACCTCGTTGCGAGCCTTGACGAGGATCTCCTCGCCGTCCTTGGTGCGCACGTGCACGCCCTCGGCGCGGTTGCCGTTCAGCTCCAGCTGGTACGCCCAGGTCTCCAGCAGGATCGTCAGGTTGGGGCGCTCGTCCATCACCGGGTGCAGATACGCCACCGACGCCGAGGACCGCTTGTTGTTCTCGGGGTGGTAGGCGAGGTCGAAGAAGCCGACGCCCTCGGTGAACGGCTTCTGGTTGAAGCCCTCCACGCGCGGCACGTCCAGCGCCGCCTGGGCGGCGTCGACGAAGTCGCGGGCGATGGCGTTCCGGTCCCGCTCGTCGACCGGGACGATGTTGTTGAGCAGACGCGCGAAGTACGCCTCCATCTGCACCGCGCCCCAGCCCTTGGCGCCGGCGGCCTCCCACTCGTCCCAGTCGGCGGGCAGCGGCTTGAACGCGATCAGCGTGTTGTGCGAGGAACAGCCGCCCAGGACCCGGGCCCGGCTGTGCCGGATGTGCGAGTTGCCACGTGGCTGCTCGGTGGTGGGGTAGTCGTAGTCGAGCTCGCCGCCCAGCAGGCCCATCCACCGGCGCAGGGTCAGCACGTCGTCGCGGCCGACGTCGCTGGGGCCGCCCTCGATGACGGCGACGGAGACGTCGGGGTTCTCGGTCAGGCGGGAGGCGATGACGGAACCGGCGGTTCCGCCGCCTATGACGACGTAGTCGAATTCGTGGGTGTTGTCGGGCATGGGGGTGGTACTCCAGTGGGGGCTGAGGTCCAGGGGGCTGAGGTCTGCGGGGAGTCGGGGACCCGGGGAACGAGGTGCGGAGGATGCCGTCAGGGGTGCGGGTCAGCCCGCGAACCAGCGCACCGGCTTCGGCGCGAGGTTCTGGTAGACGTGCTTGGTCTCGCGGTACTCGGCGAGACCGGCCGGGCCGAGTTCGCGGCCCACACCGCTCTTGCCGAAGCCGCCCCATTCCGCCTGCGGCAGGTAGGGGTGGAAGTCGTTGATCCAGATCGTGCCGTGCCGCAGCCGGCCGGCGACGCGCCGGGCGCGGCCCGCGTCGGTGGTCCAGACGCCGCCCGCGAGCCCGTACTCGGTGTCGTTGGCGAGGGCGACGGCCTCGTCCTCGGTGCGGAAGGTCTCGACGGTGAGGACCGGCCCGAAGACCTCCTCCCGCACGACGCGCATCTCGCGGTGGCAGTGGTCGAGGACGGTCGGCTCGTAGAAGTAGCCGTTCTCCGGGCGCTGCGGGGACGGTGCGGGGCGCTTGCCGCCGGAGCGCAGTACGGCGCCCTCCTTGAGGGCGGACTCGACGTACATCTCGACCTTGGCGCGCTGCTGTTCGGAGACCAGCGGGCCGCACTCGACGCCGTCCTCGGTGCCGCGGCCGAGGCGGATTTTCTCGGCCCTGCGGGCGAGTTCGGTGACGAAGCGGTCCCGCACGGACTCCTCGATGATGAGGCGGGCGCCGGCCGAGCAGACCTGGCCGCTGTGAATGAAGGCGGCGTTGAGGGCCTGGTCGACGGCGGTGTCGAAGCCCTCTTCGGTGGCGCAGGCGTCGGCGAAGACGACGTTGGGGTTCTTGCCGCCGAGTTCGAGGGCGACCTTCTTGACGGTGGGCGCGGCGGCCTGGGCCACCTTGGTGCCGCTGATCAGACCGCCGGTGAAGGAGACCAGGTCGACGTCGGGGTGCTCGGAGAGCCGGGCGCCGACCGAGTGACCCGGCCCGGTGACGATGTTGGCGACTCCGGCGGGCAGTCCGGCCTCGACGAGCAGCTCGATCAGCGCGATGGTGGTCATCGGGGTGATCTCGCTCGGCTTGACGACGAAGGTGTTGCCGGCGGCCAGGGCCGGGGCGATCTTCCAGCTGACCTGGAGCAGCGGGTAGTTCCAGGGCGTGATCATCGAGCAGACGCCGATGGGCTCGTGCACGACGACGCTGTGGATGTCGGGGGAGCCGGCGTCCACGACCCGGCCCGGGCTCTCGGCCGCGACCAGGTCGGCGAAGTACCGGAAGGCGCTGGCGACGTCGTCGATGTCGACGCGCCCTTCCTCGACGGTCTTGCCGGCGTCACGGCTCTCCAGCAGCCCGAGCTGCTCGCGGTCGCGCACGAGCAGGTCGGCGACGCGGCGCAGCAGCGCGGCCCGCTCGGCGGCGGGTGTGCGCGGCCACTCCCCCTCGTCGAAGGCGCGCCGGGCGGCGGCGATCGCCAGATCGGTGTCCTTCTCGTCACCCTCCGCGACCACGGCGAACGGCAGGGCGTCCGCGGGGTCGAGGATCTCGCGCGTGGCACCGGAGACGGCCGCACGCCATTCCCCTCCCGCGTGGATGGTGCTGCGCGCCTGGAGTTCGTTGCTTTCCGCCATGATCGCTTTCGCCTTCCGTTCCTGATCAGCGCCCCTGTGTCACAGATGTGTCACTAAAGACCGAGTGCGCCTGCCCTGGTCACTCGGATGCATGCGCGATCGGTGGCCGAAAGTGCGCTGTGTCACGGGAGATGCGGACAATCACAGCGAAATCGGGCGCGATCAGAGGTGGTGGCGTCAGCAAGGCCACGAGGGCCGGGTCCGGAAAGCCCGCAGGCCCCGTACCGGACGGAACCGGTACGGGGCCTGCGCGGAACGCGGAGAGGCTCCGGTCGGACGAGTCGGGCGACTCAGATGAGGCCGAGGCCGCGGACCGCCTCGCGCTCCTCCTCGAGCTCCTTGACGGAGGCATCGATCCGGGCGCGGGAGAACTCGTTGATCTCCAGGCCCTGGACGATCTCGTACTTGCCGTCCTTGCAGGTGACCGGGAAGGAGGAGATCAGACCCTCCGGGACGCCGTAGGAGCCGTCCGAGGGGATGCCCATGGAGACCCAGTCGCCCTCGGGGGTGCCGTTGACCCAGGAGTAGACGTGGTCGATGGCGGCGTTGGCGGCGGAGGCGGCCGACGAGGCGCCACGGGCCTCGATGATGGCGGCGCCGCGCTTGGCGACGGTCGGGATGAAGTCCTCGGCCAGCCACTTCTCGTCGTTGACGGCCTCGGCGGCGTTCTTTCCGGCGACCGTGGCGTGGAAGATGTCCGGGTACTGGGTGGCGGAGTGGTTGCCCCAGATGGTGAGCCGCTTGATGTCGGCGACCGTCGAGCCGGTCTTCTTCGCGAGCTGGGTCAGGGCGCGGTTGTGGTCCAGACGGGTCATCGCGGTGAACCGCTCGGCGGGTACGTCGGGCGCGGCGGCCTGGGCGATGAGGGCGTTGGTGTTGGCCGGGTTGCCGACGACGAGGATCTTGACGTCGTCCGCGGCGTGGTCGTTGATGGCCTTGCCCTGCGGCTTGAAGATGCCGCCGTTGGCCTCCAGCAGGTCGCCGCGCTCCATACCCTTGGTGCGGGGGCGGGCGCCGACGAGCAGGCCCACGTTCGTGCCGTCGAAGGCGACGTTCGGGTCGTCCGTGATGTCGATGCCCTGCAGGAGCGGGAACGCGCAGTCGTCCAGCTCCATCGCCGTGCCCTCGGCCGCCTTCAGGGCGGGCGTGATCTCCAGCAGGCGCAGCTTCACCGGCACGTCCGCGCCGAGCAGCTGACCGGAGGCGATGCGGAAGAGCAGGGCGTAACCGATCTGGCCGGCCGCGCCGGTGACGGTGACGTTCACGGGAGTGCGGGTCATGGCGTTCTCCGTATGACAGCTGGCGGTGGGGCGTCCCTGCCCCGGACGTTTGATCGATCTCTTGGCGTCAAGAGATCCATCCAGCGGTCAGGCTATCGCGCATCCGGGATCTCGTACGGCCGGGTCGGTGTGGCCCAGCCCACAACTCACCCTGACCCGTACAAAAAGGCGGCCGCCCGTCCGGGAGAGGTGGACGAAGGCGGCCGCCGGGGGGAACCGACCAAGCCGGACTCCCGTGGGGGTACGGTTCGCGTGCCCCCGATTCCGCCGAGCAATCCTCCCTCTCCAAAATTCACTCCACGACCGGTTTCCGCTGCCGGGAGCATCCGCCTCCCGGGACAGCCCGCGCGCGGGCGCTGCGGCCGGGAGCGATGCATTCCCCATGTGCGAAGCGACCCACGGCGCGCCAGGCACCCGCCCGGTCCCAGCCCCGGCCGGAGGCGAGGCGCCCTCGGGAAGCCGAGCCGTCAGGTGCCCGGCGGTCCCCCTACTCCGTGCAGCCCTGCCGACCGGACGCCAGGGTGGTGCAGGCCTTGGCGTCGGCGGCGTTCTTCACCGACACCATCGGGGTGTACGCGATGGTGTCGCCGGCGGCGGTGATGCTGCCGGTCTGCTTCGCCTTGCCCGAGCTGACCTGGACCTCGTCGCCCTGTGCCGCCTGGGTGATACGGCCCCAGGCCGCCTTGCAGGTCTCGCTGTAGCGGACCTCGACGACGGTCGTGCCGACGGTCGCGGTCTGGGCCGTGGTCACCAGGTCACCACTGCATCCCATGCTCTCCGCGTCCTTGCCGGTGCAGCTGTCGCCGCTGCACTTCACGCCGGGCGGCAGATCCGGGTTCGTGCCGGCGGTCGGCGCGGGCGACTTCGTGCCGCCCTTGGCCTCGTCGTCGCCACCGCCACCGGTGAGGTAGAACGCACCGGCGATCACCACGAGCACGCCCACGACACCCGCGAGGAACGTCACGGCCCGCCGCTTGCCGCCAGAACCGCCGGCACCACCCGCGCCCGCCGGGACGGCGTCCTGCGGCGGTGCGCCGTACGAGCCCGCCCCGGCGCCCGGTGTCCGGGCGGTTCCGGGAGCCGAACCGGGCGTGGAGCCGGTTCCCGTGCCGACGGCACTCCCGCGGCCCTGGGACGGACCCTGGTACCCGGCCATGCCCCACGAGTTGACTCCGGTCGCACCGCTCCGGCCGCCGCCGTCCTCGCGTACACCGCTGCCCGTCGAGTCCTGCACCTCGGGAGCCGTCGGCTGTGGCGGCACGGTCGGGGCGACGCCGGCCGGGCCCGCGATGCCCGGCGTGACCGTGGCGCTGCCGCTTCTGCGGGGCGGCCGGCCGCCGCCCGCGGAGGCGGTCTTGCCGTCGCCCTTGGAGCCGGCCGAGGGGCTCCCGAAGTCCTGCCCTCCGAACTCCCCCAGCGCGGCGCGCGCCTGGGAGATCCGGATGGCCTCCATCGTCATGTCGTGCCGCATCTCCGAGCGGCTCCAGGCCCGCTCGGCGAGCTCCCACATGGTGGTCAGGTGCATCGGGTTGGTCCCGGTCACCTCGGCCAGCGCCACGATCGCGCCCTTGGGCGCGAGCAGCCGGCCGTTCAGATAACGCTCCCACGACGTCTTGCTGTAACCCGTACGGTCCGCCACCGACGCGATGCTCAGACCACTGCGGTCCACGAGCCGGCGCAGCTGGCTGGTGAACTCCCTGATCTGCGGATCGAGCTCATCCGGCAAGGCCCTCCAACGAGGCATTGCTTCCCCCCTCTTCCCCCCGGTACGTGCTGTTGTTTCCCGCGCTGTTCGCCCCGCGCGTTGGCGGCCTTGGCCGAGTCCCCGTTCTGGCTACCCACAGGGATGCGCCCACTCAGGATCTCAGTTCCCGGAGCGGGGGCGCACAGGAGCACAGAAGCCGCGCGCGATACACCCTGGACCGTCCCGATTGTCCATGCCAACCCCGTGGTTGCACCACTTCGTGCCGAATCTGCCGGAGGAAGTACCGGAACCAGTACCGGAACCGTCACTTCCGTGCCACAGCGCTCTGACAGCCGTTGAACAGGCTCCTCGCCGTGCAGGAAGGTGGGCCGTGGCGGCGGCCCGTCCTTCCTCGGGGGAGAGGACGGACCGCCGTCCGGTCACTCGCTGGTGATCGTGAAGTGCAGCGTGTCCTTCAGAAACGGGAGCTGGAGCCAGGGATCCGGCTGCGCCATCAGCGCCAGCAGGACGATCGCCAGGCCCATGACGCCGTACGTGACGATGTCCGTGAACCGGGAGCGGACGGCGAGCATCCCGACGTCCGGCAGCAGCCACCGCAGCACACCCCCGCCCAGCAGGGCGGCACCGATCAGCAGCGTCCCGAGCCGGAACTGACCGAACGCGGTCACCAGCAGCCCGAGTCCGACCAGAGCCAGCACCGCGAGAAGGGGCCACTGCCGGGCCGGCGCGAACGCGTCCCCGGGCGCGGCCCGGCCACCGCCCTCGGGCCGCGCGGTGTCCTTGGTGAACAACGGGAACCGCCGGGTGACCCGCCGCGGCCGCCCCTCGCCGTCGGGCGCGCTGACGGGGTCCCGCACGGTGAGCTCGCCGTCCTCCACCCGCACCGCCGGCTCATCACCGATACTCACACCGGGCGCGTCCTGCTCACTGGTCGCGTCCTGCTCGCCTTGCACCGCCTGCGCGCTCGGAACCGCCGGGTCGCCCTCCGCGCCCGCACCGTCCCGCACGCCCCGGCCGGCCGGGGCACTCCCCGTGGTCCCGGCGCCCGAGGCGCTGCCCGCGCTCCGCGCGTTCCGGTCAGCCGACACTGCGCTCCGCCGCCTCGACCACGTTGACGAGCAGCTGAGCGCGGGTCATGGGGCCGACTCCGCCGGGGTTCGGGGAGATCCAGCCGGCGACCTCAGCCACGTCGGGGTGGACGTCGCCCACGATCTTGCCCTCGGCACTCCGGGAGACGCCGACGTCGAGGACGGCCGCGCCCGGCTTGACGTCCTCGGCACGGATCAGATGGGCGGAACCGGCCGCGGCGACGATGATGTCCGCGCGCTTGAGGTGCGCCGACAGGTCACGCGTACCGGTGTGGCACTGGGTCACGGTCGCGTTCTCGCTGCGCCGGGTCAGCAGCAGCGGCATCGGCCGGCCGATGGTCACACCCCGGCCGACCACCACGACCTCCGCGCCCTTGATCTCCACGCCGTAGCGGCGCAGCAGGGTCAGCACGCCGTTGGGGGTGCAGGGCAGCGGGGCCGGCTCGTTCAGGACGAGACGGCCGAGGTTCATCGGGTGCAGGCCGTCCGCGTCCTTGTCGGGGTCCATCAGTTCCAGGATGCGGTTCTCGTCGATGCCCTTGGGGAGCGGCAGTTGCACGATGTAACCCGTGCAGGCCGGGTCCTCGTTCAGCTCGCGGACGACCGCTTCGATCTCCTGCTGCGTCGCCGTGGCCGGCAGCTGCCGCTGGATGGAGGCGATGCCGACCTGCGCGCAGTCACGGTGCTTGCCGGCGACGTACTTCTGGCTGCCGGGGTCGTCCCCGACCAGGATGGTGCCGAGGCCGGGCGTGACGCCCTTCTCCTTCAGCGCCGCCACGCGGGCGGTCAGATCGGACTTGATCGCGGCTGCGGTGGCCTTGCCATCGAGAATCTGGGCGGTCATGGCCCCATCCTCGCGGATGACCCGCCCTCGGTTCCAATCCGGCCGCAATCCGGGCACCGCGGGACCCGTCCTCCCGTATCCGCCCATGATCAGCGATGTTGCACTTGCACAACACATCGGGAATGCGGCTGGACAAGCCCGTCAGTGGTGAAGAACGATGACCTGACAAGTGCCGCGGGCAGCTCAACGGGGGGACGGCCGCAAACTGAAGAACTCTCCTCCGTACGGATGCCACGCGTCCCCGCACTCGGACCAACGGAGGAAAGCCCCCATGAGCTACGGCGACCCGAACAACCCCTACGGCGCTCCCCAGGGACAGCCGCAGCAGCAGCCGGGCTACGGCTACCCGCAGCAGCAGGGGCAGGCGCCCGGTTACGGCTACCCGCAGGCCCCTCCGGTGTCCCCCTACGGAGCCGGCCCCGCCGCGCCGACCACGATGCCGGGCTCGGTGAGCGCGGCCCGCGTGATGATGTGGGTGATCGTCGGTCTGCAGGTCGTCGCCGTGGTGCTCCTCGGCCTCGGCGCCGCGGCACTGAACGCCGCCAAGGACGAAGAGACCCTCCAGGACAACATCGCCCTCCAGGACCTTGTCGGCCAGTCGACCGGCCTGATCTGGGGCTACGTGGTGTTCGGCCTGGCCTGGCTGGTGTTCGCGGCCGTCCTGGCGACGAAGTTCAAGAACGGCGGCAACGGCGCCCGCGTCACCATCCTGGTCTTCGCCATCATCACCGCCGTCCTCGGCATCTACCCGTTCGTCCTCGTGGGCCTGGTGCACACCGTCCTGGCCATCCTGGTCGCGGTGTTCGTGGGCAACGCCAACGGCAAGGCCTGGTTCAACCGCCCCCGTTACTGAACGGATGCCGGCGAGCGGACCAGTTCGCGCCCATCACATCCAAGGGCCGTGTCTCACCCGTACGAGGGGGGCACGGCCCTGGTGCGTCGCCCTAGTCTGACAGTGGTAGCTGTCAGGCACGGGGAGAGCACCTTGTACAGCATCATCGTGGTACCTCCGCCGACCACGGAGGACGAGCGGAACCGCAGCCAGATCAGACTCGCGCCCGGCGAACGCCTCACGTTCGGCCGGTCCGTGAGCGACAACGGCCTCCGCATCAGCCATGACGGAGTCTCCCGCCAGGCCGGTGAGATCGCCGCGCACGGCGCCTTCTGGACCCTCAGCAACCTCAGCCGCGAACAGACCTACGTGGTGGAGAACCCGGAGGGCGCGGGCGAACACGTCAAGGTCGCGCCCGGGCGGCTGGACGCGCCGATCCCCTTCGAGTTCTCGCGGATCGTGCTGCCCGCCGCCGGCGACCTGCTGGCCCTCGAGGTGTGGGCGCCGCGCCACGACTACCTGAGCGGCACGGGCGGCCTCGACGGCGCCACGACCGCACCGGCGTTCTCCCTCGACCGCAGCAAGCGCTACTTCGCGGTCCTGGCCGCCCTGTGCGAACCGCGCCTGCGCGGCACCCCGCACGCCCCGCTGCCCACCGTCGACCAGGTCGCCGAGCGCCTGCGCCCCACCTGGCCGGCCGCGTCCCGTACGTCGGTGCAGTGGAACATCGACTACCTCGCCGTGAAGCTGCGCCTCAAGCCGGGCCCGGAGAGCGCGGACACCGGCCCGCGGCTCAACGGCAAGAAGGAGTCCCTGGTCTCCCTGGCGCTCCGCTTCGACCTGGTCCGCGAGGACGACCTGGGGGTCCTGGCCGGCCCGCCGGGCCGGGTGACCCGGTGACCGAGCCGTACGCCGTCGCGGTGCCGAAGGGCTACCGGGTCGGCGTATGGGAGGTGCGCGAGCCCCTCGCGACCGGCGCCTTCGGCAGTGTGTACGCGGCCCGGCGCACCGGGGAGAGCACGGAACTGCCGCGGACGGCCGCCCTGAAGTTCCTGCCCACCGGCACGGCCACGCCCCGCCGCCTGACCCACCTGCGCGAGCTGATCGAGCGGGAGGTCGAGCTGTACCGGCGGCTGAGGCATCCGCGGCTGGTGCGGATGTACGAGACGCTGACGGTCGACGACCCGGACCGCCCCGAGCTCGACGGCGCCACGGTCCTGGTGCTGGAGCGGGCCGAGGCCTCCCTGTCCGCCCTGCTCACCGCCACGCCCCGGCCCGAGGCCGGTCCCGCACTGCTCGCGCAGATCTGCGAGGGCCTGGCCCAGTTGCACGGCGCTGGCTGGGTGCACGGCGACCTGAAACCGGCCAACGTGCTGCTGATGGAGGACGGTTCGGTCCGCCTGGCCGACTTCAACATGGCCGCCGAGCTGGAGGGCACCCACGCCTACACCCCGGCGTTCTCCACCCCGGACTACACCCCGCCCGAGCTCCTGTGGACCGAGATCGGCGAACGGGGCCGACGGATCCGCCCGTCCGCCGACGTGTGGGCCTTCGGCGTCCTCGCGCACCTCGTCCTCACCGACTCCTTCCCGCTGCCCGGCGCGACCCCGACGGCCCGCCGCGACGCGGCCGCCGCCTACGCCCGCGGCACCGACGAGCTGCGCCTGTCGCCCGAACTGCCCGACGAGTGGCGGCAGATCATCTCCGCCTGCCTGACCCGCACCCACCAGGACCGCATCTCCGGTGAGGCCCTGCTCGGCCGCGTGCAGGCGGCCACCGGCACCGGCCACCGCTCCTTCCGCCTGCCCCGCCTGCGCCCGGCCCGCCGCCGCTCGCGCCGCATGGCGGTCCTGGCGGCCGGTGTCGCCGTCGCCGCCCTCGGTTACGGCGTCGCCACCTGGGCCGATCCCGGCGACGACGGCGACAGCAAGGCCGCCGAGACGCGCAAGGTGACGCCCGCCACCTACGGCGCCTCCGAACTGAGCACCGGCAAGGGCGTCCCGGTCGCCTACCGGCGGCTCATCGTCGACTCGGCCCACGACTGCGTCCAGCCGGAGATCACCCCGGCGCTCATCGCCGCGATACTGAAGGTGGAGAGCGACTTCGACCCCGATCTCTCCGACCCGGACGCGGGCGAGGAGGGCGAGTACGGCATCGCCCGCTGGACGCCGAGCATCCTGCGCTGGTGGATCCGCGCCGACGGCGTCCCCGCGAAGGAGACCCCCAGGCCGCCGCTCACCCCCTCCGAGTCCATCCCGGCCATGGCCCGCTACCTGTGCTTCGCCGAACCGCGTCTGGAGGCCGGGCTGAGCGGCGACCGCCGGGTGCTGGTCGCCGTCGCGTACCGGACGTCGTACAAGACGGTGAACAACGCGGGCGGCGTTCCCCCGAAGTACCGCGACTACGCCGCCCGCGTCGCCCACTACCTCAAGGAGTACACGCCGGCCGCGAAGAAGTGACCCTGAGAGTTCACAGGTACTCCCCCGGCGCCGGGTACCTCGGGCCGGAAGTCCGTCTCCGGTACCGTTTCCGGCATCGCTGTCGGGACCAGCCGGGGGATCCATGTCAGACGCCGCCTTATCGCAGACCGGTGCGGTGCCGCTGCGGCCCGCCGATCCGGTGCGGGTCGGACCGTACGTTCCGCTGGGGCTGCTCGGCAGCGGCGGCATGGGCCGGGTCTATCTGGCGCGGCAGGGGGACGGGACGCCCGGACTCGCCGCGGTGAAGGTCATCCGGCCCGAGTACGCCGAGGACGTGGCCTTCCGCCGCCGGTTCGAGCGGGAGGCCACCGTGCACGCGCGCGTGGGCGCGCCCTACACGCCGGAGCTGCTGGGCACGGGCTTCGAGCCGGACAGCGAGCTGCTGTGGATGGCGACCGTGTACTTACCCGGTCTCAACCTGGCGGAGGCGGTGCGGGCGTGCGGCGTCCTGCGACCGGAGGGTGCCTGGCGGCTGGTGGGTGATCTCGGGCGGGCGCTCGGCGCGCTGGCCGCGACCGGGATCGTGCACCGGGACTTCAAACCGTCCAACGTTCTCCTGACCCGGCAGGGCGCCCACCTCGTCGACTTCGGCATCGCCCAAGCCGTCGACGCCAGCACGATCACCATGACCGGCAACCGCGTCGGCACGCCCGCCTACATGTCCCCCGAGTACCTCAGGGACGGCCGCTGCGACTCGGCCTCCGACGTGTTCTGCTTCGCGAGCACGGTCGTCCACGCGGTCACCGGACACGCCCCCTTCGGCGACGGCACCGGCGTGGACGTCCTGCACCGCATCGCCTCGGAGGAGCCGAACGCGGAGGTCATGGCCGAGGTGCAGACGGCCGACCCGGCCCTGGCCGCCCTCCTCACGGCCTGCCTCTCCAAGGAACCGGCCCTGCGCCCGAGCCCCCAGGACCTGGTCGGGGCGGCGTCGTCCCGGCTCCGGTCCGCCTCCTGGCAGGAGCCGCTGGGCAGCCGCATCCTGGCCCGGCAGCAGGCCTACGAGGTGCTGAGGGACAGTCCGTTGCCGCCGCGGCGCGTACCGCGGGCGGTGGGACGTCCGGCGGCGGCTGGGGGGCCGGGGTTCGGGCCGCCCGGATCGGCGCCGAGGCCCGCCGTATCTGCGGCGGGCCCGCCGGCTGCCGGGAGTACGCCGGTGGCGGCACCGGCTGCCGCACCTCCCGCCCGGCGGCGGCTGATGCCGTACGCCGCCCTCGCCGCCGTGCTCACGGTGTGCGCCGTCGCCCTGACGGTTTTCCTGGCCACCCGCCCTTCGTCGGCCGGCGACACCGGTTCCGCCGCCCCCAGGGCCGGTGCGTCCCGCGACGGTGCCGACCGGACGGCGCTGCCGGGCTCGAACCGGCCGGATTCCTCCTCACCGTCCCAGCAGGTCCCTGAGAGCGAGGGGACGCCGACGGGCACCTCGCCCAGCCCCTCGGACCACGAGGCCGAGACGGACACCCGCACCACCACCCCCGCTCCCCCGTCGAGGACGACACAGCCCCGGCCCACCGCCACGGAACCGCCGAAGACGCCGACCGCCCCGGCCAGGCCCCCGTGGCTCACCGACTGCACCTCCTACTCCGGCACCGAACTCACCCGGCGCGGCGACCACGGCCAGCGCGTCGTGCAGGTGCAGTGCATGCTGACCAAGCGCGGTTACGACGTGGGCGGCGAGGGCGTGGACGGCCAGTTCGGCAAGGACACCGCCACGGCGGTGCGCGGCTTCCAGCGCGCCAAGGGGCTGGACCCCGACGGCAAGGTCGGTCCCAGGACGTGGGCGGCGCTGCGCGCCTCGACGTGAAAAAAGGCGCTGCTCCGGCCGACGGGGAATGTGAGGATGTCCGCACCGGGGCCCAGGCACCTGCCTGGCGCCACCCGGCCCCATCAACTCCCTTTTCTCTTAGGCAGGTCACGCATGAGACCCACCCGCGGTGCCCTGATCGTCGCCGCCGTCCTGACGCCGGCCCTTCTGCTCACCACCCCGGCCGTCGCCGCCGGCACGGCCCCGGCGACCCCCGCCGTGACCGCCACGGCGGTGACGGACGGCACGCCGGTGGACGAGATGTCGGAGGACGATCTGCGGATCGCGATCCTGCGCGTCATCGCCGACGAGGACAGCGGCCGAGGCGTCGTCAGGGAGGCCAACGAAGCCCTCGACGGCACGGTGGAGGACATGCGCGCCTTCCTGAAGACGGGCTACCGCCTCGCCCAGGCCGAGGACGACCGCGTCGCCATCGCCCGCGTCCTGAGCGACCCCGACTCCGGCCGGGGCGTCAAGCGGGAAGCCGCCAAGGCCCTCGACGTGAACACCCCGGAGGCCCTGCGCGCCTTCCTGGAGACCGGCTACCGCCTCGCCCAGGCCGAGGACGACCGGGTCGCCGTCGCCCGCATCCTGGCCGACCCGAACACCAGCGACGCGCTCCGGGCCGCCGCCGAGGAGGTCATCGACGGCACGCCGGAGGAGCTGCGGTACTTCCTGGAGGTCGGGCGGTACGAGGTGGACGGCTGAGTCGTCCGGGGAGCGGGCCGGCGGTGCCGCCGGCCCGCTGCGCGATCGTCAGCGGAAGATCCGCCGTCAGTGGAAGAAGTGCCGCGTCCCGGTGAAGTACATCGTGATGCCGGCCTTCTGCGCGGCCTCGACGACCAGCTCGTCGCGGACGGAACCGCCGGGCTGCACGATGGCCTTGACGCCGGCGGCGCCCAGGACGTCGATGTTGTCGGGGAACGGGAAGAACGCGTCCGACGCGACGTAGGAGCCCCGGGCCCGCTCGGCCCCGGCCCGCTCCACCGCCAGCTTGCAGGAATCGACCCGGTTGACCTGCCCCATGCCGACGCCGACCGAGGCACCGTCCTTGGCGAGCAGGATCGCGTTGGACTTCACCGCGCGGCAGGCCTTCCAGGCGAAGGCGAGCTGCTGGAGCTCGTCGGCGTCCAGCGCCTCACCGGTCGCCAGCGTCCAGTTGGCCGGGTCGTCGCCGTCGGCCTGGAGCCGGTCGGTGACCTGGAGCAGCGCGCCGCCGTCGATGGGCTTGACCTCGACGGGGTTCGACGGGCCCTCCGGGCAGCGCAGCACGCGGATGTTCTTCTTCTTGGTGAGGGCTTCCAGGGCGCCGTCCTCGTAGTCCGGCGCGACGATGACCTCGGTGAAGATCTCCGCGACCTGCTCGGCCATCTCCTTGCTGACCGGGCGGTTGACCGCGATCACGCCACCGAACGCCGACAGCGGGTCACAGGCGTGCGCCTTGCGGTGCGCCTCGGCGACGTCCGAACCGACCGCGATTCCGCAGGGGTTGGCGTGCTTGATGATCGCGACACAGGGCTCGGCGTGGTCGTACGCGGCACGGCGGGCGGCGTCCGTGTCCGTGTAGTTGTTGTACGACATCTCCTTGCCGTGCAGCTGCTCGGCCTCGGCGAGGCCGCCGCTGCCCGAGACGTACAGGGCGGCGGGCTGGTGCGGGTTCTCGCCGTAGCGCAGGGTGTGCTCGCGCTCCCAGGTGGCGCCGAGGAAGTCGGGGAACTGCGACTCGTCGACCGGCGCGTAGGAGGAGGCGAACCAGGAGGCGACGGCGACGTCGTACGCGGCCGTGTGCTGGAAGGCCTCGGCGGCGAGCCGCTTGCGGGTGGCGAGGTCGAAGCCGCCGTTCTGGACGGCGGACAGGACGTCGGCGTAGCGGGCCGGGCTGGTGACGACCGCGACCGAGGGGTGGTTCTTGGCGGCGGCCCGGACCATCGACGGCCCGCCGATGTCGATCTGCTCGACGCACTCGTCGGGCGAGGCGCCCGAGGCGACGGTCTCGCGGAACGGGTAGAGGTTGACGACGACGAGGTCGAACGGCTCGACACCCAGCTCGGCGAGCTGCCGCTGGTGGTCCTCCAGGCGCAGGTCGGCGAGGATGCCGGCGTGGACCCTGGGGTGCAGCGTCTTGACGCGGCCGTCCAGGCACTCGGGGAAGCCGGTGAGCTCCTCGACCTTGGTGACCGGGACGCCGGCAGCGGAGATGCGGGCGGCCGTGGACCCGGTGGAGACGAGCTCCACACCGGCCTCGTGCAGGCCACGGGCGAGCTCCTCCAGCCCGGTCTTGTCGTAGACGCTGACGAGCGCCCGGCGAAGGGGCCGCTTGTTGCTCTCGGCGGTCACTGGATAACTACCTTTCGTCCCTCAATGCGATAGCCGTTGCGGGCGAGCCGCCCCACGACCTCGACGAGCAGCCTTCGCTCGACTTCCTTGATGCGCTCGTGCAGAGCGCTCTCGTCGTCCTCGTCCCGGACCTCGACCACGCCCTGGGCGATGATCGGGCCGGTGTCGACGCCGTCGTCGACGAAGTGGACGGTGCAGCCGGTGACCTTGGCGCCGTACGCGAGCGCGTCCCGCACGCCGTGGGCTCCCGGGAAACTGGGCAGCAGGGCCGGGTGCGTGTTGACGAACCGCCCCCCGAACCGCGCGAGGAACTCCTTGCCGACGATCTTCATGAACCCGGCGGAGACGACGAGGTCGGGCTCGAAGGCGGCGGCGGCCTCGGCGAGCGCGGCGTCCCACTCCTCGCGGCTGCCGTAGTCCCTGACCTTGCACACGAAGGTCGGCAGCCCGGCCCGCTCGGCACGCGCCAGCCCCTCGATGCCCTCGCGGTCGGCGCCGACGGCCACGACCTCGGCCCCGTACTCCTGCGCGCCGACGGCGTCGATCTCGTCGAGGAGCGCCTGCAGGTTGGTGCCGGATCCGGAGACCAGCACGACGAGGCGCTTGGCGCGCGGGGCCACGGGCTTGGCGGCCACGGTGGGGGCCTTTCTCGGGGGAGCGTCTGTCCAGGCGGCCGGCCTGTGGCGTTTGTGCATTCATACGAATGCTTCGCGCCCCCGGATACGGGGAAGCCTACGAACCGGCCGACCGTCAGCAACGATACCGGCACACCGGGCAGCCCCCACGGGACGGGGGCATGGCCGGAAGGTAGCGTCTGGGCGGAGCCGGTTCGGGAACGCCGTCCGGACGCGATGCGTTCAAGAAGGGGCGGACCCAGGTCCGACACCGTTCAGTTCTGTCCACTCGTCCCTGCTCACCTACTCGTTTCTAATCACCAACGGGAAGACGCTCACTTGATGCCGGACCGCAGCATGCGACTCCTCACGTTCCCCCAGCTCTCGGCGCAGGGAGGGGAGCGCGGCAGCGTGCTGCTGCGGGAGCGCCCCAGCTCACCACCCGACGCGCCTTCGGACGGCGACCGCGGCGACGAGCGAGGGCGCGGCTCCCAGGAGGACAACCCGTTCGCCCCGCCGCCCGAGGGCACCCCGGACCGGCCCTGGCAGCCGCGGCGCCCGTCGGGCGACGACTCCCAGGACGCAGGCGAGGGCGACCGTGCGCCGTGGGGCGGACGGTGGAGCGACCGGCAGCCCGGCCGCTCCTCCGGCGGCTTCGGCGAACGCCCCCGCGGCGGCCCCGAGGGCCCGGGCGGCCCCCAGGGCGGCCAGAACCCGCGCTGGGACCCGACGGACCCCGCCCAGCGCCGTGCGCGCTATGCCCTGCTGTCGGGCATGTGGGCCTTCTTCTTCGCCCTCTTCAGCTGGCCGTACGTGGCGCTGCTGCTCGGCGCGCTCTCCCTCTACTGGGGCATCAGCGCCCTGCGCGCCAAGCCCCGCAGGGCCGACCCGGACTCCCCGGTCTCCGAGCAGACGGGCCGCCCCCACACGACGGCCGCGGTGAGCGGACTGGTCACGGCGTCCCTGGCCATCGCCCTGGTCGCCGCGTCCTTCACGGCCCAGCTGGTCTACCGCGACTACTACACCTGCATGAACGACGCCCTCACGAACAAGGCCGAGCAGTCCTGTACGGAGCTTCTGCCGAAGGAGCTGCGGGGGTTGCTGGGGACCAACGACTGACGGGCGGCCTGCTGCTGCACGGGTGTCCGGTTCAGGGGGTGTCCGGTCAGGGAGTGTCCGGCTTCTGGCTGGGCTCGGGCGCCGGGTCGGCCGGCAGGAAGTCGTACGGTTCGAATGTGGTGGCGTCCTGCTGGTCCTGGAGTCCGCGCAGGGCGTCGTGGTCGAAGGGGGCGTAAGAGGTGTAGGGGGCGTCCGGTGCCGGGGGTGACGTTCTCGGCTTCGTGTCCCTGTCGGCCGGGGAGGCATCGCCTCCGGCGACTCCGGCGATCCCGGTGTGGGTGAACCAACTCCGGCCGGGGCGCGAGCCCTTCCGCAGGCGCCTGCTCTTTCGGGCGCCCTCGGCCGGTTCCTCCCGCTGCCTGCCGATTCTCGGCCCGTCCGTCTGGGGTTCCCGGCATCGCCAGGCCCGTACGGTCACCGCCGTAGGGATGGCCACCAGCACCAGCCACGCCAGCGTCGCCGCACCCACCTGCCACCACACCGGCCCGAACCGGGCCAGGACGGCGACCCCGAGCGGCCCGCCCGCCAGCGCGGCGAGACCCGCGAGTACGACCGCGCACAGCACGGCGGCGAGCGCGGCGGCACGGGCGGTGCGCCCCGGCGGCCAGACGGCATCACGCCCGCCGCCCGGCCGTGTCCCGCCGCGCTCTCCGGAGGCAGCCCCCTTCCCCGCGACCCAGCCGACGACCACCCCGGCGGCCACCGGCACGACCCCGGCCGCCGCCCAGTGCACCAGCCGCCCCTCCCCCGTCTCCGGCACCGCCGCCAGCAGCGGAAACGGCGGCAGGAACGGAGCCGGCGCGGAGGACAGCGGGCTGACGACATGGCCGGCGCCGAGCGCGAAGCCGGGGCCGAGGGCGTAGGCGGCGCCCCACACCGCCGCGTTCGGCACCAGGGCCGCGCACAGCAGCAGCACCGCGAACCGTCCCGACCACCCCTCCGTCAGCCGCAGCAACGCCGCCTGGGCCGCCGCGCCGTGCCCCACCAGCGACACCGCCACCAGCAGCGCACCGCCTCCGAGCAGCACCGCCGCCCCGGCCGCCGCGGCCCGCAAGGCGACGCCCGGGCGCCCGTCCGGACCGAGGACCAGCGGCCGTGCTCCCACCGGCAGCACGCCCAGCAGCCGCCGCAGCGGCCCGTCCGGACGGCCGTACGCCGACCACACGCCCGCCCCCGCCCCCACAACGGCGACCAGCGGCACGCACACCCCGGTCCACACCCACGACGGCCGCAGCACGCCGCCCGCGGTGTACAGGGCGGCGGGCGCGGCGACGGCGAGGTAGCCGAGGACGACGCCCGTCCATGCGGTACGGGCGGACACCAGCGGCGGCGCCACGACCCTCGCGATGCCCTCCACCACCCCGACGCCCTCACCGAAGCCGTCGTCGGTGCCGTCGTCCCCGTCCACCGCCCCGCCGCCCGTGGCGTCCCGCGCCGCCCGGTGCAGCAGCCACACCGGCAGGGCGAGCAGCAGCAGCGGCGGGATGCCGACGGGTGCCGGGACGCCGGCGAGCGTGTCGGTGCGGACCAGTTCGGCTCCGTGGGCCAGCAGCCACAGCGCCGCCGCCGTGTGCAGCGCGCCGCCGGGCCCGCTGTCGGGGTACGGCGAGGTGATCCACAGCGTCATCACCAGTACGGCGAACGACGCGAGCCCGAGGCCCGCCGCGACCGCACCACCCACGAGGGCGCCGACGAGCCCGGGCGCACGGTCACGCATCCCGGCGAGCAGAGGCGACGGCGGGCGGCGGCGAGCGGTCATCTCGATCACGCCCGCCATGCTCCCAACGACACGCGCTTTCCCGTCGCAACAGGCGAACCACCGTGGTGTCGCTCAATATACGTTTATGTACCTTTCCGTACGGAGGGGCGCCCTGTGACACAGAGCCCTGCCATCCCGCTCCCCCCGCCCAAAGAACGCCGACGCCTGCGCGAGGCCGCCTCGCTGACGCGGGCTCAACTGGCCTCCCAGGTGGGCGTCACCAGCGAGACGGTGCGCGGGTGGGAGACCGGCCGCTCGACGCCGCGCGGCCGGAAAGGGGAGAAGTACGCGAAGCTGCTGAACTCACTGGGGACGGAGGTGGACCTGACACCGGCTCATGCGGAGGGCAGGCCCGCCGCCGAGAGCGAGCCCACCCGCCGCCCGGCCGGGGACCGCGGCCGCGCCCCCGGCAGGAACCGGGGCCGCAGCTCCGTCACGGAACAGGACCGCACCACCGTCGGCCACCGCAGCCGCGCCTCGGCCACCGAACGCGGCCGTGCCACCGGCACCGGCTCCGGTTCCGGCCCCGGTAAAAGCCGCGGCCCCGCCGCCGACCATCGCCACACCACCGTCGCCGACCATCGTCACACCACCGGCACCATGGGCCGCAGCCACACCACCGGCACCGGCCGGCACTCCGTCCGCGCCCGTGCGGCGGCTCCGCCGCGGCCGGACGACGCGACTGCTGCTCTGACCCCCGACCAGGCCTTCGACGCGCTGTACGCGTTCTGCGCGCCCGCGCTCGTCCGGCAGACCTACCTGCTGACCGGCCGCCGCGAGCTGGCGCGGGAGGCGGTCGAGCGGGCCTTTCACATCGCCTGGCAGCGCTGGCCCGAGGTGGCCCGTGACCGCGACCCGGCGGGCTGGGTGCGGGCGGTGGCGTACGACTGTGCCCTCTCCCCGTGGCACCGGTTCCGCCCCCGCTACCGGCACCCCGAGCCGCCGCCCTCCGACGCGTTCGACCGCGCGCTGCTGGACACCCTGCTGAAGCTGCCGCCCTCGTACCGCCGCACGCTGCTGCTGTACGACGGTGTCGGCCTCGGCCTGCCCGAGACGGCGGCGGAGACGGAGGCGAGCAGCCGCGCGGCCGCCAACCGGCTGATGCACGCCCGGGAGGCGGTCGCCGAGCGGCTGCCGGAGCTGGCGGACCCGGAGGTGCTCCACTGGCGGCTGGTCGAACTGGCCTCCGTCGAACGGCTGCGGGCCTCCAAGCCGCTGGTCGTGCGCCGGACCGGGGAACGCCAGGCCCGTTTCTGGACCCGGGCCGCCATCGCCTTCACGATCGCCCTGATCGGAGCCACGGCCCTCACCGCCCGCACGGCCCCCACGCACTACGAGCCACCGGTGCCGCCGGGCGAGACCGTCCAGGACGTGCCGCCACCGGTCGCGCCCGGGCCGCTGTCGGAGTCGGAGCGGGAACTGCGGGCGAAGCTGCGCGAGGAGGAGCCGCGGGGGCCGGTCCGGCTGATGCCGCAGCCACGCTGACGCCTGCTTGTGCTTGCTTCCGCTTCCGCTTGCGCTTCCGCGAAAACGACGGTGGGCCCGCCCCCGTGCGGGGAGCGGGCCCACCTCTGAGCTGTGCTGTACGACTGAGCCGTAGGGCGTTGACCCTGCTCAGCCGGCGAGGATCGCGCGCGCCAGCTTCGCCGTCTCGGTCGGCGTCTTGCCGACCTTGACGCCGGCGGCCTCGAGGGCCTCCTTCTTCGCGGCGGCCGTGCCGGAGGAGCCGGAGACGATGGCGCCGGCGTGGCCCATGGTCTTGCCCTCGGGCGCGGTGAAGCCCGCGACGTAGCCGACGACCGGCTTCTTCACGTTCTCCTTGATGAAGGCCGCGGCCCGCTCCTCGGCGTCGCCGCCGATCTCACCGATCATGACGATCAGGTCGGTGTCGGGGTCGGCCTCGAACGCGGCGAGCGCGTCGATGTGGGTCGTACCGATGACCGGGTCGCCACCGATGCCGACGGCGGAGGAGAAGCCGATGTCCCGGAGCTCGTACATCATCTGGTACGTCAGCGTGCCGGACTTCGACACCAGGCCGATGCGGCCCGGCTTGGTGATGTCACCCGGGATGATGCCGGCGTTCGACTGGCCCGGCGTGATGAGACCGGGGCAGTTCGGGCCGATGATGCGGGTCTTGTTGCCCTTGGACACGGCGTAGGCGTAGAACGCGGCCGAGTCGTGGACCGCGATGCCCTCGGTGATGACGACCGCGAGCGGGATCTCGGCGTCGATGGCCTCGACGACGGCGGCCTTGGCGAAGGCCGGCGGCACGAAGAGGACGGATACGTTCGCGCCCGTCTTCTCGATCGCCTCGGCGACCGTGCCGAAGACCGGGATCTCGTTGCCGTCGATGTCGACCGACGTGCCCGCCTTGCGGGGGTTCACGCCACCGACGATGTTGGTGCCGTCGGCCAGCATGAGCTTGGTGTGCTTCATGCCCGTGGCACCGGTCATGCCCTGGACGATGACCTTGGAGTCCTTGTTGAGGAAGATAGCCATGGCTGTTTAGTCCCTCGTCCCTTACTTCGCAGCCGCGAGCTCGGCGGCCTTGTCGGCCGCGCCGTCCATGGTGTCCACACGCTGGACCAGCGGGTGGTTGGCGTCGGAGAGGATCTTGCGACCCAGCTCGGCGTTGTTGCCGTCCAGACGGACGACGAGGGGCTTGGTGACGTCCTCGCCCTTGTCCTTGAGCAGCTGCAGTGCCTGCACGATGCCGTTGGCGACCTCGTCACAGGCGGTGATGCCGCCGAAGACGTTGACGAAGACGGACTTGACGTCCGGGTCGCCGAGGATGATCTCCAGGCCGTTCGCCATGACGGCGGCGGAGGCGCCACCACCGATGTCGAGGAAGTTGGCGGGCTTGACGCCACCGTGCGCCTCACCGGCGTACGCGACGACGTCCAGGGTGCTCATGACGAGACCCGCGCCGTTGCCGATGATGCCGACCTCGCCGTCGAGCTTGACGTAGTTGAGGTTCTTCTCCTTGGCGGCGGCCTCGAGCGGGTTGGCCGCGGCCTTGTCCTGGAGAGCCTCGTGCTCCGGCTGACGGAACTCGGCGTTCTCGTCCAGGGAGACCTTGCCGTCGAGGGCGATGACCTCGCCGGAGGCGACCTTCGCCAGCGGGTTGACCTCGACCAGGAGGGCGTCCTCCTTGATGAAGGTGTCCCACAGCTTGACGAGGACGTTCACGACCTTGTCGGCGACCTCGGCCGGGAACTTCGCGGCCGCGACGATCTCGCGGGCCTTCGCCTCGGTGACACCCTCGTTGGCGTCGATCGGCGTCTTGGCGACGGCCTCGGGGCGGGTGGCCGCCACCTCCTCGATCTCCATGCCGCCCTCGACGGAGGCGATGGAGAGGAAGGTGCGGTTGGCACGGTCCAGGAGGAAGGAGACATAGTACTCCTCCACGATCTCCGGGGCCGTCTCGGCGATCATCACCTTGTGGACCGTGTGGCCCTTGATGTCCATGCCGAGGATGTTGGTCGCGTGCTCGACCGCCTCGTCGGGGGTGGCGGCGAGCTTCACGCCACCGGCCTTGCCACGGCCGCCGACCTTCACCTGGGCCTTGACGACGGACTTGCCACCGAGGCGCTCGGTGGCTGCGCGGGCCGCCTCAGGCGTGTCGATGACTTCACCGGCCAGCACCGGTACATCGTGCTTGGCGAAGAGGTCCCTCGCCTGGTACTCGAACAGGTCCACGCGCTTCCGTCCCTATCAGTGATCTCGCGGTTCGTTGTCTGCGTGGGCGTGCCGCGAGGGCAACGTGACGTCCGCTGTCTGTCACAAGGGAGGCGCACACGGTGTCCGAGCGCGCGGCATGTCCGTCTCGCAGGTTATCGCTGCTTGCGGGGGGCCTCTAAATCGAGGGTCACACCTGAGCGGTGATACCTGTCACATGATGCCGTGCTCTCTGGCACGGCGTGCCTGGGGTGAGGGGCCTCACCGGGCTGGGGTTGACCCGGTGAGGCCCGTCTGACACCTCGGAAGGAGCACAAAGGCCCTGTTCAGGCCCCTGCTCTCCGGGGTGCGGGGCGGGTGGTCCCCACCCCGATGGGGACCACCCGCCCCATCCACGAGATGTCGGCCTCCGACGACCGACGGTTTTCGACCGTCCGGCGGCCAAGGCCTCGTGGAGTCGGTGGGGTGAGGGAGATGGTGAGAGACCGAGGGCCGCTGTGTCGGTGGAGCTGCCCCCGGGGAGCGACGGTCCGCCCGTGCTAACCGGGGAAGACGGGGACGTCCCGGTGGCTGTTGTCCCGGGTACCGGCCGCGCAGAAGCGGGCCGCGACACCGGGCAGGAGTCTCAGCCGGGCCCGATGGCTCAGGGTGACGGCGTGCGGGTCACCGTGACGCGGGCTGCTGTTGTCGGCCGTGGACCGGTTGCCGAGCGTGCCGTCGGACCGACCTGCGGCCCCCTGCCCGCCCGGGCCGTGTCCGACGTGGGCGGACGACGGACCGACGTGGTCTGCGCGTCTTGTGCGGCTTACGCGGTCTGTGCTTCTGATGTGGCCTAGGTGCTCTGCGCTGCTGGTGTGGCTCAGGGGCTTTGCGCTGCTGGTGTGGCCCACGGGCTTTGCGCTGCTGGTGTGGCCCACGGCCTCTGCGCTACTGGCGGCGCGGTGCTCGGCGCCGCGCACGACGGTGTCCGGCTTCGCAGCGACAGCCTCCGCCCCACCGGTCCGTCCGACAGTGACGGGGGCGTCGGCCGGGGTCGGTGCCGTTCCGACCGGCTGTGGGCCGGCTGTGGCCGGGGTGGGGAGGGGGTGGCTCGGGAGTGGGGGCCCCGGCAGGTCCCGCAGCACTGGCAGTTCGGGCGGTGTGGGCAGGTCAGGCAGCACCGGCAGCTTGGGCAGTGCGGGCAGGTCCGGCAGATCCGGCAGGTCCGGCAGCTTGGGCAACGGCGGCGACGGCGAGGAGGAGGACGAGGACGACGGCGGCTCCTTCGGCTGCGCCGATTCCAGCCCCTGGCTCGCCACCCCGCCCGTATCACCAGCCGTCCGCACGACCCGCTCCCCCACGGCTCCTGCGTCGGCCCCGGCGAGGGGAGCGCTGCCGACTCCGGACACGGAGCGAGGACCAGGCGAGTCGATCCGCCCGGCCGTGCCGTGCGTCAGCACCCGTACGCCGTCCGCCGCGTACGCCCGCTCCCCGCACAGGAGCCCGATGGCCAGAACCCCGCCCACCAGCAGCGCCACTTGGAGCGCACGCCACCCGGCCGCCGTACGCGGCATGCGCACAGCGGCACCGGGCAGGGCTGCTGACCAGGACAAGAGGGGGAGCTTCCTCCCGGGCTACGGAACAAGTGCGGAACGCATCACGCGTTACGAGCAACGAGTCGGCACAACGCGGTACTGCCCGGCGCGGCGCGGCGCACCGCCGAGCAGGCGCCGATCCTCGCACGGGAGTGCGGAGGTTGTGCAAGCCCTGCCCCGCTGATGGTCAGTCATGTCCGTTGTGCCGACCGCGATCCGGCGGCGACGCATCGATCCGAGGCGGAAGCCCCAGTCGCCATCCGACCGCCCTTCACCACCGCGGCCCTCGGCAGGTCACGCAGCGTCCGGTATCGGCAGCGGACGCTTCTCGATCGCCGCCGCCATCACCTCCGGGAACAGATCGGGCGTGCAGGCGAACGCTGGTGCCCCCAGCGCGGCGAGCGCCGCCGCGTGCTCCCGGTCGTATGCCGGTGCCCCCTCGTCCGACAGGGCCAGCAGCGTCACGAACTGCACCCCCGAGGCCTTCATCGCCGCCACCCGCTTGAGCATCTCGTCCCGTATGCCTCCCTCGTAGAGGTCGCTGATCAGCACGACCACCGTCTCCGCGGGCCGGGTGATCTGCGACTGGCAGTAGGCGAGTGCCCGGTTGATGTCCGTGCCGCCGCCCAACTGCGTTCCGAACAGGACGTCGACGGGGTCGTCGAGCTGGTCCGTGAGGTCGACGACCGCCGTGTCGAAGACGACGAGTCGCGTGGAGATCGTCCGCATCGAGGCGAGCACCGCTCCGAACACCGATGCGTACACGACCGATGCCGCCATGGATCCCGACTGGTCGATACAGAGGATGACCTCCTTCTTCGTGGACTGGGACGCTCGCCCGTACCCGATGAGCCGCTCCGGCACGATCGTCCGGTACTCGGGCAGGTAGTGCTTGAGGTTGGCCGCGATCGTGCGGTTCCAGTCGATGTCGTGATGGCGGGGCCGGTTGATGCGGGCGCTGCGGTCGAGGGCGCCGGTGAGGGTGGCCCGGGTGCGGGTGGCGAGCCGCTTCTCCAGGTCCTCGACGACCTTGCGCACGACGGCCCGTGCCGTCTCCTTCGTCGTCTCGGGCATGGCCTTGTTGAGCGACAGCAGCGTGCCGACGAGGTGCACGTCGGCCTCCACCGCCTCCAGCATCTCCGGCTCCAGCAGGAGCGTGGCGAGACCGAGCCGGTCGATGGCGTCGTGCTGCATGACCTGCACGACGGAGGACGGGAAGTACGTCCGGATGTCCCCGAGCCAGCGCGCCACGGACGGCGCCGACGCCCCGAGCCCCGCCGAACGGTCCCGGCCCCCCTGCGGTTTCTCCCCCTTGCCGTAGAGCGCGGTGAGCGCTCCGTCCATCGCCGCGTCCCGCCCGGACAGTTCGCACCCGGTGCCGTCCGCCGCGTCGCCCCCGAGCACCAGTCGCCACCGCCGCAACCGCTCCTGCGCCGGGTCCGTCACCTCGGCCGTCATCCGTGTCCTCCCTTGCGAGGCCGTTCCCACAGCGGGATCACCGGCACGGCCGTCGTCGGCCGGACTTCCGCCGGCGACCCGTTCCCGCCGGTGTCTCCAGCCTCCGCGCTCGGAGCCGGCCGCCTCAGTCCGTCGGTCGTCATCCCGTCACCCCCACCAGGTCGTTGCCGATGTGCTCTTCCCCTTCGTCCAGCCCGAGCAGCAGCCGCAGGACCGGCAGCACGGCGTCCGCGCGCACCGTGTCGAGCTCCGCCGCGAAGCCGGGTATGCCGGAGCCGGCTCCTGCCGCACCGCTCCCGGCACCGGGCCCGCGCCGGACCAGTTCGCCGAGGGTCCGCCGCACGCCGGGCTCGTACGCCGAGAACGTCCGCCGCAGCAGGGGCAGCACGTCCGTGAACGCCTCCGCCGGCACCCCGGTCAGCCACGCGTCGACCAGCCCGAGCAGCCGCTCGTCATGAACGAGGAGCATCCCGCCCCCGGAGCCTCCTCCGACGAAGCCTTCGATCCACGCGGCCGCGTCCGCCGGTGGCGTGCCCGGGGACAGGACGAGCCCCATGAGACGCGCCGCCTCGTCCTGCACCAACTCCCC
This sequence comes from Streptomyces caelestis, assembly GCF_014205255.1. Lineage (GTDB taxonomy): Bacteria > Actinomycetota > Actinomycetes > Streptomycetales > Streptomycetaceae > Streptomyces > Streptomyces caelestis. Next base: position 5,406,385 of record NZ_JACHNE010000001.1, on the reverse strand, counting down.
GCCGTCCAGCAGCAGCCGCACGGCCCGCCCTCTGATCACCCCGGGTACGGAGTCCCGCCCGCACAGCACACGCAGCACCGACTGCCAACGGGCTCTCACATGGCCTTGTCCCGCCGCGTGTGCGTCCCCCAGGAGCCCCACGGCGCCGTGCACGGCGTCGACATGCCGCCGCATCTCCTCGGCGCCGTCCGCGTCGAGCGCGGCGCAGGCCGGGGGCAGGCCGACGAAGACCCGCTCGGCCAGCCCCGCCGCCACCTCTCCCAGGGCCCCGGTGTCCGTGCCGCGCACATCGCCGTAGCGCAGGGAGCGGACCAGGGCCGGCAGTGCCTGGGCGAGCTGGCCGACATCCGTGTCCAGGGCCGCCCGGTCGGCGAGGATCCGCATCACCGTCGGCAGTGCCTCGGGCAGTTCGGCCTGCAGGCAGCGCTCGGCGAGCGCGGTGACGTCGGCGAGCCCCTGCGCGGCGACGGCGTCCGCCTCGGCCTTGGCGGTCGCGGCGGACAGGACGGTCGTCCCCCACACCCCGGCCTCGGCGACCCGCACGGACAGCTCGGGCTCCCAGCGCAGCCGCCACGTCTCCCGGAACGTACCCGTGCTGCCCCGCGAGGCGGCCGGTTCACCCCACGCGATGCCGAGCAACCGCAGCCGGTGGAGCAGCCTGCTGCGGGCGGCGTCGGTCTCCTTGCGCAGGTCGAGCTCCACCTCCCGCTCCAGCGCCTCCGGCTTCAGCCGCAGCCGGCGCTGGAGCCGGGCGAGGTCCCGCTGCAACGGAACCGCCGGCGCCGTCGCCGGGACCTCCCCCAGTACGTCCCCCACGACCAGCCGGTCCTGCACCAGCGCCAGCGGCACGTCCGAGCCCTCGCACATCACCGCCCGCACCGCGTCGGTCGTCTCGCTCAGGCCGGGCAGCGGACGGCCGCGCATGGCGGCGAGTGTCTCGGCCAGCCGCACGGCCTCGATGACGTGCGCGGAGGAGACGAGCCGGTCCTCGGCGCGCAGCAGCCCCGCCACCTTGGTCATCCACCGCTCGACCGGCCGGTCCGGGGCGCTGAAGAGGTGCCCGTACCAGCCCGGCGAGTCGATGCCGGCTCCATAGCCGCTCATCCGGGACAGCCGGCGGTGCGTCCACGGCACCCAGGTCATGTCCGTCTTGACCTTGGGCAGCCCCTTCAGCAACGCCTTGTCGGCCGCGACGGTGGTCTTCCACCGCAGGGCGGGCACGTGCCACGCCCCGCACACGACGGCCACGCCGTCCTCGAACTCCCGCTGCGCGGCCCGCACCTGGAGCCGCATGTACGCCTCGCGCACCAGATCCCGGTCGTGTCCCCCGCTGCCGAAGGTCTCCCGCAGCGCCCCCATCGCCTCCTCCAGCACGGTGAACGGCGCGAACGCGTCCCCCCTCCCCACGCCCCGGTGCTCCACGACGTCCTCCCACCACCGCTCCGGGTCGTCGTAACCGGCGGTCTCGGCGAGCACCCCGAGCGGATCGATCCGCACCTCGGCGGGGCCGGGGCCGGGTGCGGAGTCGCCCTCGTTGTCCGCCGTCTCGGCGTCCAGAGGGGGCTCCCCCTCGACTCCGGCCTCGTCCTCCTGCCTCCTCCAGGCCAGCGTGTGTGCGGCCGGCAGGTCGATGAAGCGGGCCGGGACGTCGTGTTCCAGGGCCCAGCGGACGGCGACCCACTCCGGGGAGAACTCGGCCAGCGGCCAGAACGCCGAGCGGCCGGGCTCGTCCACGGCATGGGCGAGCAGGGCGACCGGCGGCCGCATCTCCTCGTCGGCGGCGAGCGGAATCAGGGCATCGGCCTCGGGCGGCCCCTCGATCAGCACGACCCGCGGCCGGGCCTCCTCCAGCGCCGCCCGTACCGCCCGGGCCGACCCCGGCCCGTGGTGCCGCACCCCGAGCAGCAACGGCCCCGCTCCGGCCTTCGGGCCCACAGCCTCTTGCACGCCTGTCACGTGTTCCCCTCCCATCCCGTACCCGGCCCCACAACCGACCCCCGCCCCGCGTCGCTCACACGCTCACCTCCCGGCAGGCGCGGTAGAAGTCCTTCCAGCCGTCCCGCTCGCGGACCACCGTCTCCAGGTACTCCTGCCAGATGACGCGGTCGGCCGCCGGGTCGCGGACGACCGCGCCGAGGATGCCCGCGGCCACGTCGCCCGGCCGCAGCACGCCGTCGCCGAAGTGGGCCGCCAGGGCGAGTCCGTTGGTGACGACGGAGATCGCCTCGGCCGTGGACAACGTGCCGCTCGGCGACTTCAGCTTCGTCCGGCCGTCGGTCGTGACCCCGTCGCGCAGCTCTCGGAAGACCGTGACGACCCGGCGGATCTCGTCGAGGCCGTCGGGCGCGGCCGGCAGGTCGAGGGAGCGACCGATCTGGTCGACGCGACGCGAGACGATGTCGACCTCGGCCTCGGGGCTCTCCGGCAACGGCAGCACCACCGTGTTGAACCGGCGGCGCAGGGCGCTGGACAGGTCGTTGACCCCGCGGTCGCGGTCGTTGGCCGTGGCGATCAGGTTGAAGCCGCGGACCGCCTGCACCTCCTGGCCCAGCTCCGGTATCGGCAGCGTCTTCTCCGACAGGATCGTGATGAGTGTGTCCTGCACGTCGGCCGGGATACGCGTCAGCTCCTCGACGCGGGCGGTCATGCCCTCGGCCATGGCCCGCATGACCGGGCTGGGCACGAGGGCGTCGCGGCTGGGGCCGTGGGCGAGCAACTGCGCGTAGTTCCAGCCGTACCGGATGGCTTCCTCGGGCGTGCCGGCGGTGCCCTGCACCAGCAGCGTGGAGTCGCCGCTGACCGCCGCGGCCAAATGCTCGGAGACCCAGGTCTTCGCCGTGCCGGGCACGCCGAGCAGGAGCAGGGCGCGGTCGGTGGCGAGCGTGGTGACGGCGACCTCGACGATGCGGCGCGGGCCGACGTACTTCGGTGTGATCACCGTGCCGTCCGGCAGCGTGCCGCCGAGCAGGTACGTCGCGACCGCCCACGGCGAGAGCTTCCAGCGGGCCGGGCGCGGACGGTCGTCCTGCGCGGACAGCGCGGCGAGTTCACCGGCGAAGGCGTCCTCGGCGTGCGGCCGAAGTGCTTCCGCCTCAGTCACGTCCGCGGGTGCGCCCGCCCCCGCGTTCGCGGGCGCGGACCCGTTCTGGCTCGGGTCGACGGACGTCGGTTCTACGGACACAGGCATGGCTGAGTCCCCCTCCAGCTCGGCCGGTTCGGATCTGGCATCCACGTTGCACCACACCACTGACAATGCGTTCTGACCTGCGAAAACACCCAGCCGGTGGCGCTCGCGGACCCGATTGTCAGTGGTGGGATCTACCTTCGATGGCATGACTCAGCAGGGGGTGCGCTGGACCGCGGACCAGGTGCTGGCACTGGCGCCTGACGCGGCATCACGCAAAGCGGGGAGCAAACTCGGCGCGGCGGGGCCGTGGTCCGAGACGGGGAGTTCCGACAAGGGGGCGGTGTGGGGGCTGTGCAAGGGCAGCGGAAGCAAGCCGTACCAGACGATCGTCGACATCGCGGACGCCTCCGGGCCCGCGTACAAGTGCACTTGCCCGAGCCGCAAGTTCCCGTGCAAGCACGCGCTCGGGCTGCTGCTGCTCTGGTCGGGCGGCGACGGGGCGGTGCCGACGGGAGAAACTCCGGAGTGGGCGGAGCAGTGGATAGCGGGGCGGCGTAAGCGCGCGGAGGAAAAGAAGGCCGGGGACAACTCCGGTGCGCCGTCCGGGTCCGCTGATCCGGACGCGGCGCGGCGGCGGGCGGAGCGGCGGGCAGAGCGCGTCACGGCGGGCGCGGTGGAGCTGGAGCAGCGCCTGGCGGATCTGCTGCGCGCCGGCCTCGCGACGGCGGAACAGTCGGGTTACGGCCTGTGGGAGGAGACGGCGGCCCGCATGGTCGACGCCCAGGCGCAGGGCCTGGCCGGACGGGTGCGGGAGTTGGGGGCGATCCCGTCCACCGGGCCGGGCTGGCCGGTGCGTCTGCTGGAGGAGTGCGCGCTGCTGCATCTCCTCGGGCAGGGCTGGCTGCGCCGCGAGCGGCTGCCCGACGCCCTCGCCGCCACGGTCCGCTCCCGCATCGGTCTGCCGGCCTCCGCGGACGGCCCGCCGGTGCGGGACCGCTGGATGGTGCTCGCCCAGTACGACACGGCGGACACCCGCCTGACGACCCGCCGGATCTGGCTGTACGGCGCCGACTCGGACCGCACCGTACTGCTCCTCTCCTACGGCGCCGCCGGCCGCGCCCCCGAGCTGGCGCTGCCGGTGGGGCTGACTCTGGAGGCCGAGGTGTCCGCCTACCCGGGCGCCGGGCAGCTGCGGGTGGCCCTGGGCCAACAGTTCGCACCGCCCGCGCCGACGGCGATACGCCCGCGCGGGGTGACGACGTCCCAGGCGGCCGCCCGCTACGGCGACGCCCTGCGCGACGATCCGTGGCTGGAGTCCGTCCCGGTGACGCTGGACCGGGTCGTCCCCACCCCGGACGGCGACTCCTGGCAGTTGGCGGACGCGGACGAGGACGCGGCGTTGCCGCTCACTCCGGCCGCGCGTTCCCGGCCAGGCCTGTGGCGGCTCGTCGCACTGTCGGGCGGCGCTCCGGTCAGGGTCTTCGGCGAATGCGGCCACCAGGGCTTCACTCCGCTGACGGCCTGGCCCGAGGGCCCGGGTGACGCGATATCCCTGTGCTGAGCCGTAGCCAACGCCGGCACCAGCGCCCATGTCGGCGGCCCGGCCTTTCCGGCCCGACCCACCCTTCTCTCAAATCCACGAATTTTTCAGGCATCCCGGGACAACCGGTAAGGGTGAGCCTTCAACCACCCCCGGGCGCCCCACGGAAAGGAAGCTCATGAACAGGACCTCCGCTCCTGTGGACGCGCCCGCGACGGGTGCCTGGGAGGGGCTCGTCACGACGGCTCTGCTGGGCACGGACCGGCGCACCACGCCGGGGACCCCGCCCGGCGCCGGGCCGGGCCCTGAGGCGCCGGTGGCCCTGCTGGACGCGGCGGCCGTGGAGACCGTACGACGCCGGGCCGGACTGCGTCCGGCCCGGGCGGCGGAGCGTCCGCAGCCGGCCCCGGAGGACCCGCGTCCGCCTCTGCCGCCGGCGGCCGCCCGCAGACTCGCGCTCCTGCTGGCCGACCGCTCCGGCACGTCGGGCGGCGGACGCCGGGGCACCGCGCCCGACCTGACGGAACTGCTCCCCCAGTGGCTCGCGGCGGCCAACGCCCGTGGTTTCGCACCGCCTCCGCAGATGCTTCCCGCGCTGCTGGACGCGGCCCGGGGGCGTACCGACCTGCGTCCGGCGGCGCTGGAGTTCGCGGGGCCGCGGGCTCTGTGGCTGGCGCGGCTGAACCCGGACTGGCGGTTCGCCCTGCGCTCGACACCGGGCGGCGGAGCGACTCTGCCGCTTCTCGATGACGACGACAGCGTCCGGCAGCTCTGGCAGGAGGGCCTGTTCGCCGAACGGGTCGCCCTCCTGTCCGCCCTGCGCTCCCGCGAACCTGCCGCCGCGCGCGAACTGCTCGAGACGACCTGGGCGACGGAACGCGCCGAGGACCGGCTGATGTTCCTCGACTCGCTGCGCACAGGCCTGGGCCCGGACGACGAGCCGTTCCTGGAGCAGGCCCTGTCCGACCGCAGCCGCAACGTCCGGGCAACGGCGGCGGAACTGCTGTCGGCGCTGCCCGGTTCGGCGCTCGCCGCGCGGATGGCAGTCAGGGCGGAGGCGTGCGTGGCCATCGACCACACCCAGGCCACCGCGGTAACCCCGGCCACAGAGGCAGCAGGGGGTACCGCGGCTTCGGCAGCGACCGTGGCCACGCCGACGATCGCCGTCGAAGCGCCGCATGAGTGCGATCCGGGCATGGAGCGCGACGGCGTCGTGGCGAAGGCGCCTGCCGGACGCGGTGAACGGTCCTGGTGGTTCGGCCAGTTGGTGGAAGCGGCCCCACTCGGGACCTGGTCACGGCGGCTGGGCGGGCGGACGCCCCCGGAAATAGTGGCGCTGCCGGTCACGGACGACTGGCAGAGCGAACTGCACGCGGCGTGGTGCCGGGCCGCGGTGCGCCAGCGGGACGCCGAGTGGTCGCGCGCGCTGCTCGGGGAGCCCTCCGCACCGGAGGCGGGCGGCCCGGGCGCGGTGTCCCTGGCCGAACGCGCCAAGCTGCTCGGCACGCTGGAGGCCGCCGAGCAGGCCGAGTGGGTGGCCGGCTTCATCGCGACGCACGGCCTGTCCGAAGCCTTTCAGCTGCTCGGGGTGTGCGCGGTGCCGTGGGCGCCGCCGCTCGGCCGGGCGGTGGTGGACGCGCTCAACATCGCGCGGGACGCGGGGAGTTATCCATGGAGTTTCAGCGGAGTCATGGGCCTGGCCGAGCGCTGCCTGGACCCGTCCGAGGCCGGCCGCCTCGACGCCCTGCTGGCCGTACCGGAGGAGCCGGAGAACGCGTCTCCGGGCGCCGGCGGCTACTGGGCGGAGGCCTTCCAGCGCCTGGTCACGACGTTGCGCCTGCGCGCGGCGATGATCGAGGAGCTCAACACTCCCTGACCCCTGCCCGCGTCACGGAGCCGACAGGATCCGCAGCGGCCGAGCGTGTCGCCGTCACCGTCGAGGGCAATCGCCCACCGGCGGCGCCCCGGGCGACCGGCACGAACCCCGGCGCCACCGCCGGAGGCCTACGCCCCGGCCGGCTGGCGGACGTTCGCCCGGACCCACTCCACGATCGACGCCGTCGTCGCGCCGGGCGTGAAGATCTCCGCGACGCCCTTCTCCTTCAGCAGGGGAATGTCCGCCTCGGGGATGATCCCGCCGCCGAAGACCAGGATGTCCTCCGCGTCCCGCTCCTTGAGCAGGTCGATCACCGCCGCGAAGAGCGTGTTGTGGGCGCCCGAGAGAATGGACAGCCCGATCGCGTCGGCGTCCTCCTGGAGCGCCGTGTCGACGATCTGCTCGGGAGTCTGGTGGAGCCCGGTGTAGATGACCTCCATACCGGCGTCGCGCAGGGCCCGTGCGATCACCTTGGCCCCGCGATCGTGGCCGTCGAGCCCCGGCTTGGCCACCACCACGCGGATCGGACCGGCTGCCACACCCATCACTGCCTCCATGAAGCGACTACATCCATCCGTACCGACAAGTACCGCACACATCGCGCACTCCGTACAGCACGGACACCCCGCCCCGAAACGTCCGGGCAAGTGAACGAACGTTATCTCCAGGATCCCGCAACCGGCAGTTTCGCGGTGCGGACCGAGGGGGAAATCACACGATGGGACAAGCGCAAGGGGAGCCGCGACGAGGTAGCCGTACCGCCGCCCCACCCACCACGCACAGCGGCGGTACGGCACTTCGGCGAAGGCGCGCGGGACACGCAGGGCACGCACAGCACGCAGGGCAGACACGGCGCAACAGCGGGGAGCCTCGTCGGCGCACCGACAGGGGACCTCGTCGCACCACCGGCGTCCCACGCGCCACAAGCCGCGCTCAGTCCCCGCAGCTCACGCCGCTCACGCAGTCATCGGCCGTCTTCGCCGCTGCTTTCCACGAGGGCACACGGGGGGCGGCTACCCTCCTGCGTGCCGACAGGAGGTCGGCCATGAAGGTCACCAGGGCTGCTCTGCCCTTTCTTCCGTTCTGCCAGCGACTGCTGCCGAGCCGGCTGGCGGGAGTCTCCCTGGCGCTCCTGAAGGCCACCGCCCTGGAGATGGCGATCCTGGCCGGGCATCTCCTCCTCTATCCCTCCGGCATCACCCAGGAGCGACGGGCCCCCGTCCCCGCCCTGCCCGCGGACGGCGCCGCCCAACTGCCCACGGAGGCAAAGCCCCCGGTCGTCCTGCTGCACGGCTTCATCGACAACCGCTCGGTCTTCGTCCTGCTGCGCCGCAGCCTCGCCCAGCACGGCAGGCAGCAGATCGAGTCCCTCAACTACTCGCCGCTGACCTGCGACATACGCGCCGCGGCCGAGCTGCTCGGCCGGCACATAGAGGAGGTCTGCGAGCGCACCGGCGCCCCGCAGGTCGACGTCGTCGGGCACAGCCTCGGCGGCCTGATAGCGCGTTACTACGTGCAGCGGCTCGGCGGCGACACTCGCGTGCGGACCCTCGTGACACTCGGCACGCCGCACTCGGGTACCCGAGTGGTGCCCCTGGCCAACGCGCACCCCATCGTGCGCCAGATGCGCCCCGGCTCACCGGTGCTCGAGGAGCTCACTCGGCCGGCCCCGGGCTGCCGTACGCACTTCGTCAGCTTCTGGAGCGACCTGGACCACGTGATGGATCCACTGGAGACGGCCTGTATCGATCATCCGGATCTGACGGTCGAGAACGTGCGGGTGACCGGCATCGGCCATCTCGCCCTGCCCGTGCACCCCGCCGTCGCCAGCGGAATACGGCAGGTTCTCGACACGGCTCGCCCGGGTGAACCGTCCGCCGGCCGGGCGGGCGGCCTAACGGTGGCCTGAGACTCGTCATACAGCAGACACACAGCGTCGAAGCACCGATCAAGCTCGAACAAACTTCGAACACAGGGCCAAACTCGTGCCCGCAGTCCGCCAAAACACGGCCGAATGCCCGTTTCCTGCGCGCGCGAAACCTGCCGAAGATTGTCGTGCCCGCGTACCGCCGGGTACAGTCGCCGCACTGCTCTGGCAGCCCCTGTTGTCGAGGCGAAAGAGAAGTTGGTGAACGACCGTCACCCGTCGGGGACCATGGCCCCGGCTCCGGCTTCCGAAGCCGACTCGGCGCACTACGCGTCGCACGGCACCCAGGAAGCCCAGTACGGCGACTTCACCACGTACGGCGACTACGCCGCCACTGGATTTGACGCGACCGGTACCGACGGCACCGGTTTCGACGCCACCGGCCACGCCACCGCGACCTTCGCCACGGACCCCCTCTTCGGCGACCTCCCGGGCAGCGGCCAGGACACGGGCACATACGACACCGGCCAGTGGCCCACCGGCACGCACGAGAACCCGCACTACGACGCGTACGCGGCCCAGCACCACGCCTCCTACGACACCGGGGTCTACGACACGACGTCCTGGACGGCCGAACAGCAGCCGCTCTCGGTCATCCCGCCGCAGGCCACCTCCCCGGACAGCACCGGGCAGTGGGACGCCGGTGCCTGGCTCCAGCCCGACCAGTCCGGCAATCCCGCCGACCGGACCCAGCAGTGGGAATGGGGCACGCAGGCCTTCGACACCGGTGCCTACGACGCCACGCAGTGGAACACCGACGGCGCCGCCACACCGGCCCCCGACGGGTACGAGCAGCACGGCGAAACCTTCGAGCAGCACGAGACCGCGACGTTCGAGCAGGTCGCCTACGACGAAGCCGCCGGGGCCGCCTACCCCGACCCCGCCGCGGACGGCGGTGAGCCGGCCACCGGCGAACTGCCCACCGTCACCCCGCTCCTGGACGACCAGGAAGAAGCCGGCCCGCGCGCCTCACGGGCGGCCTCGCGCGCCGGGTCGCGTTCCCGCCGCCGTACGCCCCCCAAGCGATCGGCGCTACTGACCATCGCGGTGCCCTCGGCGTGCGTGATGGGCGTCGCGGGGATCGCCGCCGCCTCGGTCGGCAGCCTCACCGACGACGCCGTCGTGGAGGCACAGACGACCGCGGCGGACGCGCAGCCGGTGAAGCCGGCCGCCGCCAACAACAAACTGGACACGCAGCTCCAGAGCCTCGCCGCCGGCGCCGACGACTTCGCCGACCGGGCCAGCCGTACCCAGGAGCGCATCGACCTCAAGGCCCAGCAGGCGGCCGAGCGCAAGCGCGCGGCGGAGGAGGCGGCCCGCAAGGAGCGGCTGCGCCCGAAGTTCGCCCTGCCGGTCGCCCGGCACGGACTCAGCGCCTACTACGGCCAGTCCGGCATCAACTGGATGTCCCTGCACACCGGCATCGACTTCCCCGTCTCCTACGGCACGACCGTGATGGCCGCGACCGACGGCACCGTCCGCACCCAGTGGAACAGCGCCTACGGCAACATGATGATCGTGACCGCGAAGGACGGCACGGAGACGTGGTACTGCCACCTCTCCACCTACACGGTCCCCTCCGGTACGACGGTGAAGGCCGGCGACCCGATCGCGCGCTCCGGCAACTCCGGCAACTCGACCGGCCCTCATCTGCACTTCGAGGTGCGCCCGGCCGGCGGCTCGGCGATCGACCCGCTCCCGTGGCTGCGCAGCCACGGCATCGACCCGGCGTAACGTCCCGGCAGCCCCCGCCCGTCGGGCGAACGGGGGCTGACTCGTACGACTACAGCTTCTCCACCGGCGCGTACCGCAGCAGCAGCCGCTTCGGCTTGGTGTCCCCGAAGTCGATGGTCGCCTCGGCGTTCCCGCCCGTGCCCTTCACCGCCACGACGGTCCCGAGCCCGAACTGGTCGTGTGTGACCCGGTCCCCGACCGCCAGTGCCACGACCGGCTTCTCGGAGGTCCGGCGGGTGGCGAAACCGGACGCGCCCGACGCCGACGAGCGCGAGCGGGACGACGACAGCGAGGCCGCCACTGCGGAGACCGGCCCGGAGGACGCGGGCGCGGTCGCCCCCGTCCGCTTCCACTCCAGGTAGGCCGGCGGGATCTCCTCCAGGAACCGGGAGGGCGGGTTGTACGACGGCTGGCCCCAGGCGCTGCGCAGGGTGGACCGCGTCAGATACAGCCGTTCCCGCGCGCGCGTGATGCCGACGTACGCCAGGCGCCGCTCCTCCTCCAGCTCCTTGGCCTGGCCGAGGGCACGCATGTGCGGGAAGACGCCGTCCTCCATGCCGGTCAGGAAGACGACCGGGAACTCCAGGCCCTTGGCGGTGTGCAGGGTCATCAGCGTGATGACGCCGTCGCCGTCCTCCTCGTCGGGGATCTGGTCGGAGTCGGCGACCAGCGCGACCTGTTCGAGGAAGTCGGACAGGGTGCCCCGCTCGTCCTCGCCGCGCTCCTGCTCGAACTCCATGGCAACGGCCGCGAGCTCCTGGAGGTTCTCGATCCGGGTCTCGTCCTGCGGGTCGGTGGAGGCCTGCAACTCGGCGAGGTACCCGGTGCGTTCCAGGACGGCCTCCAGCACCGTGGCCGGTCCGGCGCCGGACTCGACGATCGTGCGGAGGTCCTCCATCAGCGTGTTGAACCGCTTGACGGCGTTGGTGGAGCGCGCGGCCATGCCGTACGCCTCGTCGACGCGCTTGAGCGCCTGCGGGAAGCTGATCTTCTCGCGCTGGGCCAGGGCGTCGATCATCGCCTCGGCGCGATCGCCGATGCCCCGCTTGGGCACGTTGAGGATCCGGCGCAGCGGCACCGAGTCCTCCGGGTTGGCCAGCACGCGCAGGTAGGCCAGGACGTCCCGGACCTCCTTGCGCTCGTAGAAGCGGACACCGCCGACGACCTTGTAGGGCAGGCCGACGCGGATGAAGATCTCTTCGAAGACGCGGGACTGGGCGTTGGTGCGGTAGAAGACCGCGACGTCGCCCGCCTTCGCCTCGCCGGCGTCGGTGAGGCGGTCTATCTCGTCGGCGACGAACTGCGCCTCGTCGTGTTCGGTGTCGGCGACGTACCCGGTGATCGTGGCGCCCGCGCCCGCGTTGGTCCACAGGTTCTTGGGGCGGCGGGACTCGTTGCGCTCGATGACCGCGTTGGCCGCGCTGAGGATCGTCTGGGTGGAGCGGTAGTTCTGCTCCAGCAGGATCGTCGTCGCGTCCGGGTAGTCCTCCTCGAACTGGAGGATGTTGCGGATCGTCGCGCCACGGAAGGCGTAGATCGACTGGTCGGCGTCACCCACCACGCACAGCTCGGCGGGCGGGACGTCGTCCGGGCCCGGCGGCACGTCGGCGGGGTGCTCGGAGGTGCCGACGAGCTCCCGGACGAGGGCGTACTGGGCGTGGTTGGTGTCCTGGTACTCGTCCACCAGCACGTGGCGGAAGCGGCGGCGGTAGTGCTCGGCGACGTCCGGGAAGGCGCGCAGCAGGTTGACCGTCGTCATGATCAGGTCGTCGAAGTCGAGGGCGTTCGCCTCGCGCAGCCGCGACTGGTACATCGCGTAGGCCTGGGCGAGGGTCTTCTCGAAGCCGTCGGAGGCCTGGGCGGCGAAGTCCTCCTCGTCGATCAGCTCGTTCTTCAGGTTGCTGATCTTGGCGCTGAAGGACTTCGGCGGGAAGCGCTTGGGATCGAGGTCCAGGTCACGGCAGACCAGGGCCATCAGGCGCTTGGAGTCGGCGGCGTCGTAGATCGAGAAGGAGGATGTGAAGCCGAGCTTCTTGCTCTCGCGCCGCAGGATGCGCACGCACGCGCTGTGGAAGGTCATCACCCACATCGCGTTCGCCCGGGGGCCGACGAGCTGCTCGACGCGCTCCTTCATCTCGCCCGCGGCCTTGTTGGTGAAGGTGATCGCGAGGATCTGGCCCGGGTGCACGCCCCGCTCGGCGAGCAGGTGGGCGATGCGGTGGGTGAGCACGCGGGTCTTGCCGGAGCCGGCGCCGGCCACGATGAGCAGCGGGGAGCCGGAGTGGACGACGGCGGCGCGCTGGTTGTCGTTCAGCCCCTCCAGGAGGGCGGCGGTGTCCACCACCGGGCGTGGGGCGCCGTCGCGGTAGTAGGCGTCCCGGTCCGGCGGCACGTCGAACTTCCCGCCGAACAGATCGTCCGGAACCGGCTCCGGAGCGTGATCGTCCTCGGGTGGCGGCGGGGGCTCGTCCGCAGGGCCCCGCTGGGCCTGGAGGTCCGCCAGGAAGCTGTCGTCAAAGAGGCTGCTCATCGCTCTCCGAGTCTAGGGCGCCCCACTGACAGCCCGCCGCCGCCCTGAGAACATCGCCGAAACGACCCCTTCGTCACCCTGCACCCCCGCATGATCACAGCCTGCTACGGCTGTGACATTTGCGGACGACTCGTGACCAACCCTCGTCGACCGATCACTCTCGGCGACACTTCGGAATGAGGTCACGAAAATGTATCGGGCATATCACCCATCAACCTTCACAAGGGCCACACGAGTTGGCTACCGTGCGGGCAGGCCGCACGACCCCCACCGGCGAACGTCGCCGGGCCGCGCGGCCTCCGCCGAGTCCGGCGTGCCGCAGCGGCAGCCGGAGCCGGGGACCCAACCGAGAACTCTGGGGTGAATCGGCCCGACTCCCTGCGCGGAGACGGCCGTAGGGCAACCCTTCCGATATACCCGCCCGAACCCGACAGCTAACCCGGTAGGCGGAGCATGGAAGGAGTCGCCTCCCTTGGCGTCGCACCGCAAGTCGCGTCCCGCGGGTACGCGCGTCGCAGGCATACGGACCCCCGCCCTCGCAACGGCGGCCCTCACATCCGTGGCCCTGCTCTCCCAGTCGGCCAACGCCGCCCCCGATGCCGACGGCAAGCCGAGCCTGGAGGAAGTCGAGAAGAAGGTCGACGACCTCTACCGCCAGGCCGAGTCGGCCACCGACAAGTACAACGCGGCCAAGGAGAAGACCGCGAAGCAGCGCAAGCGCGTCGACACCCTCCTCGACGGCGTCGCGCAGCGCACCCAGAAGCTCAACGAGGCGCGGGAGAAGCTGGGTTCCTTCGCCGCCGCCCAGTACCGCACCGGCGCCTCCGCCCCGGACACGGCGACGTTCCTGCTCGCGGACACCCCGCAGGACTACTTCGACCAGACCCAGCTGATGGACCGGATGACCGGCCGTCAGAAGGAAGCGGTCGACGAGTACGTCACCCAGCAGTCCGAGACGATGAAGCAGCGCCAGGAGGCCACCGAGAGCCTCGAGACGCTCAACGAGACGCAGGGCGACCTGAAGGCGGCCAAGGCCACCGTCCAGCGAAAGCTCGCCGACGCGCGCGAACTGCTGTCGAAGCTGACCGCCGCGGAGAAGGCGCGGCTCGCGGCGATCGAGAGGGAGAAGCAGCAGGAGGCCGCCCGCAAGGCCGACGAGCTGGCCCGGCAGCAGGCCGCACAGCAGCAGGCGCAGGAGGTGGCCGCCCCGCAGCAGGACAGCGGTTCCACGTCGGCGGGCTCCGGCTCGTCCGCTTCGGCGGGGTCCGGCGCGTCCTCCGCGACGGCCCCGGCCGACTCCTCGTACGCCACCAAGGCCGAGAAGGCGCTCGCCTTCGCCCGCGCCCAGATCGGCAAGCCGTACGTCTGGGGCGCCGTCGGCCCCGGCTCCTACGACTGCTCCGGCCTCACCCAGGCCGCGTGGAAGGCCGCCGGTGTGACCCTGCCGCGCACGACCTACGACCAGGTCGACTCCGGCACCACGGTCCCCGTCTCCCAGGCGCAGCCCGGTGACCTGGTCTTCTTCTACGACGACATCACCCACGTCGGCATCTACATCGGCAACGGCATGATGATCCACGCCCCGAAGCCCGGCACCTACGTGCGCGAGGAGTCGATCTACTACGACGGCGAGTCGTCGATCCGCAGCGTGGTGCGGCCGGCCTGAGGCCCGTACGTCACCGAGGGCACGCGCGCGTGAGGGTGCTCGCGCGTTTGTGAGGCGCACGCGCGCGTGCCCCGCTCGCAACGCGCGCGGCGCCTCCTAGCATCGGGCCCATGCCCGGCCCCTCCCCCTCCACCACCTGGTGGGCGCAGCGAGCGTCGTCCGCCAGTGCCGCCGTGCTGGCGACCGGCACCCTGTCGGTCGGTCTGGATCTGGCGGGGTACGGCGCCCTCTCACGCATCGCCCCCGGCCTGGCCTGCGCGGCCTGGCTGATGCTCACCGCGAACTTCACCCTGCGGCTGCTGCCGGCCGGCACGAGGGGGCGGGCGTACGCGGGGGTGCCGGGCCTCCTGGACACCGTGGCGACGGCCGCCCTCACCACCGCGCGGCGACGGCCGTCCTGGGCGCCGGCTTCTCGGCGGCCGGCTCGCAGTCTCTGGCCGCGGCACTGCTCGTGCTGGCCGTGCTCCTCTGGCCGCTGCCGCTGGCCCTTCCCGCGCAGGACGGGGAGCGGCGCGGGCCGGGGACGGTGTTCGCACGCTGCAGGGCCACGCAGGGCCTCGCCGTGCTCGGCGCCACGCTCGCCGCAGCCGAGTCGGCGGCCTGGCTCACGCACGCGGCGCTGGTGCTGTTCTGGCTGGGGCTCGTGCTGTACGTCCTCGCCCTGGCCCGTTTCGATGTGCGGCAGGTGACCGAGGGGCGCGGCGACCACTGGCTCGCGGGCGGGGCGCTGGCCCTCTCGGCGCTGGCCGGGGCGCGGCCGATCAGCTCCGACAGCGCACGCCTGTACCTGTGGAACGACGACGACCGCGGTGTCCTGCGCCACGCGACCGTCGTGCTGCTCGTGCTCGCCCTGGCCTGCCGTGCCGCGCTGCTCGCCGCCGAGTTCCTGCGGCCCCGGGCCCGCACCGGCATCCGCCGCTGGGCGACCGTGTTCACCTGGGCCAAGACGGCAGCGGCGGCGCTGGCCGTCGCCGCCGCCCTCGACGTCGCCTGGCTCGACGGCCTCGGGGAGTCTCAATGACTGAGCCAAGCCACCTGCATGGTCTCTCGAAGAGCGCCGAGGCCCATGTCTTGCCTGTGCAGCTAGCGCCGCCTCGCCGCGCAAAGGCTGGTTCCGCAGTGATCTCGCCGCCGAAGATCGACGATGCTGGGGTGCCTCGCACCAGACGACGGCAAGGGGTGGGTGACGTGGCCGGCCTGATCAGGCGCCAGGAGTATCCGGTGAATGTGGACTACAACGGATGGGCCTTGCAGGACTTCGACGACACGCAGGTTCCTGTGCTGTTCCCTGAGGGTTTCGAGAGCGGCACGTTCCTCACTGCTCACCCTGGGCGCCTTGATTTCTACAGTGCCGGGCACACCCACACCGCGTCCCTGACGGTGGAGATCTGGGACGGGGAGCCGGCCGTGCCGGCCGGAGAGTGGGATGAGACAGCCCTGGCCGGCATCGTTTGTTCTTCGGGCAAGTTGCGCGCCAGGGGGATGACGGCAGGACCGATGCCAGAGGCGATCGAGTTGTCGGACGGGCCGGGCGTCTGGACGGTGCGAGTGGTGTGCACCGGCCGTGAGGCGGCATCTGCGCAGACCCAGCACGGTGTGGTGCACGGAGTCGAGCGCTACATCGCACAGTTCTGGCCGAGCGCCTAGATTGCTGAGGGACGGCTCGCGTCTCCCGAGCCGCCCCCGCACCTGGCCGAGGACGCCTACGAAGTGATCTCGGCCATGAAGCCGTCGTCCGGTCCGTCTATAACCCTGTTCTTGCCGTAGAACTGCGCGCGCAGGATTGAGGAACGCCCTGCTGTCCGCTCCGTAAACAGCGACCGCACAAGGCGCGCACACCGCAATCAGCAGCCAGGGCGCCCCGGAGAACCGGACGGCCACTCCTCGCTGGCCACCACTGGCAGGCCCTGTTCAGCCACATCCAGCCCTCCCGGGCCGCACAAGGCCCTGCTGTGGGTCGCGGTGGCCGCGTGGCTCGGGGTCACCGCCTGGGCGTTCGCCTCGGCCCGGCCTACGTCCTGCCCGGCCGGGTCAGGTCCACAGGACGGCGATGAAGACATTCGCCGCGGTCAGCGCGCCGACCAGGGCGAACAGGCCCTTGTCCACCTTCTCGTCGTCCCGTTTCACGTAGACCAGGCCGAGGATCACGATCAGCAGGGCCAGCTTGACACCGATCTTGATGTTGTTCACGGTCTGGTCGTCGGCCTGGTTGAGGCCGACCAGGATCACACCGGTGACCAGCATCGTCAGCGCACCGTGCAGCATCGCGGGGGTGTAGCGGGCGGTGCCCGCGCCCATCGCCTTCATCTGGGTGAGGAAACCGCCCAGGAGGGCTGCGATGCCGATGATGTGGAGGCCGACGAAGAGGTGGATGAGTACGTCCATGAGGCCGGAGCCTAATCAGGGGCTCCACAGCCGCCCGACACCGGGCCGTCAGACCCCGTCGGATGCATATATGCGCCCCATAACACCCGTCAGCCGTCCCGTGCCCGTGATTCGGCCCATCGGTCATCACGCTGAGTTAAGTCGACGGCGGCGAGAAGAGATCACGGTCGCATACGGTCACCTCCGATCCTCTCGGGACACTTCCGCACACCCGCCACCGAGCCCCCGCGGCGAGCTTTAGCGTCCTCCCCCAGGTGCCCGGCTCCCCATCGCCGCCCGGGCCAGGGGCGGCAGTCGGACACCCCCGCCGAGAAGGTCCGGCGGCGGTCCGCTTCCCCTGTGCGGGCCGTCGCCGGACGCGCAGGCCGCCCGTCCGCTCCCCTGGCGGCCGTACGCACGCGTCGGCGGTCGCAGGAAAGGACGTGGCCCCCAGGTGGCAGCGCACCGCAAGCCCCGCCAGCGCTCCGTGAGCGGCAGCAAGGCCCGTACGGCCGCCACGATCGCCCTCGCGGGCGCGGCGACCGCGACGGGCTTCGACGGCACCGGACACGCCGAACCTGAGCTCACCCCCGGCCAGGTCAAGGCCAAGGTGGACGAGCTGTACCAGGAAGCGGAGGTCGCCACCGAGAAGTACAACGGCGCGAAGGAGAAGGCCGAGGCGGCCGGACAGCGGCTGAAGGACCTCCAGGACCAGGCGGCGCGCAAGGAGGAACGGCTCAACTCCGCCCGCGAGGAACTGGGTGCGGTCGCCGCCGCCCAGTACCGCGGGGGCGGCCTCGACCCCGTGCTCCAGCTCGCCCTGTCCGACGATCCCGACCGGTACCTGGAGAACGCCGAGTTCGTCGAGCGGGCCGGCAACCGGCAGAAGTCCGACGTCACACGCGTACGCCGGCAGCTCCGGGAGATCGAGCAGCTGCGCGGGGCGGCCCACATCGAGCTGACCTCCCTGAAATCGCGGCAGTCGGAGCTGAGACGGCACAAGAAGACGATCACCGGCAAGCTGGGCTCCGCACGTGAGCTGCTGTCCCGGCTCAGCGTGCAGGAACGTGCCCGCACCGGCGACGCGAGGGGCGCGGACCGCGCCTCACGCTCCTCGACGGGTGCGCGTGACCGGCTGGCCGCCCCCGGGCCCGTCAGCGCGCAGGCTCCCAACTCCCGCGCGGCCGCCGCCGTGTCCTACGCCTACCAGAAGCTCGGCAGCCCCTACGTGTGGGGCGCGACCGGCCCGAACGCCTTCGACTGCTCGGGCCTCGTCCAGGCCGCGTACCGCTCCGCGGGCGTCTCCCTGCCCCGCACGACGTACTCCCAGATCGACGCGGGCCGCCGCGTCTCCCGCTCCGACCTCCTCCCCGGGGACCTGGTGTTCTTCTACGCCGGCATCAGTCACGTCGGCATCTATGTGGGCAACGGCCGGATGATCCACGCTCCGAACCCGTCCGCCCCGGTCCGGGTCGCCCCGCTGGACGAGATGCCGTTCACGGGCGCCACCCGGGTGGTGTGACCGGGCATGGCGGCAGCACCGCCACCGATCCGGCCGCTCCCACCGCCGTCAGGCCACCCGGGCTTCCCGCGTCACACCAGCCGGCGAGCCGTCGCCCACCGCGTCAGCTCGTGCCGGTTGGAGAGCTGGAGCTTGCGGAGGACCGCCGAGACATGCGACTCGACCGTCTTGACGGAGATGAACAGCTGCTTGGCGATCTCCTTGTACGCGTACCCCCGGGCGATGAGCCGCAGCACCTCGCGCTCGCGCTGGGTCAGGCGGTCCAGGTCCTCGTCGACCGGTGGCGCGTCCGTGGAGGCGAAGGCGTCGAGGACGAACCCGGCCAGCCGCGGGGAGAAGACCGCGTCGCCCTCCTGGACGCGGAAGATGGAGTCGACGAGGTCCGTGCCGGTGATGGTCTTGGTGACGTACCCGCGGGCTCCGCCGCGGATCACGCCGATCACGTCCTCCGCGGCATCCGACACGGACAGCGCGAGGAAGCGGACGGGCTGCTCGGCGTCGGCCATCAACGGGGCGCAGCGGCGCAGCACTTCGACACCGCCGCCACCGGGCAGGTGCACGTCGAGGAGGACCACCTCGGGCCGGGTCGCGGTGATGACCGTGACCGCCTGGTCGACGTCCGCGGCCTCGCCGACGACCTCGACTCCGGTCTGCTCGGTCTGCCCGATCTCGGCCTGGACCCCCGTGCGGAACATGCGGTGGTCGTCCACGAGGACCACGCGCACGCGACGCCCCGGGCCGCCGCCCGACTCCGCGGGCCCGGGCGCCTCCGCCGATCCCGCCGTACCGTTCGCCTCGGTCGGGTCGCTCATGACGTCTTCTCCGCCCTCTCCATCTCCAGCTCGACCTCCGTGCCGCCGTCCGGCACCGCGCGCAGCCGCGCCGTGCCGCCGTTGCGCTCCATGCGGCCGATGATCGATTCTCTGACACCCATCCGGTCGGCGGGTATCGAGTCGAGGTCGAAGCCGGGACCGCGGTCCCGCACGGACACGAAGACCGTCTTCCCCTCGACCTCGGCGAAGACCTGGACGGCTCCGCCCTCGCCACCGTACTTGGCGGCGTTCACCATTGCTTCGCGCGCGGCCTGCATCTGTGCGGCGATTCTCTCGTCGAGCGGGCAGTCCCCCACGACCACGACCTCGATGGGCACGCCGTGCTTGTCCTCCACCTCGGCCGCGTTGCGCCGCACGGCGTCGGCGAGCGTGGTGGGTTCGTCGGCCTCGTCCTTGCCGGTGCCCTCGGGCTTGTACAGCCAGGTGCGCAGGTCGCGCTCCTGGGCGCGGGCGAGGCGGCGCACCTCGTTCGCGTTCTCCGCGTTGCGCTGGATCAGGGTGAGGGTGTGCAGCACCGAGTCGTGCACATGCGCGGCGACCTCCGCGCGCTCCTGGGCGCGGATGCGCATCAGGCGCTCCTCGGACAGGTCCTGCGTCATGCGCACCAGATACGGCCCGGCGAGAAGCGTTATCCCGACGAGGACCGCGAGCGCCGCCTGCAGGACGGAGCCGAGGTGGGCGGCGGAGCCCTGCAGGACGAAGATGCCGGAGACGCCGGCCGTCACCAACAGCACACCGCCCACCGAGCGCAGCAGCGTGACCGTGCGGCGGCGGCGGCCGACCTCCACCCAGCGGGCCCGGCGGGCGTTGTCCGCCTGCCGCCAGACCAGGGCGACGCCCGCGCCGACGAGCACCATCGGCCAGAGATACGCCCTGGCCCCACCGCTGAGGTTCACATTGCCCACGAACACCATGGCCACGACGACCATCAGGAGCAGCGCCACCATCTGGCCCTTGTCGGGCCTGCGGGCGACGAGTCTGCGACGGCCGTCGGGCGAGGTCTCCGAGGCGACCAGCGTCGGCGGCTTCTGCGCCTCGACCCCGCCGACGCCGAGCGGGACGAAGAACCAGAACGCGGCGTACAGCAGCGCACCGAGGCCGTCAGCCATGAACAGGCCGACGAAGACGAGCCGTACCCAGATCACGGGCAGCCCGAGATGCCCGGCGAGCCCCCGCGCGACACCACCGAGCCAGCGTCCGTCACTGCTGCGGTAGAGCTTGCGCGGCGGCCGCGGTCCGGCGAGTGGCGCTGCTGCGGCTTCCGACATGCCATTGATGGTCACACGGCCGGAACTCCGGAGCATCAGGGTCGGCCCCGGAGACTCCCCTGATCTCCGGACCCCGGTCCTCGAACGCTTCCCGAGCCGTCCCTCAGGGCCGATATCAGGGTCCGGCCAGGGTCGTTCCGACTGCCGCCGCGCCGCCGCGCCCGTCACCATGGACCCATGACCGATCACGACCACGCCGCGACGGGTCCGGGACCCGGCTCCGGCCCGCGCCCCGCACCGGGCGCCGGGCCGCAGGATGCCGCGCCCGCCGCGGACGCCGCACCCGCCGGCTCCCCCGCGCCCCCGGGCGCGCACGGGCACGCGGACGCGGACGCGGGAGAACAGCGAGGAGGTACGCCCGGCGCGACCGACCCGGCCGGGGAAGCCATCCCGCCCGGACCACCGCACAAGTTCCGGCGCGACCGCCGCCACAAGGCCCTGGCCGGCGTCTGCGCCGGGCTCGGGCGGCAGTGCGACATGGATCCGGTGATCTTCCGGATCACCCTCGCGGTGCTCTCCGCCACCGGCGGCATCGGCCTCCTCTTCTACGGCTTCGCCTGGCTCCTCGTCCCGTACGACGACGAGGACGAGAACGAGGTGCGCAAACTGCTGACCGGCCGCGTCGACGGACAGGCCCTGACGGCCGTACTGTTCGCGCTGGTCGGCTGCGGAGTGTTCCTGACCCTGCTGAACAACGGCGGGGTGCTGACCTTCGCCGTCGTCCTCTCCCTCCTCCTCGCGGGCGCCGGTTACTGGTCGCGCCACCGCGGCGCCCCCAGCCCCGACCTGCTGGCCGCCCAGGCCGTCGCCGACGCCCCGCCGGAGCCGCAGGCGCCGCCGGTGTTCCTCACATCTCCGTCCTGGTGGCGCGACCCCATCGTCAAGGACGGCACCCACATCGGCGGCACGGGCTATCTCTGGGGCCCCCGCGACTCCCGCGACCTGGACGTCGCGGCAGCGATCAACATCAGCCTCGGAGTCCAGCCCCGCGACCGCGAGGACCTACCCGCCCCGCACACCCGGCCGCCCGAGCCGCGCGGCCCCCGCTGGATCGGCGGCTGGGTCTTCCTGCTGGCCCTGCTGGCGGGTGCCCTGGGCACGAGCCTGACCTGGGACCAGCATCCGCTCGGCACGAGTCTCCAGACCGGTCTGTCCTGCGCGCTCGCCGTCCTGGGCCTGGGCATAGCGGTCAGTGCCTTCCTGGGGCGGACCGGCGCCGGCTCGATCCTCCTGGCGATCATCACGGCAGGTCTGCTCGCCGGCTCGGCGGCAGTGCCCAAGGACATCGGCACCCAGTGGACCCGCACGACCTGGCAGCCCACCACGGCGGCGGACGTACGCCGGCAGTACGACGTGGGCACGGGCGTCGGCACCCTGGATCTGACCCGGGTGGACATAGGCCGGAACCAGACCGTCACGACACGCGCCGATGTCGGCGTGGGCCAGGTGAAGGTGATCGTGCCCGAGGACGTGACCGTGCGGCTGAGCGTCGAGGTGGGGATGGGAGACCTTCAGCTGCCGGGCGACGACAAGAAGGACGTGGACGTGAAACCGGGCCAGCACAAGGAGATGACCCTCTCGCCCGCCGAGGGCGTCAAGAGATCGGGCACCATCGATCTGGATCTCCAGGTCGGCATGGGACAGGCGGAGGTGGCCCGTGCTGCGTCATGAACTCCAGCCCGGAAAGCTGGTCGCCGGCGCCGTCCTCACCCTGGTGGGCGTCCTCTACGCCGGTGACGCGGGCGGCGCCTGGCAGACCCCGTGGTTCGTGGCGATACCCCTCGTCGCGGGCGGGCTGTGCCTGGCCGGCGTGGTGGGCATCCTGACGGGCCGGATACGCCGACGCCGCACGTCGGGCCGTACCACCAGCGACGAGCCCGGCCCGGACATGGCCGGGTGACGACGGGCCACACCCCCTACGCCGACGCCACACGTCGGGCCGTACCACCACCGACGAGCCCGGCCCGGACATGGCCGGGTGACGACGGGCCACACCC
The DNA here is from genome assembly GCF_014205255.1 of Streptomyces caelestis. Classification (GTDB taxonomy): domain Bacteria; phylum Actinomycetota; class Actinomycetes; order Streptomycetales; family Streptomycetaceae; genus Streptomyces; species Streptomyces caelestis. Next base: position 5,384,001 of record NZ_JACHNE010000001.1, on the reverse strand, counting down.
GCCGCCCGGCCCACCGTGGCTAGCGGTAGCCCCCTGTCCTCTGCCGTCGCCGTGACCGCAAGGCGGCGTCCACGGAGAGCAGGGGAGCGCCCGCGAGCACGAGGGGGGTCCAGGCCATGAGGTAGGCGAGGTCATTGCCGTAGTAGTACGGGTCGGAGGCCCAGCTCACGGTCAGCCACAGGCTGAGGGAGATCAGCGCGCCGCCGAGTGCGGCGAGACGGGCGAGGAGGCCGAGCAGGGTGCCGATGCCGACGGCCAGTTCGCCGATGGCGATGGCGTAGCCGAAGCCGACCGGGCTCTTCAGAGAGAGGTCGACCAGGGCGGGGATGGCGGAGGAGTCGCGGACGGCACGCATCATGTCGCCGACCGAGCCGGAGCCGGCGTCCTTCATGAAGGCGCTGTCGGTGAGTTTGTCCAGGCCGGCGTAGATGAAGGTGACGCCGAGGAAGATCCGTAGAGGGAGGAGGGCGTAGCGGACGGTGGTGTCCCGCCAGTCTCCTCCGGTGCTGAAGTGGGGGGCGTGCGTGTCCGTTCGCATACCGTGAGTCATCGCTGCTAGCCGCCTCTCACGCCGGTGCCGAGACCCCCTCAACAGACCATACGTACGTCGAACCGACGCGGCTCAATCCTGTGCGGCGGCTTTTGTTACCGGGGACCCGGCCCCCTCACTCCGTCACATCGACCGCGTACCGGTTCGTCTCCACCCCCGCCGCCGTCACCACTTGCACCTCCACCCGCCCCGGCTCCACATCCGCCGGCACCGGCACGGTCAGCAGTGTGTCCGTCGGGTTGCTGAAGCCCCCGGGCACCGGCACCAACGGGACGTGCACATGGACGGCACCGACCCGGACGACCATGCGGGCCAGCCGGTCCGCCCCCTGCGCACCCGGCGGTACGAACCCGGCGCCCCGGATCTCGATGTCGTCGCCCGTGCGGATCGGCCCGTCCAGGTCTCCCGCCTCCCGCGACCGCACGACGGAGAGGATGACCGGCCGGCCACCCTCCGCGTACTTGCCGGCCAGGTAGGTCGCCGCCGATACCAGGACCACCACCGCCAGCCCCCACGGCAGATCCGGCAGCTGGTCCGGCCGCCTGGCCAGCCGTACCGCCGCGAAGACCAGGGCGACAGCGCTGATCACGACGTACTGGATGTCGGCGAAGGTGCCCCGGCCCGCGTCGTCGGTCAGCAGGTCGGCGGCTCGGGGCCGGTCGGCGGGTACCTTCTGGAGCCGCTGGCCCAGCACCCGCAGCCCGACCACCCGCCGCACGAGCACGGCGATCCCGCACACCACGGCGAGCACGGTCACGACCCCGGCTCCGCGGGCGAGTTCCAGCCCGGAGAGCAGCGCGTCCCGGTCCGAGTGCCGGGAGGCGCCCGCCAGCCGCCCGGCCAGCACGAGCACCGAGTAGGCCACGAAGAGCACCCACGCCCCGGCGACCGTACGGGAGGTGGACAGCCGGTTGTCCTCACCGATGACGGGCGCCAGCACACCGCCCTTCGCCCGGTGGAACCACGACGCCGCCGTGAGTGCCCCGGCGACCACCAGCGCGGCGGCCAGCCCGGCCGTACGGGCCGCCGTCCAGCCCGCGCCGACCGCGGTGAGGGACTGCCCGAGCAGCAACACCACGACGGCCGCCCACACCGCCCCCGCCGTGCGGCGCCACAGGCCGCCCAGCCAGGCCCGGCCCTCGGCCCGGCCGCGCTCGGCGACGAGTTCCGCGGACTGCGCCAGCTCCTCCGAGACCCACTGGCGGGAAGCCGAGGCGGAGTGCGCCACCGCGGCCGGCAGCCCCTGCCCGGCCGCGAACTCGTCGCGCTTGCGCAGGAACGCGGCGACGGCCCGCCGGTGCCCCTCACGCGCCCCGTGCGGACAGTCCCCACAGGCGCACCCACCTCCGTGCGCTCCTCCGGGCCCACCGCCGTGCATACCTCCGGGCCCATCTCCCTGCACACCACCGTGGCCGCCCGCGTACCCACCGGCATACGCACCCGCGGCCCCACCGGTGTACCGCCCCGCATACGCACCCGCGTCCGCATACGCACCCGCGTCCGCGCCGCCCTGTCCCGTCTCGCGCACCGTCACGCCCGACGCCCGCCTTCCCGCGACCCAACCACCGTCGGTCTTCCGGACCCCGGAAACACCGCTGTACAACTCCCGTGCGACGACAGCGGATTATCCCTTCACCACCCGGTCCGCGTCCGCCCGGTCCGGTCAGCACGGGTGAACTTCGGCGGGTCGTGTTGACGTGGCTGCGAGGATTCCCTTATGGCCGAGATCATCCAGCGTGACGGGACCTGGGCCTTCGACGGCAGCACGATCCGGATCACGCCCGGTCTGCACCGCTCCGTGCCGCTGTTCCGGCAGACGTACGGAGAGATCGCCGTGCCGCTCAAGGCGGTCTCGGGCGTCGTCCTCGAACCCGAACGCAGGCGCGGACGGCTCCGGTTGCGGCTGCGGGAGGGCACCGATCCGCTGCTTCAGGCGACCGGCGGGCGGCTGCCGGACGCGGCCGATCCGTACCGGCTGGCGGTGGACGTCGACCGGACGGGGGTCGCCGAGTACGTCGCCGAGGAGATCCGCCGCGCGCTGCTTCTGGACCAGATCCCGACGGAGCCGGTGAAGGCCTATCTGCTGCCCGGCCCGCCGGTTCCGGTGTCGGTGCGCTCGTCCGACGGGACGGTCTCCTTCGACGGGACCCGGGTACGGATCGACTGGGCCGACGCCTCCGAGCGGGTCAAACGCGCGCCGGTCCGCGCATCATCAACCTGGGTGACCTGGTCCAGGTCGAGTGGCTGCCGAACTCCGGCCACGAGTACGGCTTCCTGCGCTTCGTCACCCGCGAGACGGTGTTCACGAAACTGCCGCCGGAGAAGGACCCGTACGCCCTGGACCTGTGGGGCAGCACCCGCCGCGACCTGCTGACCGCGCTCGTCGCGACGGCGATCACCGCCCGGCTGCCGCACCCGTCCACCCGCACCGCGGCCGGCAACCGCCCGGCCGACGCGCACGGCCCCCGCCCGGCACCCGCCGTACCGCCCGCTGCCGACCACCACGACGTACTGCTGCGCCGCCTCCGCGAGTTGGGCGAGCTGCACCGGGACGGCGTGCTCACCGACGAGGAGTTCGCCCTGACGAAGGCAGCAGTGCTCCGGGGCTTCTGACGAGCCGGCCGTTAGTACTTCAGTGCGGTTGTGATCTATTCAGCAGGTTCGTCGGCGGATCGTCGTCCGTAGTGGCTGCGGCGGGCTGTTGCCTGGTGACGTCTGCGCCGGCTGGACCAGTGCGGCAGTCTGGCCGCGGAGGCGGCTGGTGGGTTGAAGGCGACGGGGAGTAGGTGGCGGTGGCGGCCGGTGCCGGTACGGATCCAGGTCCAGTCGTAGGAGCGCGGGGCCTTCGCACCCACCCCGGCGCTGTGCCGCTGCGAGGCCGTGGCGGGCAGGCGGCCTGCGAGGGCATCCGCGCGGACAGGAGTGCGGCCCTGGTTGATCCGGACCTGCGCACCGCTCTGGAGACACGCGGCATCGGTTACGTCCTGGCCGTCGCCTGCTCCACCCGGACCGTCTCGGACATCCCGGCCGTATCGCGACGTTCGGGAGGACCCGTCCCTGCAGACGGCCCATCCGCCGCGGGCGCCGAACCTGCCCAGGGCTCACAGCGCGCTCGCACTGGCGCAGACGTCACCAGGCCACAGCCCGCCGCAGCCACTACCGGCGGCGACTCGCCGGCCCCGGGTGGTCGCCCGGTGCGGCGAGTGGCGGTCCCCCCTGCTCGAAGAGCTGGGGGAGCGTGCCGGGCGTCGCAGGGCAGGCGGGACTTTGCGGACAGGCCCTAGCTCAGCAGATCCGGCTCACTCCGGCTGACCTCCTGCCACATCGGCTGGTAGTTGATCCACGCCACCAGGTCGCCACCCAACTGCTCCCTCGTCGCCACCGCCATCCGGTGGTCGATGCGGACCGGCCGCCCGGCCGCCTGCGCCGTCAGCTGCACCTGGCAGGACCGTTCCATCGACACGAACCACCAGGCGGCCGCGTCCACCGAGTCACCGACGGTCAGCAGCCCGTGGTTGCGCAGCACGAGCGCCTTGCGGGAGCCGAGCGTGGCCGCGATGCGCCGCCCCTCCTCGGCGTCGACGGCGACGCCGGTGTAGGCGTCGTAGAGGGCGTGGTCCTCGTAGAAGGCGCAGCTCTCCTGGGTGATCGGCTCCAGCAGCTCGCCGAGGGCCGCGAGCGCCCGGCCGTGCACCGAGTGGCAGTGGGCGACGGCGACCACGTCGGGGCGGGCGGCGTGGACCTGGGCGTGCACGGTGAAGGCGGCCTGGTTGACGTGGTAGCCGCCGTCGACGACCTGGCCGTCCTGGTTGGCGAGCACCAGGTCGCTCACGGTGACGTGCCGGAAGGGCATCCCGAACGGGTTGACCCAGAAGCAGTCGCTGTACTCGGGGTCGCGGGCGGTGATGTGCCCGGACACGCCGTCCTCGTAGCCGAGCCGTCCGAAGATCCGCAGGGCGCCCGCGAGCCGTTCCTTGCGGTGCCTGCGCTCGTCCTCGAGCGACTCGTGCATCGGCGGCATCGCGAACCGCAGCCGGTCGGTGGGCAGCGGCAGGGGCGGGGTGGGCCCGTGCATAGGTCCTCCAGCGCTGGTTCTACATACGGGGCGGAAGCTACCGCCGGTCGGGCCGGGAAGAACAGAACCGTTTGGTGAAGATGAGGCGAGTGCCCCGGTGAGCGCCCCGGCGAACGCCCTGTGAGCACCAGTGCGCACCCTTTTCGCCTCGGTCTCCCCGTTCCCACGGATAGCCGACAGAAGATGTCGGGTTTCGGCGCCAGACTCTTCCGTATGACAGCGAACTGGGAGGCTTTCGCCACCGCCGCACCGGATCTGGCCGCTACCGTCGAGAAGCGTTTCGGCGCCTACACCCATCACGTCCTCGCCACCCTCCGGAAGGACGGCTCGCCCCGCACCAGCGGCCTGGAGGTGCGGTTCCTGCACGGAGAACTGTGGCTCGGCATGATGCCGAACTCGCTCAAGGCGCTCGACCTGCGCCGCGACCCGCGCTTCGCGCTCCAGGCGAACCCCGGGGAGGGCACCGGCATGGGCGGCGGCGACGTCCGGATCAGCGGCCGGGCGATCGAGGTCGACGACGTGGAGACGAAGGCCGGATACGTCGAGGAGGTGGAACCGCCGGAGCCGTTCCACCTCTTCCGCACCGAGCTCACGGAGGTCGTGCGGACCTACGTCGAGGACGACACGTACCTCGTCGTCCAGGTCTGGACGCCCGGCGAGCCCCTGCGCACGGTCAAGCGCACGTAGGGGTCACTCCCACTCGATCGTCCCCGGCGGCTTCGAGGTCACGTCGAGGACGACGCGGTTGACGTCACGCACCTCGTTGGTGATCCGGGTCGAGATCTTCGCGAGGACGTCGTACGGCAGGCGTGACCAGTCGGCCGTCATCGCGTCCTCGGAGGAGACGGGACGCAGGACGATCGGGTGGCCGTAGGTACGGCCGTCGCCCTGGACGCCGACGCTGCGGACGTCCGCGAGCAGGACCACCGGGCACTGCCAGATGTCCCGGTCGAGGCCGGCCGCCGTGAGCTCCTCGCGGGCGATGGCATCGGCCTCGCGCAGCAGGTCCAGGCGCTCCTTGGTGACCTCGCCGACGATACGGATGCCGAGGCCGGGGCCGGGGAACGGCTGGCGCTGGACGATCTCGTCCGGCAGGCCGAGCTCCTGGCCGACCATGCGGACCTCGTCCTTGAAGAGCTTGCGCAGCGGCTCGATCAGCTGGAACTCGAGGTCCTCGGGGAGGCCGCCCACGTTGTGGTGGGACTTGATGTTGGCGGTGCCGGTGCCGCCGCCGGACTCGACGACGTCCGGGTAGAGGGTGCCCTGGACGAGGAACTCCACCGCGGGGCCCTCGTCCGCGATGATCTCGGCCTGGGCCTGCTCGAAGACCCGGATGAACTCGCGGCCGATGATCTTCCGCTTCTCCTCGGGGTCGGAGACCCCGGCGAGCGCCTTGAGGAACCGCTCCTGAGCGTCCACGACCTTCAGCTGCACGCCGGTCGCGGCGACGAAGTCCTTCTCGACCTGCTCGGTCTCGCCCTTGCGCATCAGGCCGTGGTCGACGTACACGCAGGTCAGCTGGGAGCCGATGGCCTTCTGGACGAGGGCGGCGGCGACGGCGGAGTCCACGCCGCCGGACAGCCCGCAGATGGCGCGCTTGTCGCCGACCTGCTCGCGGATCGCGGCGACCTGCTCCTCGATCACGCTGCCCGTGGTCCAGGACGGGGTCAGGCCCGCGCCCCGGTACAGGAAGTGCTCCAGCACCTGCTGCCCGTGCGTGGAGTGCATCACCTCGGGGTGGTACTGGACGCCGTACAGCTTCTTCTCGTCGTTCTCGAAGGCGGCGACCGGGACGACGTCCGTGGAGGCCGTCACGGAGAAGCCCTCGGGGGCGGCGGAGCAGGCGTCGCCGTGCGACATCCAGACGGCCTGCTCGGCGGGGGTGCCCTCGAAGAGGGTGGAGGACGACTTGGAGACGTGCAGGTCGGTGCGGCCGTACTCGCGGGCGCCGGTGTTGTCGACGGTGCCGCCGAGGGTCCGCGCCATCAGCTGGAAGCCGTAGCACATGCCGAAGACGGGGACGCCGGCCTCGAAGATCTCGCGGTCGAGGCTCGGGGCGCCCTCCTCGTACACCGACGAGGGGCCGCCGGAGAGGACGATCGCCGCGGGGTTCTTGGCGAGCATCTCGGCGACCGGCATGGTGCTCGGCACGATCTCGCTGTAGACCCGCGCCTCGCGGACACGACGGGCGATGAGCTGGGCGTACTGCGCGCCGAAGTCGACGACCAGGACGGTGTCGGTGGCGCTGGCAGCGGGAGTCGCTGATGACACGGGGTGCCTTCCGGCGGTGGGGCGGGGGTCTTGTGCCACCCGATTCTACCGGGGTGCCGCAGGGCACCGTCCGGGCGCCGGGGGCCAGGGCCGTCTCAGGATGCGAACCGTGTTGGACGCCCCCGGGGAGCGGGGCATACTTGCCCCATGCTCCAGCACCAGACGTTCGTCTTTACCTATGGCACCCGGCCCGCCGGCTGCCATGGTCGTGCTGCTTGAGCAACTGACAAGCGACTTCCCAGGCGCCCCGGGCCGACAAGGCCCGGGGCGCTTGTCGTCGTCCGGGCCCTGCCGCTCCGGGGCACCCCTCGACGACAAGGAGCCCCCATGAACGCCACCGACGTGACCGGCGCCCGTACCCCCGAGGCCGCCGGTGTGATCACCGGCGCGCGTGAGCGCATCGACGCGCTGGACGACCGGATCATCGGCCTGATCCAGGAACGGGCGGCCGTCTCCGCCGTCATCCAGGAGGCCCGGATCTCCTCCGGCGGGCGGCGCGTGAACCTCTCCCGCGAGATGGAGGTCCTCGGCCGCTACCGGGAGGCGCTGGGCAAGCCGGGCACGGCCCTCGCGATGACCCTGCTGGAGATGTGCCGCGGCAGGATCTGAAATCCGCGTTCCCCGTACAGACGTGCGCCCCCTTCTCACCCGTACGGCGCGTGACCGTCCCGCGAACCGCTTCGTTGGTTCCGGTGTCCGCGCCAGCCAGGCGCGGGCCCGAGAGAAACCACGCGTGGCTCGCTGGAGCGATGAGACGTACGGATCGTGCCGTGCGTCGTGGGACCTCGCTCCGGGGAAGTGACCGGACGGCAGGGGACAGCAGCCCGGTCACCCAAGGAAACGGCCGGCTCCGGGGACGCCCGGGGCCGGCCGGCGGACCTTGCAAGAATGCACAAGGCTGGGTCAAACGGTTGCGAGCGCCGCGTTCATCCAGCACGATGCGTACACAGCCCAAGTCCCCCTCGGACGCCCCCATTGCCCGACCGCCAGAGGTCGAGACCAATGGTTTGCTCGGGTCCGGTCGAGACCAGCGGCGCAACCCCCCGGCGCCGCTTCCAGGCACCGGCGCTGCCCTGACGTCGGTGCTGACGAGAAGAAGGGCCCCGCGGCTCCACCCCGCGGGGCCCTTCGCTCCGCTCAGGTGCGGGTGACCGTCCCGCAGGCGTCACTGTCGTCGCGGTCGATGTCCCTGCTCCGGTCGTACGGATCGGTCGCCGGACCGGTCGGTGCCGTGCCCGTGGGCCCGCCCGGCGAGAACTCCGGGTGCAGATAGCCGTCGTGGACGTCGCAGGAGGAGTTGCCGATCTCCTGGTCGTACTCGACGAGCAGCAGCCGGCCCGCGGTGACCCGGTACTGCGCGGGGTCGGCGAGTTCGACGTCGATCACCCGGCGCACGATGGTGCGGGTGACGTCCGGGGGGCCGTCGGCGCGCACGAGGGGGTAGACGAAGGTGTAGTCGGCGCGCACGGCCACGCCCCCGTGCGATCCCTTCTTGAACGTCATGTGCCCGCGCGTCTTGATCACGTCCCCGGCCGGACGGACCTCGTCGGGGCGGAAACGGCTGAACAGTGTCACCGGGTCGTGCTCCCTGCTCGGGGAGCGCAGGGCGGTGTCGAGCTCGTCGAGGAGTTCCGGCTGCTTGGGGTCGAGCACGGAGAGCGCGACCTCGGGGCGGGCGCCGCGCACCGCCTTCGGGTCGAGGTTGGCACCCACCAGCAGCTTCTTCGTCAGCTTCAGCGCCTGCGCCACGCGCTCCTTGGGGACCGAACCGACGGCCTTGGCGTCGGGCAGCACGATGCCGTCCTCACCATCGACCCAACGCAGCGCCGGGGACCCGGCGAACGGCTCGTCCAGGGTGGGGGTTTCGGGGTCCGACGCCCCGGGTGCGGCGGTGGGGGCCGCGGTCTCGACGGGCAGCGGTGAGGCCGCGGCCGACGACTCGTCCGTGCCGAAGGGGTCGCCGGGCAGCAGCGACGGTTTCAGCGCCACCACGGCGACGGCGACAGCGAGCGGCACACCGAGGAAGGCCCACAGCGTGCGGCGCCGTGCCGCACGACCGTTCATCGTGGCCGGGCCCGTTCGCCAGCCCGGAGGCGACTCCCCCCGGGCCTCCTGCTGCCGCAGCCGCTCGGTCACCATGCGCGCTCGCGCGGACGGTTCCTTCGGGGCGGAGGTGTTCCGCGCGGTGTCGCGGGCGAACTGTTCCCAGACGTCGTCGGGGATCTCCGAGGCCGACGGCTGATCATCGGACGGCTTTTCAGACACGAAGCCCAGATCTAAGCGGATGGCGTGCCCCTTCACAAGATGGTCTCGGATGTGACCCAGCCCACATAAGAATTCTGTGAGTGCCAGCACAACCATTCACAGGTTTCACGGATCAAACCTGCCGAACCACGGGCCACTCCCGCGCCCCACACGCGGAGGCCTCCCCCAACGTTCGTACCGCATCCCGCGGTACGCCGGACTCTCCGAGGTCTTCATGAAGCTTCGCCGCGCAATGGCAGCAGCGGCCGCTACGGCGGTCATAGCCCCGGTGGCACTGCTCGCGGCACCGGCCGCGTACGCGACCGACGAAACGACGCCCACCCCGAGCCCGTCCGTGAGCGAGTCCACTCCCGAGACGTCGCCCTCGCCGAGCACCTCCGTGAGCGAGTCCGCCCCGGAGACGTCGCCCTCGCCGAGCACCTCCGTGAGCGAGTCCGCCCCGGAGACGTCGCCCTCGCCGAGCACCTCCGTGAGCGAGTCCGCCCCGGAGCCGAGCACGTCGGCGCCCGAGGAGTCCGAGACCCCGGACCCCGAGCCCTCCGTGTGCGAGGACACCAAGGTCGACGTCAGCATCAGCGGCCTGCCCGGCAAGATCGCCGCGGGCAGCGGCTGGCACAAGTTCTCGCTGAACGTGGCCAACAACTCCGACTCCACGCTGAACGACCTCGACTTCTTCGCCGGGGCCTCCCCCGACAAGAACGGCGAGGAACTGTTCTCCAGCAAGCAGGTCCAGCTCCAGGCCTGGGACCCCCAGGACAAGATCTGGGTCGACCTCAACGAGGGCGGCTACGCGGTCGGTTACGTCGGCTACACCGACGAGCTGAAGCCCGACTACGAGGTCAACATCCCGCTGCGCCTCAACGTCAGCAAGTCCGCCCCGGTCGGCGCCGGCTTCTCGCTCGGCGCGACGATCTACGGCGACAACGACGACGAGTGCATCGGCTTCGGTGACGTCTCCTACAAGTTCCAGATCGTCGCCGCGGGTACGGACACCGGTGGCACGAAGCCGACCGAAGGCGGCAAGGCGCCCGTCACCGACGAGAAGCCGAGCGGCAACACGCCGGAGGTTACCGGCAGCCTCGCCGAGACCGGCTCCAGCTCCGCCCTGCCGATGATCAGCCTCGTCGGCGGTGCCGCGGTCGTCGCCGGTGCCGGTGCGATCTTCGTGGTGCGTCGCCGTAAGGCCGGCGTCCAGGCGTAAGCCACAGCGGCCGGCAGGCCGTTGCACAAGCAGAAGAGGGACCTGCGCTCGGAGGGGGGCACAGGTCCCTCTTCTGCTGTCCGCTGCCGGTCAGTTCTTCGGCGGTACCGCCGGGATGCCCAGGAACGGCAGCCGCAGCGCGCCGAACGCCTCCGCCGGGACCGCCGGGGACTTCGGCTCGACCGGCTGGAGACGCTCGTAGGCCGCGCCCTGCCGGGGCCGCGAGTCGGGCTCGCCCTTGTTGGGCCAGAACGACATCGCCCGCTCGGCCTGGGCGGTGATGGTGAGGGACGGGTTGACGCCCAGGTTGGCGGAGACCGCGGCGCCGTCGACGACCGAGATACCGGGGTGGCCGTAGAGGCGGTGGTACGGGTCGATCACGCCGGTCTCGCGGGAGGCGCCGATCGGGCAGCCGCCCAGGAAGTGGGCGGTGAGCGGGGTGCCCATCAGTTCGCCGACGTTCGAGCCCGCGAAGCCGTTGATCTCGGCGGCGAGTGCCGACGCGCTCTCCGTGGCCGCCTTGATCTGCTTCGGGTTGGGCGCGCCGTGGCCCTGGCGGGCGGTGAGCAGGCCGCGGCCGACACCCGACGGTTTCAGGTACGTCGTCAGGGAGTTGTCCAGTGACTGCATCACCAGGCCGATGATGGTCCGCTCCGACCAGCGGCGGTTGGACAGCGAGCGCAGCACCAGCAGGGGGTGTTTCGCCGCGTGGGCGAGGAAGCCCAGGACCCGTGAGGTGCCCGAGTCGCTCCCGGCGTACGGGACCTGGAGGATCGACAGGCTGCCCATCGAGTTGGAGCCCTTGCCGTAGCGGACCGGCTCGATGTGGGTGTTCTCGTCCGGGTGGATCGAGGACGTGATGGCCACGCCCCGCGTGAAGTCGGCCTTCGGTGCGCCGTGCGCCTTGCGGTAGCGCCGGTCGTCCGTCTGTGCGCCGACCAGGGCCTCGGAGTTGGTGCGGGTCAGTCCGCCCAGCTTGTCCGAGATGTACGGCAGCTGACCGCCCGCCTTCATACGGTGCAGCAGCGTCTGGGTGCCGTACGTGCCGGCGGCGAGGACGACCTGGGGGGCCCGGTAGGTCCGGCCCTTCGCCTTGCGGCGGTCGTCGGTGGGCAGGGTGGCGACCGCGTAGCCGCCGCGCGAGTCGTCGGTGACCGAGACGACCGTCGTCAGGGGGTGGACGACCGCGCCGGCCTTCTCGGCGAGGTACAGGTAGTTCTCGTTGAGGGTGTTCTTCGCGCCGTGGCGGCAGCCGGTCATGCACTCGCCGCACTCCGCGCAGGCCCTGCGGGCCGGCCCGGCCCCGCCGAAGTACGGGTCGGGCACCTCCGCGCCGGGCTTCGCCTTCACCGTGCCGTCGGCGTCCTCGCCGTCGCCGAAGAAGACGCCGACGGGGGCGAGGTGGAAGGAGTCGCCGCAGCCCATGCGCTCCGCGACGCCCTTGAGGTGCACGTCGGACGGGGTCATGGTCGGGTTCAGCCGTACGCCGAGCATGCGCCGGGCCTGGTCGTAGTACGGCTTCAGCTCCTCCTGCCAGTCCGTGATGTCCCGCCACTGCGGGTCCTCGAAGAACGGCTTGGGCGGGACGTAGAGGGTGTTGGCGTAGTTGAGGGAGCCGCCGCCCACGCCCGCGCCCGCCAGGACCATGACGTTGCCCAGGAGGTGGATGCGCTGGATGCCGTACATGCCGAGTTTCGGCGCCCAGAGGTAGTTCCTGAGGTCCCAGGAGTTCTTCGGGAGGGACTCGCGGGTGAAGCGGCGGCCGGCCTCCAGGACGCCGACCCTGTAGCCCTTTTCCGTCAGGCGCAGGGCGGTCACCGAGCCGCCGAAGCCGGAGCCGACCACGATGACGTCGTAGTCGTAAGCGTCCTGAGACACGTGTTCTCCTCGCTGCATCACCGGAATCGGAACGCCTTCATCAGGCGCAGACTCCTGCTCATGAACTGGGCGTACTTCTCGTCGTCCATGCCCAGCGCGGGGGCTATCGGGAGCACGCGCTGGCTGGCGACCGTCTGGGCCTCGGTGTACTTGAGGATGCCCTCGGAGCCGTGGCGGCGGCCGAGGCCGGAGTCCTTCATGCCGCCCATGGGCGACTGGACGCTGCCGTAGGCGGAGGCATAGCCCTCGTTGATGTTGACGGTGCCGGTGCGCAGGCGGGCGGCGACCTCGTGGCCGCGTCGGCCGTCCTTCGTCCAGACCGAGGAGTTCAGGCCGTACGCCGTGGCGTTGGCGCGCTCGATCGCCTCGTCCTCGGTCTTGAAGCGGTAGACCGAGACGACCGGGCCGAACGTCTCCTCCGCGCAGACGGACATGTCCGTGCCGACGCCGTCGAGGATCGTGGGCTCGAAGAAGTACGGGCCGATGTCCGGTCGTGCCGCGCCGCCCGCGACGACCTTCGCGCCCTTGGCGACCGCCTCCTCCACGTGCCGCGTGACGGTCTCCAGCTGGCGTTCGCCGACCAGGGAGCCCATGTCGGCGCCGTAGGCCAGGGACGTGCCGAGACGCATGGCCTTCGTGCGGGCGGCGAAGCGCTCCAGGAAGGCGTCCGCGATCGACTCGTGGACGTAGAGCCGCTCGATGGAGATGCACAGCTGGCCGGCCGAGGAGAAGCAGGCGCGGACGGCGCCTGCCGCCGCCTTCTCGATGTCGGCGTCCTCCAGCACCAGCATGGCGTTCTTGCCGCCGAGTTCGAGGGAGACGCCGACCAGCCGGGCGGCGGCGCCCTGGGCGACCTCGCGGCCGGTGCGGGTGGAGCCGGTGAAGGAGACGTAGTCGGCGTGCCGGACGACCTCCGGGCCGATGACCGGGCCGTCGCCGAGGACGACCTGGAAGACCTCGGCGGGCAGGCCGGCCTCGATGAGCAGGTCACGGGCCCACAAGGCGGTGAGGCAGGTCTCCGTGTCCGGCTTCATGACGACCGCGTTGCCCGCGACGAAGGCCGGCAGCGCGTCGCCGACCGACAGTTCCAGGGGGTAGTTCCAGGGGGCGATCTGGCCGACGACGCCGCGCGGGTGGCGCAGTTCGGTGACCTTGGTGAGGGTCGGCATGGCACCGGCGTGCCGCTTGGGACGGAGGTAGGCGGGGGCCTTGCGGCCGTAGTGCCGGGCGACGACCGCGACGGCCTGGACCTCCTCGTGCGCGTGCAGCCGGGCCTTGCCGGTCTCCAGCTGGATCAGGTCCAGCACCTCGGCCTGGCGCTCCAGCATCAGGTCGTGGAAGCGCAGCAGGACGGCGGCGCGCTGCCGCACCGGGGTCTGCTCCCACACGGCCTGGGCGGCGCGGGCCAGTTCGAAGGCTTTCGCCACGTCCTCGGGCGTCGACTCGGGGAGGTCGGCCAGCTTCTCACCGGTGAACGGCGTGTGGTTGGCGGTCCGGCCGGAACCGGCCACGCCCTTGGTGAGCTGGGCGACCAGCTCGGGGGTGACCACGTCGGCGGCGGTGCGGGCGCCCTCCGGGGCGGGGGCGAGGGGATTCGTGCCGGTCTTCTCCGGGGCGTACGCGTCCGTCATGAGGCGCAGGGTATGCCCCGGCGGAGCCTTTGGGTACCCGTCGGTAATACGGCTTCACCGAGTGCACACACGGCGCCAGTGGCTGCTGGCAACGAACGCCCTGATCAGGACGTTGTGCGGTGACCAGTTGGTGTGATTCAGCCTTTTACGATCCCGAACCGGTCCCGGGCCCCCTTGAACACCGAGGTGCCTTCCTTCTCCTCGGGCGTGCCCTTGGGCATGTCGACGCGCAGTTCGTACATGCGGTCGTCGTCGGTGCGGATCATCACCCGCATGACGCGTCTGGGGTCCTCGTCCAGGTCGTAGGTGGTGTCGGCGAGGGCGGCCTCGTAGCCCTGGACGCTGGTGCGGGTGTACTGCGTGTCGCCCCGGACGACGGGGGCGTTGCGGACCTGCTCCATCGGAGAGCCCGGCGCCCGGTCCCAGAGGAGGAGGCGGACCTGGACGGTGCCGCCTTCTTCGTCGCCGTAGAGCACCGTGCGGGGCTGGTCGGTCGCGCTGCCGGTCCGGCCGAGTTCCCGGTAGTGGCGCGGGAGATGGAGTACGGCCGACAGGTCCGGATCGCGGTGCGACGTCCAGGTCTCCGTCGCGTCGGTGCCCTGTTCGGCGGTCTCCGCGCTGCTGGTGCCGCCGAGGTGGGTGGCGGCTCCAATGCCGCCGGCGAGCAGCACGCTCAGGAGGGCGATGGGGGCGGGGCGGAGAAGGCTCTGGCGTTTGGGGGGCACGGGGTTCTGTCGCTCTGCGGGGCCGGCGTCCGGCGGGTCGGCGGCCTCCGGGGGTTCGGTGGCCACCGGGGGTTCGGCGGTCTCCGGGGGTTCGGTGGCCACCGGGGGTTCGGCGGCCTCCGCCCGTTCGGTGGCCTGCGGGGGTCCTGGGGCCTCCGCCTGTTCGGTGGCCTGCGGGGGTTCTGTGGCCTGCGCCCGTTCGGTGGCCTCCTCGGGCCGTGGTGTGCCGGCGTCCTCCGTGAACCCCTGTATGTGCTCGGCTTCCAAAGCCTCTTCCGGCACCTCGGCCACTGCCGGCCCGGCCGCCGCCTCCAGCGCCTTCGCGACCTCCTCGGCGTCCGGCCGCTGGTCGGGGTCCTGCACCAGCAGCCGGGCGATCAGCGGCCCGAGGGGTCCGGCCTGCTTCGGTTCGTGCGGCTCGGGGGCGAGGATCGCGGCGAGCGTGGCCTCCGGCGTGGCGCGGCGGAACGGGGACGCCCCCTCGACGGCGGCGTACAGCAGGACGCCCAGGGACCACAGGTCGGAGGCGGGCCCGGCGATGCGGCCGGACATCCGCTCGGGGGCGACGAACTCCAGCGAGCCGACGAACTCCCCGCGGGCCGTGAGCGACTCCTCGCCCTGCACATGGGCGATGCCGAAGTCGGTGAGGACGACGCGCTGGTGGGGGCCGAGCAGCACATTGGCCGGTTTCACGTCCCGGTGCACGATGCCGACGGAGTGCGCGGCACGCAGGGCACCGAGGACGGCGAGGCCGATCCGGGCGGCTTCGCGCGCGTCGACCGGGCCGCGCCGGAGCACCTCGTGCAGGGACTCGCCCCGGACCAGCTCCATGACGATCCAGGGGACTCCGTCGAGCACCGCGTCGACCGCGTCCAGTCCGTCGCGTCCGACCGGCCGGTGGCGAACGATCCGCCCGTCGCGTGCCTCCGGCTGCCGCTCCGGCTCGACGACCACGTCGTGGATGGTGACGGCGGCGGGATGGTCGACGCGGGCGGCGGCGCGGGCCTCGCGGTAGAGCCGGTGGGCCGCACGCCGGTGGCTCTCGTCCTCCGGGTCGCCCGGCAACCGGGGCTGTTTGACGGCGACTTCCCGCTGCACGAGCTCGTCGTAGGCCCGCCAGACGGTGCCCATTCCGCCGGAGCCGATACGCTCGATCAACCGGTACCGCCCACCGACCGACCGGTCCTGGGCGACCGTACCGCCCCCGTCGTTGCTCATCCCCCATCAGTACCCCGCGGGGCGGCTCCTTGTCGACGCGAGGCAGTGGCCGGGCGCCGGTTCTCTTGTGCCGGTACGGGGCTCATCGGCTGTACGCCGTGTCAGCGCGAGGGCGAAGTGGCGGCGGTCGTGCCGGCGCTGGTGGCTGCGGGAATGCTCGGAGTGCGCGTGCCGTGGGAGGGCGGGCCGGCCGAAGGCGTCTTCGGTGCCGAACTCGTCGGTGTACGGCCGCCGTCGCCGCCCTCGTCCGTGAGCAGCGCCGCCGCCGACACACCCGCCCCGGCCGTCGCGGCGACCAGCAGCGCGGCCACGAGCACCCGGCGCGTGGGCTGCCGGATCAACTGCTCGTACTGCTGCTCCGGGCCGGGCATGTCCCCCGGCGGCACCGGCGGTTGCCGGTCGGCGTTGCCCTGCGGCCGTCCGTGCGGGGCATCGCGCACCGTCGGCGCGTACCCGGGCGGCGGCGCCTGCGGCGTACTGCCCGTCTCGCGGAACGCCCGCAGCATCCGCTCCGCCCGGTCCGCGTCCAGCCGCCGGTCCGGATCGCGCTCCAGCAGGCCCTGTACGACGGGCAGGAGCGGCCCGGCCTGCGCGGGCGGGCGTATGTCGCCGACGACGACCGCGTGCAGGACGCCGCCCAGCGAGTCGCGGTGGAACGGCGACTCGCC
Organism: Streptomyces caelestis; assembly: GCF_014205255.1. Lineage (GTDB taxonomy): Bacteria > Actinomycetota > Actinomycetes > Streptomycetales > Streptomycetaceae > Streptomyces > Streptomyces caelestis. The sequence continues at coordinate 5,367,519 of NZ_JACHNE010000001.1, read as the reverse complement.
GCTGAGGGCCGCGCACAGCAGCGCGCCCAGCGACCACAGGTCGGACTCGGGCCCGGTCCTGACTCCGGACATCCGCTCGGGCGCGGTGTACTCGGGCGAGCCGACGAAGGAACCGTTCTCGGTGAGCGTGGGGGCGCCCGCGACCTGGGCGATGCCGAAGTCGGTGAGGACGACCCGGTCGGTACCGGGCTCCAGCAGCACGTTGTCGGGCTTGAGGTCGCGGTGCAGCACCCCGGCCGCGTGCGCGGCGCGCAGTGCGCCGAGCAGGGCGAGGCCGATCCGCGCGGCCTCGTCGGCGTCGACCGGGCCATGGGTGGCGAGCCGGTCGGCGAGCGAACCGCCCTCGATCAACTCCATGACGATGTACGGGCGTTCGTCGTCCTCGACGACGTCGTGGACGACGATGATGTGCGGGTGGCTCAGCTGGGCGACCGCCCGCGCCTCGCGCAGCGTACGGTCCCGCTGGCGGCGCGCTTCCGCCGGGGAGAGCGACTCGTCGAAGGGGAGTTCCTTGACGGCCACGCCCCGGCCGAGCAGCTGGTCGGTCGCCCGCCAGACCACGCCCATGCCGCCGCGCCCGAGCCTCGCCTCGAGCCGGTAACGGCCCGCGATGACACGCATGTTGTGCCCCTCGGTCCCCATGCGGCCATCATGCCCCACCGGAGGGATGGGCTCCGGGGGCAGCGCCTGGGGGTGGCCGAAACATATGGCCCGGTGTCAGGGGTCTTGCGTTCAGGGGGCCTCAGAGGGCTTCCGCCTCAGGGGGTCTTCTCCTGCCACCCCTGCAACACCGACGTGAACTGCTTGCGCGCCTTCGCCCAGTCCTGCGCGGGCGCCGACATGTAGAGCGCGTACTCGGTGCCGTCGCGGGCGACGTACGTCTCCTCGATGGCCCGGCGCGGCCCGGGGAACTCGGTGTCCTTCGCCTGCGCGGTCCAGGTGTACTCCCACAGGGCGCCGTCCCGGTCGCGGTAGACGTTGCGCTCCAGCTTCACCCGCTTGTAGTCGACCAGCCGCTTCAACTGCTGCTCCAGATCGAGCTGGTGGGCGTACGGGTCGGCGAAGTCCGGGGAGGCGTCGACGGCGATCCGGACGAAGTGCCGGCCGCCGTCGGGCGTGTAGTCGATCTGCCTGATCTCGCCCTGCGGGCCGAAGGGCTCGCGCTTCCAGCCCTTGGGCAGGTAGAGGCTGAAACCGACGGGGTCGTCGCGGCGGGTCCAGCCTTCGGGAACCGAGCCCCCGGGCTGCTTCGTGCGCATGTCACCGGACGAGCCGGACACGCCGGACGCGCCGGACGGCGTCTGCCGGCCCTCGTGCCACTGCTGGAGCACCACCGCGGTGCCTCCGCCGATGATGGCCGCGAGCGCGACGACGAGCGCGAGGGTACGAAGCCGGCGGCGCCGGCCCGAACCGGTCGGGTGCGGCCCTGTCGCCGCCGGGCCGATCCTGGTGGGACCGGTCGTCCTGGGCCCGGAGGCAAAGGCCCCGGCTGCCGGACTGCCGGCCGGGGCGGCACCGGCCGGCGGCGTCCCGGTGGCCGGTGTCCCGGCCAGCGGCGGGAGCGGATTGCGGGTGTGCGATCCCGAGCCGGTACCGGCCGTGCCCGTGCCGGCCGCGCCCGCGCCGGACGGGCTCGTACCGGACAGGCCCGTACCGGACAGGCCCGTACCGGACGTGCCCCTGCCGCTGTGCACCTCCCGGTACGGCGACGATCCCCCGTACTGCGTCGGCACATACGCCTGCGCCCCTCTCGGCCGCCGTCCCTCCGCCGCCTCGGCGAGCATCTGCTCAATCTCGGCGAGTGCGGGCCGGGTGGCCGGATCCTTGCGCAGCAGGGCGGTGATGACGGGCGTGAGCGGCCCCGCGTGCCGAAGCTCGGCGGCCTCCTCCTCGACCACGGCCTGCATGGTGGTCAGGGGTGTGGTGCGGCGGAACGGCGACCGGCCCTCCACCGCCGTGTAGAGCGTCGCACCGAGCGCCCACAGGTCGGAGGACGGGCCCGGGTCGTGGCCGCGTACGCGCTCGGGCGCCAGATAGTCGACCGAGCCGACGACCTCTCCGGTCCGGGTGATGGTGGTGTCGCCCTCGATCTGGGCGATGCCGAAGTCGGTGAGCAGGACACGTCCGTCCCGGGCGAGGAGGACGTTGCCCGGCTTGACGTCGCGGTGCAGGACTCCGGCGGTGTGCGCGGCGCGCAGGGCCCGCAGCACCCACATGCCGATACGCGCCGCCTCGCGCGACTCGACGCGCCCCTCCTCCTTGACCGCGTCGGCCAGGGAGCGGCCCTCGACCAGCTCCATCACGATCCAGGGGCGGCCGTCGTGCTCCAGCACGTCGTGCACGGTGACGACCGCGGAGTGGTTGATCCGCGCGGCGGCCCTGGCCTCGGCCCGGGTGCGCGCCAGCAGGATGGCCTGCTCGCTCTCGGAGACGTAGAGGGCGGCCGTCAGCTCCTTGATGGCGACGGACCGGTGCAGCACCTCGTCATGTGCGCGCCATACCCGGCCCATGCCGCCACTGCCGATCGAGTCGGCGAGCCGGTAGCGGCCCGCGACGAGCAGGCCCTGCATCTGATTCAACGTTGCCCCGCAATGTTCTTGACAGGGTCAGAGTAAGGACCCGCACTTCCTCAGGGAACAAGCGGGGTACCACGGTGACCGCACTGTGACGGTTGCCGCTGTGCTCACTTCGTCGCCTTGTAGGTCGCCGCCGCCTGTTCGTACAGCCGCGTCACCTCGTCCCGTTCGGACTCCGGGCCGCGCACCTGGACCACGTGGTACCGCCCGTCGACCAGCATCGCGAGGTTGCGCACATACAGCTCGCCGCCGTCGTCGCCGGTCCAGGTGAACTGCCCCTCCGCCATGGTCCGCCCGCCCACCTCGATCGTCTTCAGCCCCGTGGAGGTGGCCCAGCTGGAGTCGCGGTACGGCTGCAACTCGCGCTCCTCCTCACGCTGGTAGGCCATCGGGTCGCTGCCGTACTCCGACGCGCTGTCCCGGCCCGGTACGACGATGAGCTCGAAGTCGCCCTTCGCGTAGACGACCTGGCCGCTGCCGCCCCGCGCGGTGCGGTCCCAGCCCTGGGCGACGGCGACCTGGAAGCCCGCCGGGTCCTTGCGCAGGGTGAAGCCCTCGGCGACCTCCGGGCCGGTGGTCTGCGTCTGCGTGGAACCGGCCGATGTGGACGGGCTCGTCTCCGGCTCGGGCGACGCCCGGTCGGGGCGGGGCTCGCCGCTGGCGTCCGGCTCGGGCGCCTGGCTGACCTGACCGGCGGCACCGGTGCGGTCCGTGCCCTGCGGTCCGTCGGTCTGCGACTTGGGCATGAAGAGCATGGCGTAGGCGACCGCCGCGGCCATCGCGAGCAGGACGAGCAGGAGCAGGGTGCGGCCGAGCCGGTGCGGCGACCGCGACTCCTTCTTGGCCCGTTTGTGCCGCCCGTGGTGCGCGGGCAGCCCGGCCCGCCGCCTGCGCACGAGCTCGCCCCGGCGCCGTACGACGGGCAGCCGGCTCGCGTCGACGGGCGGGGCCGCGACGACGTGCACACCGGCCTCCGGCTCGGGCGCCGAGCGCACGAGTGAGCGCAGCCAGCCCCGCAGTTCCTCGAAGTCGAGGCGCTCGGTCGGGTCCTGGCGCAGCAGCGACTCGACCACCGGCCTGAGCGGCCCGCACTCCTCGGCGTAGGCGGGCGGTTCGGCGCACACCATCTGCACCAGCTCCGCCGTCGACTCCTCCGGGTAGGGCGCATGCCCCTGTACGGCCCTGAAGAGCAGCGCGCCGAGCGCCCACAGGTCGGTGGCGGGACCGATCGGCGCGGCCAACTGCCAGTTCTCGTGCACGGGTCCGGCCTGCTCCGGCGCCCAGCGCTCCGTCACGGGCCCCACCACGGCCATCCGCGCCTGCCGCGCCCGCTCGGCGGCCAGCGCCGTGGCCGGACCGCGCCGGGGTGCGGGGGTGTGGGCGACCAGGTCGTCCCACCGGGTGGGCTCGCTGTGGGCGGCGGGGTCCGAGGCCGGGGGGAGAGCCGTCCGGTCCTGACCCCGCGGCGGGGGCGCGCTGCCCGTTCCGCCACGGGGTGTGGCGCCGTGCCAGGCGGTCGTACGGGGGGCGCCGCCCACGCCGTAGGGGTCGGCTGTCCGCCCTTGTGGCGCGGCACCGGGCCCCGGGCTCTGCCCGGGGACGTACGGCGACTGTGCCGAGCCGTTGCTGTGCGGCCCGGGCCCGCCGCCGTCCGGGGCGGGCCGGGCGCCGGGCAGTGCCGCCCGGCCGTTCTGCGTCTCCTGGACCCGGGCCGCGGCCCGGGCACCCGCCCGGTAGGCCGCGATCGCCCCGGCTCGCGCGGCCCGCGGGTCCTCGCTGTCCTCCGCGCTTCTGCGGGCGGGCACGGCCGCACCCCCGCTCCCCGCGTCGGCTCCGGCCGTCGGCAGCCCCCGCGACTCCCGTGCCTCTATGGCGGCCCGCCGCGCGGCCTCGGGATCGGCCGCGCCCCCGATGCCTCCCGGGCCACCGGCACCACCCGGACCAGCGCCGCCGCTGACCAGCCCGGAACCGCCGGTCTCCCGGCCGGGCTCGTCGAAGGGCGGAGCCGGAACGGGGTCGTACCCGCACAGCGCCTCCTCCGCCGCGCCCACCGCCAGCCCGGTCAGCATCACCCGGCCGTCGTCGCAGACGAGCACCGTCCGCGCGGTGATGTTCCGGTGCACCCAGCCGTGCGCATGCAGTACGCGCAGCGCCATGAGGACGTCGGAGGCCACCTCGGCCGCCCGGTACGGCGTGAGAGGCTTCTCGGCGAGCAGCGCCGCCAGCGGACGCGCGGCCACCAGCTCGCTGACGATCCACAGCGAACCGCCTTCTGCGAACACGTCGAAGACCTGGTCGAGTCGCGGATGGTCGGGAATGGCCGCCGCGGCCTGCGCGGCCTCGACCGCCCGCCGTACCACCGGATCCGTGGGCCGCCGGGTGCCCGGACGGGTGCCGGGCCTGCGCGCGCCACCGTCACGTGCCGTGAAGCCGTCGGGCAGCCCCTCCGCGTCGAGGACCTCCGCCTCGACCACCTCCGGCAACGGCACCTGCCTGACCAGGACTTCCTGTCCGCTGTAGGTGTCGAAGGCCCGGGACTCGGTGAGTTCGTACTCGTCGGAGGGCGGCAGCGGCAGGCGGTAGCGGTCGGCGAGCACCCGTCCCGCATAGTCGTCCACGTTGCCTCCCCCGGCAGCCTGGTCGGTCACATCCGTTCGCCCCACGGTCCGTTCCGGCTGCGTACGGTCCGTAAACATTTACGATACGTGCCGCGGACAACCCGCACTGGGGGGATGCCAGATCTCACTCCCCAAACCCGGGGCCGCTCATGCTCAGGACTTGGGTTCGAAGGTCTTCGTCAGCGTCCGCCAGGTCTCCTTGCGCAGCTCACCGTCCCAGTCGGCCGCTTTCGCCGTGTACATCAGCGCGTAGCCCTGCCGGTCGTCGACGACGAAACCCCGGTCGATGGTCCGGTACCTGGTGCCGCTCTCCACGTAGGTGAACTCCCAGTCGGCCGTGTTCCAGCCGCGGTAGTCCACCTGCTCTATTCGGATCTTCTTGTACTGCGCGCGCTGCATGTAGCGCTCCTGGCTCTTCCAGTCCGCCACCGGGTCGCCCTTGGGCGTGGACGTCCAGGCGATGAGCAGCTTCTGCCCGTCGGGCCCGGTGAACCGGTCGCCCGCGGCACCCGTGGACTGGTACTTCCATCCCTTGGGCAGTCCGATCGAGTACCCCTGGCTGCCCTGGTGCGTCGAGACGGCGGCGGTGCCCTTGCCGCCGCCGGAAGACCCGCTTCCTTGGTCGCTGGGCGTGCTGTTCGAGGCGGGCCTCGACGGCGCGGGCTGTGTCGCCGCACCGTCGGTGCGCGTGCCGTCGCTCTCGTCGCCCTTGGTGCCGGCGCTGCTCGACGCGGTGGCGACGGTCTTGCCGCCGCTCTCGCCGGCGGCGCCCTTCGAGCCCGTGTCGTCTCCGCTGAGCGCGATGGCGAGCACGGTGCCGATCACGGCGAGCGCCACGACCACCGCGATGATCACCAGCGTCCGCCGCGGCACGACGTCGGTGAGCGGCGCCCTGGGCGGCGCGGGCCGCGGCGGCAGGTCCGGCGGCGGCATGACGGGCCACCCCGAACTCCGGCCTCCGGAAGCCGTCGTCGCCCCCTGCGCACCCCGCTCACCGGCCCCGGCAGCCGCCCCCGGGGCCGACGCCGAACCCGACTTCGACACGGAGGCACCTGTTTCCCCGGCCCCGGACTTCCCGCCCTCCGGGCCGGAAGCGGCCGCACCGCCCTCGGACTCACTGCGGGACGCGGCCGACGCCCCGGCCGTTCCCGCGGCGGCCTTGCGCACGGAGCGCAGCGCCCCGCGCAGCCGATCCCCGGCCTCCTCGCCGCGCTTGCTCCCGGAACCCGCCGAACTCCCCTTGCGCGAGGACCTGTCCGGCTGCGCCGGCAGCGGCACGACCTTCGTCGCGTCCATCGGCTCCGGCTCGGCCGGCTCGGGTGCGCGGATGACCGAGTTCAGCATCGCCCGGGCGCCCGCGTCGTCGAGCCGCTGGGCGGGGTCCTTGGTGAGCAGGCCGTGGATGACGTCCTTCAGCGGGCCGGCGTTCTTCGGCTCCTCCAACGGCTCGGTCATCACCGCCGTGAGGGTCGCTATGGCCGACCCCTTGTCGTACGGCGGCGCGCCCTCCACCGCCGCGTACAGCAGCCCGCCGAGCGACCACAGGTCGGCCGCGGGGCCGGGCTTGTGCCCGCGCGCCCGCTCCGGGGAGATGTAGGAGGGCGCGCCGACGAGCATGCCGGTCGAGGTGATGGACGGGTCGCCCTCGACCTGGGCGATCCCGAAGTCCGTGAGCACGACCCGGCCGTCCTCGGCGATCAGCACGTTCGACGGCTTCACGTCGCGGTGCAGGATGCCCTCGCGGTGCGCGGACCGCAGCACGTCGAGGATCGCGAGTCCGACCTCCGCCGCACGCCTGGGCTCCAGCAGGCCGTCCTCCCGGATGACCTCGGCGAGCGACTTGCCCTCGACGAGCTCCATCACGATCCAGGGCCGGTCGTCCTCCTGGACCACGTCGAAGACCGTCACGGCGCTGTTGTTGCGGATCCGCGCGATGGCCTTGGCCTCGCGCAGCGTCCGCGTGATCAGCCGCCGCTTCTCCTCCTCGTCGATGTTCGACGGGAACCGCAGCTCCTTGACGGCGACCGTCCGCCCCAGGGTCTCGTCCTCGGCCCGCCACACCGTGCCCATGCCGCCGCGGCCGAGCACCTTGCCCAGCCGGTAACGCCCCGCGAGGAGACGCTCCCTGTTGTCCTGACGAGTGTCCTGACGAGATGTGCCCGCCCGCTCCGCCTCCGACATGCGTCCCCTCATACAACCCGCCCTGACAGAGCCTCCATTGTCTCTCACCCGACAAGTGCCCAGCGCCCAGGGGCCCCCTGGCCAAAGGCCCACGGGGCCCGGCCACCCGGAACCCGGGTGCGGCGCACCCCGCGCCGCCTTGCATGATGGGCCCCGACGCCCCGACGAGGGAGGAGCCCGCTTGCCGCCCCTTCGGGCCTTGCTGGCCCTGCCTGTGTCCGTCGCCCTCCTCGGCCTGCCTCCGGCCGACTCGTCGGCTCTCTCCGTTCCGCCCACGAACGCGGTGCTCCCGCTGCTGGTGACCCAGGGCAGAGCACCCGCCGCGGCCCTGCTGGCCCGGGAGGGAACCACCACCCGCTACGCCCACGCCGGGCAGGGCATCGCCCGGTCGGACCATTTCCGCGCCGGCAGCATCACGAAGACGTTCATCGCGACGGTCGTGCTGCAACTGGCCGCCGAGCACCGGCTGTCACTGTCCGACACCGTGGAGCAGCACCTGCCGGGCCTGGTGCGGGGAGCGGGCAACGACGGCCGCGCGCTGACCCTGCGTTCCCTGCTCACCCACACCAGCGGCCTGTACGACTACACCGCGGACACCGGCGGAACCGCACCCGTCACGCCCCGTCAGGCCATACGCATCGCACTCACCCACCCCCCGGCGGAACGCGGCCGCTTCTCCTACTCGAACACCAACTACGTCCTGCTCGGCCTGGTCGTCCAGCAGGTCACCGGCCACTCGTACGCCACCGAGGCCGAGCGCCGCATCATCACTCCCCTGGGTCTGACGGGCACCTCCTTCCCCGGATCCCGTTCTTCGCTGCCCTCTCCGCACGGCCGCGCCTACGCCGCCGACGGAACCGACGTCACCGATCTCGACCCGCGGGTGGCCGGCGCCGCGGGCGAGCTGGTGACCACGCTCGCCGATCTGGACCGCTTCTACTCGGCCCTGCTCGGCGGACGGCTGCTGCCCCCGCGCCGGCTGCGCGAGATGCTCGACACCCGTGCCGCACACGGCGCGTACGGCATGGGGCTGTTCCCCGAGAAACTTCCGTGCGGCACCACGGTGTGGGGGCACAACGGGCACATATCCGGCAGCTATGTGCGCACCGCAGCCACCGTCGACGGCCGGCGTGTCCTCACCTTCCGCGTGAACACGGACGCGATCGCAGATCCCGGTCTCGAACCCGCGGTGCTCGCGGCCGAGTTCTGCCCCCGCACCTCGTAGAACGACCAGGTTCCGAACGAATATCCCGGTTCCCGACACTCGTTCGGGTGACGTCGGGAGCGTCGCCCGGTTCGCGTGAGCAGCCGCCTCTACAGCGGCACGATGTCCGGCGCCCCCAGCCGCGCCGCGTCCGCCGTCAGGTCGTCCGGCTGGCGCTGCGACTCCCGCTCGGCCTCCACCCGCTTCTCGTAGTGCTGGACCTCGCGCTCGATCTGGTCCTTGTCCCAGCCGAGGACCGGCGCCATGAGCTCGGCGGCGTCGCGAGCGCTGCGCGTGCCCCGGTCGAAGGTCTCGATGGAGATGCGCGTACGCCGGGTCAGCACGTCGTCGAGATGCCGCGCCCCCTCGTGCGAGGCCGCGTAGACGATCTCGGCGCGCAGATAGTCGTCGGCCGCCGGCAGGGGCTCCCCCAGGGACGGGTCCTCGGCGATGAGCGCGAGGAGTTCCTCGGCCATCGTGCCGTACCGGTTCAGCAGGTGCTCCACCCGCACCACATGCAGTCCGGTCCGGGCCGCGATCCGCGCCCGCGCGTTCCACAGTGCCCGGTAGCCCTCGGCGCCCAGCAGCGGCACGTCCTCGGTGACGCACTCGGCGACGCGCATGTCGAGCCCGTGCACCGCCGCGTCCACCGCGTCCTTGGCCATGACCCGGTAGGTGGTGTACTTGCCGCCCGCCACGACGACGAGCCCGGGCACGGGATGCGCCACGGTGTGCTCGCGCGACAGCTTGCTGGTGGCGTCCGACTCGCCCGCGAGCAGCGGCCGCAGGCCCGCGTACACGCCCTGGACGTCGTCCCTCGTGAGTGGCACCGCGAGCACCGAGTTCACATGCTCCAGCAGGTAGTCGATGTCCGCGCTGGACGCGGCCGGGTGGGCCTTGTCGAGGTCCCAGTCGGTGTCCGTGGTCCCGACTATCCAGTGCCGGCCCCAGGGGATGACGAACAGCACGGACTTCTCCGTGCGCAGGATCAGCCCGGTCGTGGAGTGGATCCGGTCGCGCGGCACGACCAGGTGGATGCCCTTGGACGCCCGGACGTGGAACCGGCCGCGCTCCCCGACCATCCCCTGAGTGTCGTCCGTCCACACGCCGGTGGCGTTGACGACCTGCTTGGCGCGGATCTCGTACTCGCCGCCGCCTTCGACGTCCTGCACCTTCGCGCCGACGACCCGCTCGCCCTCGCGCAGGAAGCCCGTCACGCGTGCGCGGTTGGCGGCCTTCGCGCCGTACGCCACCGCCGTGCGCACCAGCGTCGCGACGTACCGGGCGTCGTCCATCTGGGCGTCGTAGTACTGAAGCGCCCCCACCAGCGCGTCCTTCTTCAAACAGGGCGCGACGCGCAGGGCGTGAGAGCGGGTCAGGTGGCGGTGCATCGGCAGGCCCCGGCCATGACCCCGGGCCATGGACATGGCGTCGTACATCGCGACGCCCGACCCGGCGTACAGCCGCTCCCAGCCCTTGTGCTGCAAGGGGTACAGGAACGGCACGGGCTTCACCAGATGCGGGGCGAGCCGCTCCAGCAGCAGGCCGCGTTCCTTCAGGGCCTCCCGTACGAGCGCGAAGTCGAGCATCTCCAGGTAGCGCAGGCCGCCGTGGATCAGTTTGCTGGACCGGCTGGAGGTGCCGGACGCCCAGTCACGCGCCTCGACCAGTCCCGTGGACAGGCCCCTGGTCACGGCGTCGAGCGCGGTGCCCGCACCGACCACGCCTGCGCCCACCACCAGCACGTCCAGCTCGCGCTCGGCCATAGATGCGAGTGACTCGGCGCGCTGCGCCGGCCCGAGTGTCGCTGTCCTCACCGCTGCCTCCCGCTCATCGGTCGCGCCGGCCGCACCCGTCGGGTGAGACCCCGCCCGTATCCCCCTGCCCAAATTCTGACCGCGTTGCCCGACTTCAGCCACCACGGGCCGTCAGCCTGTGGACAACGCGCACGGAACACTCACCGAAACTCGGCCGAGCAATCCCACATATCGGTCATATTTACTCCTAGTCTGACATTGCGCTCGCCCGTCCTGTCCACAGGGCTTGCGTACCTGTCCCACTTCGGCTATCGGGAAGGACGGCCACGCCATGCCCGCAGATCTCGCCGTCATCGGACTCGGCCCGTACGGCCTGCCCCTGGCCCAGGCCGCCGTCACCGCCGGCGTCGCCACCCTCGGCTACCGGACCGGCCCCGAGGCCGGCCTTCTCAGCCCCGCTGAACAGCGCCGGATGCTCTCGGGGGGCTTCCGGCCGACCACGAACGCCACCGAACTCGGCCGGGTGCGCACCGCGGTCATCTGCGCACCGACCCCGCAGGGCGCGGACGGCGGACTCGACCTGAGCCGACTGGAGGCGGCCGCCCGCACCCTGGCCGCGCACCTGCGCCCGCACACCACTGTGATCCTGGAGTCCCCTGTGTACCCAGGGACCACAGAGGGAATCCTGCGTCCCCTCCTCGAAGAAGGATCGGGTCTGCGCGCGGGCCGCGACTTCCACCTCGCCTACTCCCCCAGCCGTGTCGACCCCGGCAACCGCGACTTCACCCCCGCCAACACCCCCAAGGTCATCGGCGGCCTCACCCCGGCCTGCACGGAGTCGGCCGCCGCCTTCTACGGACGGCTCACCGACAAGGTGGTACGCGCGCGTGGACCCCGCGAGGCGGAGACCGTGCAGCTCCTGGAGACCAACTACCGGCACGTCAACATCGCCCTCGTCAACGAGATGGCCGTCCTCTGCCACGACCTGGGCGTCGACCTGTGGGACGTCGTCCGCTGCGCGGAGACCAAGCCGTTCGGTTTCCAGGCCTTCCGCCCCGGCCCCGGCGTCGGCGGCCACGCCGTCCCGCAGGACCTGACCGCCCACGGCGGCCGCACCCTGCGCATGGTGGAACTGGCCCAGCAGGTCAACAGCCGGATGCCCGGCTACGTCGTCCAGCGCGCCGCCACGCTCCTCAACGAGCACGGCAAGTCGGCCCGGGGGGCACGCGTGCTGCTCCTGGGCGTCACCTACAAGCCCGACCTCGCCGACCTGCACGGCACCCCCGCCCAGGAGATCGCCCTGCGCCTGATGGAACTGGGCGCCTCGGTCAGCTACCACGACCCGCACGTCCCCGCCTGGAGCGTCCTGGACCGCCCCGTCCCCCGCGTGGACTCCCTTTACGAGGCGGTCGCCGACGCGGACCTGACCATCCTCCTCCAGCAGCACCGCACGTACGACCTGCAAGGCCTGTCAGTGAAGGCGCAGCTGCTGCTGGACACGCGGGGGGCGGCGCCCACGGGGGCGGCGCATCGGTTGTGAAGAGGGGCGCGTGGGGGCGCTGAGCCCCCTGGGCTGGTGGCGCGGGGCACCCCGCCGCCAGTACCTTGGGAGACGGCGGAGCCCACCGCAGCGGGCACTGCGGCAGGCTCCTGGATGGATCACGGAGTGTCCGCCCCTAGTTCTCGTGGGGGCGGCCGCTCACCATCCGAAGCAAGGCGGAGCCCACCGCAGTGGCCACTGCGGCAGGCTCCTGGATGGATCACGGAGTGTCCGCCCCTAGTCTCTATAGGGGCGGCCGCTCACCATCCGAAAAGTCGCAAGATCCACCTCCTCCGGCACTGCACCATCCGAAGACGGAGTCGGTCCCAGCGGGTGGGCTTGCGGTGGCGTCCCATGAGCGCCCCCTTCCACGACGCCACCCATTGGCCCGGTAGGCAGCACGTCGGAATCGGGCCGGGCCCCGAGGGGCCGGGGTCCGGAACCGTGTCCTTGGAAGGGGGCACCCAGGAGAACCGGGGCGCCGATCACGGACACTAGCGCCTCGAAACCGCCCTCCACCGCGCCATCCGGCCCGAAGGCAACCGCGCGCCCCCATAAGCCAACACGCGCCCCGCCAGGGCCAGTTGGGCACGCAAAAGGGCCTGGTCACTCACCCGAGTGACCAGGCCCTTCCTCGTCCTGGGGGCTACCGACTACCGCCGGTGCTGCGAGTCCGCCACCGTCACCTCGACCCGCTGGAACTCCTTCAGCTCGCTGTACCCGGTCGTGGCCATCGCCCGCCGCAGCGCGCCGAAGAGGTTCATCGAGCCGTCCGGGGTGTGGGACGGACCCGTGAGGATCTCCTCGATGGTGCCGACCGTGCCGAGGTCGACCTTCTGGCCGCGCGGCAGCTCCTCGTTCACGGCCTCCATGCCCCAGTGGTTGCCCTTGCCCGGGCCGTCGGTCGCGCGGGCGAGCGGGGAGCCCATCATGACCGCGTCGGCGCCGCAGGCGATCGCCTTGGGCAGGTCGCCGGACCAGCCGACACCGCCGTCCGCGATCACGTGCACGTACCGGCCGCCGGACTCGTCCATGTAGTCGCGGCGGGCCGCGGCCACGTCGGCGACCGCCGTCGCCATCGGGACCTGGATGCCCAGCACGTTGCGCGTGGTGTGCGCGGCGCCGCCGCCGAAGCCGACCAGCACGCCCGCCGCGCCGGTGCGCATCAGGTGCAGGGCCGCGGTGTACGTGGCGCAGCCGCCGACGATCACCGGGACGTCCAGCTCGTAGATGAACTGCTTCAGGTTCAGCGGCTCGTGCGCACCGGAGACGTGCTCCGCCGAGACCGTCGTACCGCGGATGACGAAGAGGTCCACGCCCGCGTCGACGACGGCCTTGGAGAACTGGGCCGTGCGCTGCGGGGAGAGCGCCGCGGCCGTGACCACGCCCGAGTCGCGCACCTCCTTGATCCGCGCGCCGATCAGCTCCTCCTTGATGGGCGCGGCGTAGATCTCCTGAAGGCGCCGCGTCGCCGCGTCGGCGGGCAGCTCGGCGATCTCGTCGAGCAGCGGCTGCGGGTCCTCGTACCGCGTCCACAGACCTTCGAGGTTCAGCACGCCCAGGCCGCCGAGCTCGCCGATGCGGATGGCGGTGGCCGGGGAGACGACCGAGTCCATGGGGGCGGCCAGGAAGGGCAGCTCGAAGCGGTAGGCGTCGATCTGCCAGGCGATCGAGACCTCCTTCGGGTCCCGCGTACGGCGGCTGGGGACGACGGCGATGTCGTCGAAGGCGTACGCCCGGCGGCCGCGCTTGCCGCGCCCGATCTCGATCTCAGTCACGTCTGTGGCCTTTCCCTGTTGCGTTTCAGCGTCTTCCAGTATCGCCGACGGGTACGGCAAGGGCGGCCCCGGATGCTTCCGGGGCCGCCCTCGTCAGGCCTGTCCGCTACTTGCGGCTGTAGTTCGGCGCCTCGACCGTCATCTGGATGTCGTGCGGGTGGCTCTCCTTGAGGCCCGCCGAGGTGATCCGGACGAAGCGGCCCTTGGTCTCCATCTCCCCGATGGTGGCGGCACCCACGTAGCCCATGGTCTGGCGCAGACCGCCGACGAGCTGGTGCAACACGTTGGCCAGCGGACCGCGGTAGGGCACCTGCCCCTCGATGCCCTCGGGCACGAGCTTGTCGTCCGCGGCCACCTCGGCCTGGAAGTAGCGGTCCTTCGAGTACGACCGGCCCTGGCCCCGGGACTGCATCGCGCCGAGCGACCCCATCCCACGGTAGGACTTGAACTGCTTGCCGTTGATGAACTGGAGCTCGCCGGGCGACTCCTCACAGCCGGCGAGGAGGCTGCCCAGCATGACGGTGTCGGCGCCGGCGGCGAGCGCCTTGCCAATGTCGCCCGAGTACTGCAGACCGCCGTCGCCGATCAGCGGCACGCCGGCCGGACGGGCCGCGAGGGACGCCTCGTAGATGGCCGTGACCTGCGGGACACCGATACCGGCGACGACCCGGGTGGTGCAGATCGAGCCGGGGCCCACGCCGACCTTGATGCCGTCGACGCCGGCGTCGATCAGCGCCTGCGCGCCGTCACGGGTGGCGACGTTGCCGCCGATCACGTCGACCCCGACACTCGACTTGATCTTCGACATCCAGCTGAGGGCGTTGCTGTTGTGGCCGTGCGAGGTGTCGACGACCAGGAAGTCCACACCGGCCTCGGCCAGCGCCTGGGCCCGCTCCAGCGCCTCGGGGCTGGCACCGACGGCGGCACCGACGATCAGGCGGCCCTCGGCGTCCTTCGCGGCGTTGGGGTACTGCTCGGCCTTGACGAAGTCCTTGACCGTGATGAGGCCCTTGAGGACGCCCGCGTCGTCGACCAGCGGGAGCTTCTCGATCTTGTGGCGGCGCAGCAGCTCCATGGCGTCCGGCCCGGAGATGCCGACCTTGCCGGTGACGAGCGGCATCGGGGTCATGACCTCGCGCACCTGACGGGTGCGGTCGGTCTCGAAGGCCATGTCACGGTTGGTGACGATGCCGAGCAGCTTGCCCGCCGGGTCGGTGACCGGGACGCCGCTGATGCGGAACTTGGCGCACAGGGCATCGGCCTCGGCCAGCGTCGCGTCCGGGTGCACCGTGATGGGGTCGGTGACCATGCCGGACTCGGAACGCTTCACCAGGTCGACCTGGTTGACCTGGTCCTCGACGGAGAGGTTGCGGTGCAGTACGCCGACGCCGCCCTGGCGGGCCATGGCGATCGCCATACGGGACTCGGTGACCTTGTCCATCGCCGCGGAGAGCAGCGGGATGTTCACCCGGACGTTGCGGGAGATGCGGGACGAGGTGTCGACCGCGTTGGGGAGCACCTCGGATGCACCCGGCAGCAGCAGCACGTCGTCGTAGGTCAGCCCGAGTGTCGCGAATTTGTCGGGCACGCCGTCGACGTTGGCAGTCATGACACCTTCCCCAAATGGCCTTGATCGGTGCGGATGTCCATGCTAACGGGAAGCAGAGAGCCCGAATTCCAGTGTTCCGCCTGACCGGGGGCTTCGTATCTTCGTACGGAACCGGCGCATCCCTTGTTCAACGAAGGCACTACTGCTCGGCGAGCGCCCTCAGCCTGCTCAGGGCCCGGTGCTGGGCCACACGGACCGCGCCGGGTGACATTCCCAACATCTGACCCGTCTCCTCCGCCGTCAACCCCACCGCGATCCGCAGCAGCAGCAGCTCCCGCTGGTTCTCGGGCAGGTTGGCCAGCAGTTTCTTGGCCCATTCCGCGTCGCTGCTCAGCAGGGCGCGCTCCTCCGGACCCAGGGAGTCGTCGGGCCGCTCGGGCATCTCGTCCGAGGGGACGGCCGTCGAGCCCGGGTGCCGCATCGCCGCGCGCTGGAGGTCGGCGACCTTGTGCGCGGCGATGGCGAAGACGAACGCCTCGAAGGGGCGCCCGGTGTCCCGGTAGCGGGGCAGCGCGAGGAGCACCGCCACGCAGACCTCCTGGGCGAGGTCCTCCACGAAGTGCCGGGCGTCGCCCGGGAGGCGGGACAGACGGGTGCGGCAGTAGCGCAGGGCCAGAGGGTGGACATGGGCGAGCAGGTCGTGCGTGGCCTGCTCGTCCCCGTCGACGGCGCGGTGGACGAGCGCGCCGATCGCCCCTTGGGCATTGACCGCCTCGTCGTCGCGCATCGGTCCATGGTGCCTTGCGGCCGCCGGGTCCGTGGCACCGCGCCCGTTGTTGTGCACCGAAGCGTTATGAGCAGGTGCGCCGGAACTCATCCCCTGCGCCCTCCCCTTCCGCTCGACCGAATCGTCCCCGAGGAACTCCACACCCTCAAGGATGCGGCATCCGCGGCGAAACGAGCAGCGGGCACCCGGCGCACTCCCGGTCCGCCCCCGCCGACCTGGCCTTCCTTGCCCACATTGCGACCGCCGCCACACCCGCGATCGTCCCCAGGGCCTGCCGCTCGGCTCCTCCCGGGGGCCGGGGTCCCCGTCCGCGCCCTCCCGAGCTCTCGACCTCGCTCGGGCAGGGGGAGGCCCCCACCGGCGTGGCCGTCGGCCGCCGGCCCGCACACGCGCTCGTGCGGCTGGCGCGGGGGCATCCGCACCCCTCCGCTCTCCGGCCCTCGCCGGATGCCGCGTGTGGCAGCCGGCCCGATCCGAAGGACAGGGCCCAGGGAGTGTCCGCAAAGTCCCGCCTGCCCCGCGACGCCCGGCACTCCCTCTCGCCGCACCGGGCGAACACCCGCGCACCACCAGTACGCGGGCGTCCGCCCGGCACGCCGAGAGCAGTCACCGAACGCCGCAGCGCCCGCCCTCCGGGCGGACGCCGGGACTTTGCGGACACTCCCTAGCGCACCAGACCCCACCGGAAGCCGAGCGCCACGGCGTGGGCCCGGTCCGAGGCGCCGAGCTTCTTGAACAGGCGCCGGGCGTGCGTCTTGACGGTGTCCTCGGAGAGGAACAGCTCGCGGCCGATCTCCGCGTTCGAGCGGCCGTGGCTCATGCCCTCGAGAACCTGGATCTCACGCGCCGTGAGCGTCGGCGCGGCGCCCATCTCGGCCGAGCGCAGCCGGCGCGGGGCGAGCCGCCAGGTCGGGTCGGCCAGGGCCTGCGTCACCGTCGCGCGGAGCTCCGCGCGGGAGGCGTCCTTGTGCAGATAGCCGCGGGCGCCGGCGGCGACCGCGAGGGCCACACCGTCCAGGTCCTCGGCGACGGTGAGCATGATGATGCGCGCACCGGGGTCGGCGGACAGCAGCCGCCGGACCGTCTCGACGCCGCCCAGGCCGGGCATGCGTACGTCCATCAGAATCAGGTCCGAGCGGTCGGCCCCCCAGCGGCGGAGGACTTCCTCGCCGTTGGCCGCCGTCGTCACGCGCTCTACGCCGGGCACGGTTGCGACCGCGCGACGGAGCGCCTCTCGGGCAAGCGGGGAGTCGTCGCAGACGAGGACGGAAGTCATGGCCGCCCTCCGCAGCTGATGCGCGTCACCTTGAGCCTCCAGGCTGGTACGAAATCGTCACCTGTGCGGTCGACCGCTTCGGACACCTGCCCGAGCGCTTTTTCCTTCAACCGCCTCGCACTCTCAACGACGGTCACTCGAAAGAGTTACGGGGGCGGCTGACATCTTCGGCACTCTACGTGAGGGGCCGGACACGGTGCCGACATGCACAACAGACCCTCGAACTTTCATCACAACCTATGCCCCATTCAGACCCTTTTCTTCCGCTTTGCCAGTGTCTGGAGCTAGATTCGCAATGAGTCATATTTTCATCTCCTTAGATCGTAGTTGTACGGTCGTTGACACCAGATCCGCCCAGAACGGCTACAAGGGGTCACGTAATGGCAGATTTCTCCCGCCTTCCCGGACCGAACGCGGACCTGTGGGACTGGCAGCTGCTGGCTGCCTGTCGAGGGGTGGACAGCTCGCTCTTCTTCCATCCGGAGGGCGAGCGCGGTGCGGCTCGGAGCGCTCGCGAGAACTCGGCCAAAGAGGTCTGCATGAGATGCCCTGTGCGTGCCGAGTGCGCCGCCCACGCGCTGGCCGTGCGTGAGCCGTACGGCGTGTGGGGCGGGCTGACCGAGGACGAGCGAGAAGAGCTGATGGGGCGGGCGCGCAACCGGCTGGTGTCGGCGTCGACATCCGGCGGGCGCGCCGCCTCGAACAACTGAAGGAACGTTTCTGCGAACAGGCACGCGCATGCGTGCCGTTGGTTTTTGGCGCGCTGGCGCCGTGGCTGGCGCTTGCGCTGTGGCTAGCGGTGGCCTGCCCGTGCCAGTTGGTCGAGCGTCGCCGCCACCGCCGGGACCTGTGCGAGGTCGGGCAGGGTGAGCGCGACGATCTCCCGGCGCACCGCCGGTTCCAGTGTCACGGTCCGTACCCCCCGGGGCCGTACGGACTCGACGGCCAGCTGGGGCAGCACGGCCACGCCGAGACCCGCGCCGACCAGGCCGGCGACGGCCGGGTAGTCGTCGGTCGCGAAGTCGATGCGCGGGGTGAAGCCGGCCGCCGCGCACACCTCGACCAGCTGACCGCGGCAGCGCGGGCAGCCCGCGATCCACGGCTCCCGCGCGAGCTCGCCGATCGCGACGGACCGCGCGCCCGCGAGCCGGTGCCGTTCCGGCACGAGCGCGACGAGCCGGTCCGTCAGCAGCGGCCGTACGACGAGGTCCTCCCACTCCTCGGCGCCCGCCGCCCCCTCGTAGCGGAAGGCGAGCGCCACGTCGCAGTCGCCCTCGCGCAGCATGCCGACCGACGTGGGCGGTTCGGCCTCCTCCAGGAAGACCCGGGTGCCGGGGTGCGCCTCGCGCAGCGCGGCGAGGGCCGTCGGCACGAGAGTGGAGCTGCCGCTGGGAAAGGAGACGAGCCGGACCCGTCCGGCCCGCAGCCCGGCGATGGCGGCGACCTCCTCCTCGGCCGCCGTGAGCCCGGCGAGGATCCCGGCGGCGTGCCGCACCAGCGCCTCACCGGCCTGGGTCAGGCGCATCTCGCGTCCCGTGCGGATCAGCAGCGGAGTGCCGACGGAGGCTTCCAGGGCCTTCATCTGCTGGCTGACGGCGGGCTGGGTGCAGCCCAGTTCACGGCCCGCGGCGGAGAAGGAGCCGGTGGCCGCGACGGCGCGCAGTACGCGGAGATGACGAGCTTCGATCACCTTTCGAGGATAAGCGACCCTTTGAAGCCGTTCCGAATAATGCGTCGACGCTTTGGGACGGGTCCCCTACCGTGCGGGCATGAAGCTTCTGTCTGTGAATCTGGGCCGTGCCAAGGCTGTGACGTACACGGACAACCCGGAGGGTGTGACTGGAATCGACAAACAGCCGGTGGACGGGCCGGTGCGGGTGTCGGCGCCCGGGCCCAAGGGCGTCGGCGGGAGCGGGCTGGCCGGGGACGCGGTGTGCAAGCTGGAGCACCACGGCGGCGACGACCAGGCGGTCTACGCGATGGCGCGCGAGGACATGGACGCGTGGGAGCGCGAGCTGGGCCGGCCGCTGGCGCACGGGGCGTTCGGCGAGAACCTCACGACCGAGGGCCTCGACGTCTCCGGGGCGCAAATCGGCGAGCGCTGGCGCGTCGGGCCCGCGGTGCTGCTGGAGGTCACCTGCGGGCGGATCCCGTGCCGCACCTTCCAGGGCCATCTGGGCGAGAAGCAGTGGGTGAAGCGGTTCACGCAGCGGGGCGCGCCCGGGGCGTATCTGCGGGTGATCGAGCCCGGTGAGATCCGGGCGGGCGACCCCGTCGAGATCGTGCACCGGCCGGAGCACGACGTGACCGTGGCCCTCCAGTTCCGGGCGGTGACCACCGAGCGGACGCTGCTGCCGCGGCTGCTGGCGGCGGGCGAGGCGCTGCACCCGGAGTCGCTGAGGCTGGCGCGGGAGTACGCGGAGAAGCACGGGGCCTGACGGCCGCTCGTCGTGCGGGTCTCCACCGACCCTTCACCTGCGAGGCCTGCGCACGGAAGCGGACGCACATGGTCCAGGTCACTAACCTTCTGCCATGACAACGGCTCTGATTACGGGATCGACGGCAGGCATCGGGGCCGCGTTCGCGCGGCGATTGGCGGCGGACGGGCACAACCTCGTGCTGGTCGCCCGCGACACCAAGCGGTTGCGGGAACAGGCGACCGAGCTGCACGACCGGCACGGCATCGAGGCGGAGGTGCTGACGGCCGACCTCGCCGAGGACAAGGGCATCGAGTCGGTGGCCGACCGGCTGGGCGACCGCAAGAACCCCGTCGACCTGCTGATCAACAACGCCGGCTTCGGCAACAAGGGCCGCTATCTCGACGTCCCCATGGTCGACGAGCTGCGGATGCTGAAGGTGCACTGCGAGGCGGTGCTGCGGCTGACGTCCGCGGCGACGGAGGCCATGCGGGAGCGCGGCCGTGGTGGCGTGGTGAACGTCGCGTCGGTAGCCGCGTTCGTCCCGCGGGGCACCTACGGCGCCTCCAAGGCCTGGGTCGTGCAGTTCTCCCAGGGCGCCGCGCGCGACCTGGCCGGCAGCGGCGTACGGCTGATGGCGCTCTGCCCCGGTTTCGTGCGCACCGAGTTCCACGACCGGGCCGGGATGGGCACGGACAACATCCCGGGGTGGATGTGGCTCGACGCGGACAAGCTGGTGGCGGCGGCGCTGCACGACCTGGCGCGCGGCAAGACGCTGTCCATTCCGGACCCGCGCTACAAGGCACTGATGGGGGCGGCGAAGCTGGTGCCGCGGGGGGTGCTGGGAGCGGTTTCGTCTAGGACGGGGCGGAAGTACGGGCCGCAGTAGGCGCGGGCCGGAAGGCATCGACGAGGAACGCCACGGCGGCGGGTTCCACGTGCAGCACGGCGGGGAGGGCTTCCTGCCACTCCCCGTGCCGCATCGCCTGGATCACGAGGGAGCGGGCTCTGTCCGGGGCGACCCCGGGGACCAGGGCAACACCGCCGCTTCGGGGTACTCACTGAGCGGCCTGGCCCAGTTCAGCGCCGCCGAGACGTCGCCGGCTTCGGCGAGAGCCACCACGAGGGACTCCCGCGCGCTGTCGTGTTCATCACCGGCAGGAACATGGCGCACCCACCGCTTGGCCTCCTCGCACAACCTCGCCCGCACGAGAGCGCGAACCAGGCGCCATCCCACCCGCCCATGCCTCGTGCGCGCCGCGGCCCGCGCCGTCGGGTGAACGGATCAAAGCCCCGACAGGCACAGCGCCCCTCCCGCTAGGACAATGGAGCTGTTCAGCCGGACCCAGGGGGGCCGGAGGCGAGAGCATGACCTTCGTACAGCTCATCGAATGCAGGACCAGCCGGCTCGACGAGATGAACCGGCTGATGGACAGGTGGGTCGAGCAGACCAAGGGGAAACGGACCGCTACCCACAGTGTGGTGGCGAAGGACCGGGCCGACGCCACGCACATCGTCGAGATCGTGGAGTTCCCGTCGTACGAGGAGGCGATGCGCAACTCCGGGCTTCCGGAGACCGACCGGATCTTCCAGGAGATGGTGGCGCTCTGCGACGAGACGCCGACGTTCACGGACCTCGACGTGGTGCGGGACGAGCAGCTGAACGCGGCCACCGCGCGCCGGTTCTTCGAGCTGTTGCCCGGGAAGGGCGCGGCGCCCGCGTTCAACGACGTGTTCATCGAGGACTACCACGACCACGATCCCGCCAATGTGCAGGACGTCATCGGGCTGGACGCGGTGCGGCGCGAGGTGGAGGTCTGGCGGGGCGGGTTCGACTTCTCGTTCACGATCGAGGACCAGATCGCGCAGGGCGACCGGGTGTGCACCCGGTGGACCTTCCACGGCAGGCACAACGGCGAGTTCCTCGGGATTCCGCCGACCGGCAAGGACGTCACCATGACCGGGACGACCGTCCACCGGTGCACGCCGGACGGGAAGATCGCCGAGGGCTGGTGGCAGTACGACCGGCTGGGGCTGATGCAGCAGCTCGGGGCGCTGGACCCGCTGGAGTTGTGACCGGACATACGGGAGAAGCCCCCGTTCCGCGCGAGGCGGGACGGGGGCTTCTGCCGCGAGGTCGGTGCCTCAGTGGGAGTGGCCGTGGCTGTGGCCTCCGGCGGCCGGCTCCTCCTCTTCCTTCTTCTCGACGACCAGGGTCTCGGTCGTGAGCAGGAGGGAGGCGATGGAGGCGGCGTTCTCCAGGGCGGAGCGGGTGACCTTGACCGGGTCGATGACGCCGGCCTTGATCAGGTCGCCGTACTCGCCGGTGGCGGCGTTGAAGCCCTGGCCCTTGTCGAGCTCGGCGACCTTGGAGGTGATGACGTAGCCCTCCAGGCCGGCGTTCTCGGCGATCCAGCGCAGCGGCTCGACGACCGCGCGGCGGACGACCGCGACACCGGTGGCCTCGTCGCCGGTCTTGCCGAGACCGCCCTCCAGGACCTTGGCGGCGTGGACGAGGGCGGAGCCACCACCGGAGACGATGCCCTCCTCGACCGCGGCGCGGGTCGCGGAGATGGCGTCCTCCAGACGGTGCTTGCGCTCCTTGAGCTCGACCTCGGTGGCGGCACCCACGCGGATGACGCACACGCCGCCGGCCAGCTTCGCGAGGCGCTCCTGGAGCTTCTCGCGGTCCCAGTCGGAGTCGGTGGTCTCGATCTCGGCCTTGATCTGGGCGACGCGGCCCTGCACGTCGTCCTTGTTGCCGGCGCCGTCGACGACCGTGGTGTCGTCCTTCGTGACGGTCACGCGGCGAGCGGAGCCGAGCACGTCCAGGCCGACCTGGTCGAGCTTGAGGCCGACCTCCTCGGAGACGACCGTGGCGCCGGTGAGGACCGCCAGGTCCTGCAGCATCGCCTTGCGGCGGTCGCCGAAGCCGGGGGCCTTCACCGCGACGGCGTTGAAGGTGCCACGGATCTTGTTCACGACGAGGGTCGACAGGGCCTCGCCCTCGACGTCCTCGGCGATGATCAGCAGCGGCTTGGAGGAGTTGGACTGGATGACCTTCTCCAGCAGCGGCAGCAGGTCCGCGATGGAGGAGATCTTGCCCTGCGTGATGAGGATGTACGGGTCGTCCAGGATGGCTTCCATGCGCTCCTGGTCCGTCACGAAGTACGGCGACAGGTAGCCCTTGTCGAAGGCCATGCCCTCGGTGAAGTCCAGCTCCAGACCGAAGGTGTTGGACTCCTCGACGGTGATGACACCGTCCTTGCCGACCTTGTCCATAGCCTCGGCGATGAGCTCGCCGACCTGGCTGTCCTGGGCGGACAGCCCCGCGACCGCGGCGATGTCGGACTTCTCGTCGATCGGGCGGGCGGAGGACAGGAGGTCCTCGGAGATCGCGGCGACGGCGGCGTCGATGCCCTTCTTCAGGGCGGCCGGGGAGGCACCGGCGGCGACGTTCTTCAGGCCCTCGCGCACGAGCGCCTGGGCGAGCACGGTCGCGGTGGTCGTACCGTCACCCGCGATGTCGTTGGTCTTGGTCGCCACCTCCTTGACCAGCTGGGCACCGAGGTTCTCGTACGGGTCCTCGATCTCGACCTCGCGGGCGATCGTGACACCGTCGTTGGTGATGGTAGGGGCGCCGAACTTCTTGTCGATGACGACGTTGCGGCCCTTGGGGCCGATCGTCACCTTGACCGTGTCGGCAAGCTTGTTGACGCCGCGCTCGAGGGCGCGACGGGCGTCCTCGTCGAACTTCAGGATCTTCGCCATGGGAGCGTGAGCCCTCTTCCGGAATCTGGGTTAACGGCACTGCGCCCCGGGCGCCCGGCTTCTTATCGATCGCGGGGGGCCAGGGGCGCAGCTCAAAGCAGTGTGCTTGGGGTGAATTACTTCTCGACGATCGCGAGCACGTCGCGGGCCGAGAGGACGAGGTACTCCTCGCCGTTGTACTTCACCTCGGTGCCGCCGTACTTGCTGTAGAGCACGACGTCGCCGACGGAAACGTCGAGCGGAAGACGGTTGCCGTCCTCGAAGCGGCCCGGGCCCACGGCCAGGACGACGCCCTCCTGGGGCTTCTCCTTGGCGGTGTCCGGGATGACCAGGCCAGAGGCGGTGGTCTGCTCCGCGTCGAGCGGCTGGACCACAATGCGGTCCTCGAGCGGCTTGATGGCAACCTTGGAGCTGGTGGTCGTCACGATCCGACCTCCCCCTTCGGAGATCTCACGGGGTTAACTGTCTGAGGTGGCGACCAGGTGGATCCGTCGTCGCGGGTGCCGGACCTGCCCGTCGCTGTGTTGGCACTCTCCTATGTCGAGTGCCAGAGCCGAGACTATGACTGCGATTAGCACTCGGTCAAGCGGAGTGCCAATTACCGGACGGCGCGTCGGCCTGGAGGAGTCAGAGATAGTCCTCCAGCCGCCCCACCCGCAGCCCCCTGACCCTGATCTCCCTCAGCAGGCGTTCCGTGCGTTCCGTGAGCGTCAGGGACGCGGGCTCGCCGGACGGGACGGAGACGATGTCGCCGGGGCGCAGGCCGGGCTCGCCGCGGGTGTAGGTCAGGTGGCCGTCGGTTCCCAGGGACGCCCGCCAGAGGACGACCGCCGTGATGCCGCAGTCGGCGGCGGCGCGCAGGGTCGTCGTGTCGTACGTGCCGTAGGGCGGGCGGAAGAGGCGGGGGCGGATGCCGAAGCGGGAGCGGAGTTTGTGCTGCTGGCCGCAGATCTCGGCGCGCTGGCCCGCGTAGGGCAGGCCGCGCAGGGCGGGATGGTCGAGGGTGTGGTTCTGGATGGACGCGCCGACCGTGCGGAGGCGGGCGAAGTGGCCGTAGCCGGGCCCTACGACGCTGTCCGTGAGGAACATGCTGACCGGAAGCCGCCGTTCGCGGACGAGGCCGACGAAGCGGGGGTCGCGCTCGGCGCCGTCGTCGTAGGTCAGGAAGACGACCCGGTCGCGGGTGCGGACGTGATCCACGACCGGCGGGAGACCGCCTCGGTCTCCTCGGTCCGGTCCGCGGACGTCGCTCGACGCGTGCGCCGGGGACCGGCCCCGGCCGTCCGCCCCCGCCCGCTCCCCCGCGGCCCCGGCGCAGCCGGCCAGCAGGAGCACCCCCGCACAGACCAGGGCGGCCGGCGACCGCCGCCTCACAGGTAGTCCTCCAGCCGCCCCACCGCGTATCCCTCGGCCGTGACCTTGTTCAGGAAGCGGCGGATCATGTCTGGCATCGTGCCCGGCCACTGGTCGCGGCCGCGGAAGTGGCTGAGGACGATGTCGCCCGGGTGCAGTTTCCGGTCCCACTCGCGGTACTCCCAGCGGTCGGCGAAGACCTCCTCGTTCCAGAGGGGGGCGTACTCGATGCCGCAGGCCTTGGCGGCGCGCAGGGTCGCCCTGTCGTAGCTGCCGTAGGGCGGGCGGAAGAGGGTCGGGCGCTTGCCGTAGCGCTTCTCGAGGAGGCGCTGCATGCCGCAGATCTCGCGCTTCTGCGCCCGATAGGGCAGGCCCCGCATGTGCCGGTGGCGGAGGGTGTGGTTGTTCAGGACCACGCCTGCGTCCTGCATCTTCTCGAAGTAGCGGTAGTCGTCCTTGACCAGGTAGCCGCTGAGGAAGGCGCTGTAGGGGACCTTCAGCTCGCTCATCATCCGCAGGAACGCCGGGTCCTTCTCGGCGCCGTCGTCGATGGTGAGGAAGACGACCCTGTCCCGGGTGGGGACCGTGGTGAAGACGGGCGGCAGGTTCAGTCTCCGGTGGCCGGCCACTTCGAAGCCCTCGCGGGTCCTGATCGTCGGTTTCTTCGCGGGGGCCGGCGGGGCGGTCAGGGGGACCTTCCTCAGCCCCCAGCGCTGTGCGGCGGCGACCTGGGCGGCGTGCGCGGCGCGCAGCTTGGAGGCGTAGGAGTCGAGCGCGCGGGCCGGGGGCGCGTCGAGGGGCTGCTGACCGCCGGCCGGGGTGATCCGGCCGCTGTCACCCTGTGCACAACCTGAGGCGATGGCGGCGAGGGTGAGCACCGCGATGCCGATCCGCACACCGCCAGATGCCCGGCTTTTGTCATTTTGTACGACTACTCGCATGATGCCGGATCCTCGCAGCCGGCGATCCCGGATCGGCCGCGACACCGCGACCGGCGACGCGCCATCCACCGAGTGGCCCACAGGGTCCGCCTCCGCGCGCACGCGGACGGAGCACACCGGCCCACCCGGATCCGGGCCGGCCTTCCGGCGCGCACACAGCACCACGGCTCGCTCCCGGCCCCAGGCCGGGCCGACCTCCGCGACACGAGGGACCACCAGGCCGGCCGCCCTGTTCCGGCGGCGCCGCGTAATGCCGCAGCCGGCGCAGCGGACGCCTGCGGAACAGGGGCCTGTCGTCCCCCGGCTCATCGCAGGATGCCGGAGTCACCGCCCCGCCTGTCCGCAGCCGGAGCAGCGGACACGCCGGAGCAAGAGACCGCCGCCCGCCACCCATCGCCCGGCCCACCACAGGATGCCGAAGCCACCGCCCGCGCCCGGCGCAGCCGGAGAGCGGACACCCCCGGAGCAGCAGCCCACCACCCACCACCCGGCCCCGAACCCACCAGCGTCCCGGGCCCGGGCCCGACCGCACCCCACGCCTGGGCCTACCCGCACCCCAGCCCGGACCGCCCCACCGCCCACCCCGCCCCGTGGCCGACAATGATCCGGTGAACGACCTCGCGCTCCTCCTCAGCCCCGAAGGCCGCGCCCTCCTCGACGAGGTGCGGGACACCGATCCGGCGCGGGAGCTGGCCGTCGCGACGCGGCTGCGTCGCGAGCACCCCGCCGAGCTGGTGTCGGCGGCGCTGGGCCAGGCGCGGCTGCGGCAGCGGGCGGTGGTGAAGTTCGGGGCCGAGGACGCCGGGCGGATGTTCTTCACGCCGAACGGGGTGGAGCAGTCGACCCGGGCGAGCGTGGCGGCCTACCGGGCGCGGCGGCTCGCGGAGTCGGGTGTGGCCTCGGTCGCCGACCTGTGCTGCGGCATCGGCGGTGACGCGATCGCGCTGGCCCGGGCCGGGGTCCGGGTCCTGGCCGTCGACCGGGACCCGGTGACGGCCGCGACGGCGCGGGCGAACGCCGAGGCGCTGGGGTTGGCCGGCCTGATCGAGGTGCGGGAGGCGGATGTCACGGAGGTGGACACGGCCGGGTACGACGCCGTGTTCGTCGACCCGGCCAGGCGCGGCGGCCGGGGCCGGATCTTCGACCCCGAGGCGTACTCGCCGCCCCTGTCCTGGGCGGTCTCCGCCGCCCGCCGGGCCCCTCTCGCCGCCGCGCTGAAGATCGCCCCCGGCATCCCGCACGAGGCGGTCCCGGAGGACGCCGAGGCCGAGTGGATCTCCGACGGCGGTGACGTGAAGGAAGCGGTGCTGTGGTTCGGCACCGAGCCCGGGGCGGTACGGGCCACCCTGCTGCCGGGCCCGCGCACCCTGCTCTCCCGCGGTCTGCCCGACCCGGAGGTCCGCCCGCCCGGCCGCTACCTGTACGAGCCCGACGGCGCCGTCATCCGGGCCCACCTGGTCGCCGAGGTGGCCGACGAGGTCGGCGGCGGACTGCTCGACGCGACCATCGCGTACGTCACGGCCGACGCCCTGCGCCCGACCCCGTACGCCACCGCCTACGAGATCACCGACCATCTGCCCTTCAACGTCAAGAAGCTGAAGGCCCTGCTGCGGGAGCGGCAGGTCGGCACCCTCACGGTGAAGAAGCGGGGCTCGGCGGTCGAGCCGGAGGAGCTCCGCAGGAAGGTCAAGCCCCAAGGGCCCCACTCGGCCACGGTGTTCCTGACCCGGGTCGCGGGAGCACCGGCGATGCTCATCGGGCATCCCGCGTAGGCAGGAGCCGTCAGGACTGCTCCGCCACCCGCCGGGACAACAGCTCCCTCTCACGCTCGTTGCGCGTCAGCGACGCCGCCCGTTCGAACTCCGCCCGGGCCTCCGCCGTGCGGCCGAGGCGGGACAGCAGGTCGCCTCGCACGCTGGCCAGTGGTAGTCCCGCAGGGCGGGGTCGTCCATCAGGGAGTCGACGATGGACGGGGCCGGGGCCGGGCCCTCGGCCATCGAGACGGCCACCGCCCGGTTCAGTTCCACCGGGGACTCCGGAGCCTGTCTCCGCAGGTCAGCGCAGCGACTCCCACAGCTTCCGCGCCTCCGGCTCCTCGGCCACCACCCGGTTGGGATCCGAGGGCGCCCGCACCACCGGCATCGTCACCGTCCGCACGGCGCTCGCCGACAGGCCCTCGAGGCTCTGCCCGAGCCGGGTCAGCTCGCCGAGGGAGTCCAGGCCGGTGTCGGTGGTGAGGCCGGCGGTCACCGCGTCCGCGACCCGGTACAGCTTCGCCGGGTCGGTGAGCAGGTTCTGCGCGGCGATCTGATCCAGCAGTGCCTTCACCAGCTTCTGCTGGAGGCCTATCCGGCCCAGGTCGCTGCCGTCGCCTATGCCGTGCCGGGTGCGGGCCAGGGCGAGGGCCTGGGCGCCGTCCAGGTGGTGGGTGCCCGCCTTCAGGCGCAGATGGCTGTCGTCATCGGAGATGTCCTCGTCCGTGGTGACGGTGACGCCGCCGAGCGCGTCCACGAGCTGCGCGAAACCGGAGAAGTCGATCTCGATGTAGTGGTCCATCCGGACGCCGGTGACCGCCTCGACCGTCTTCACCGCACAGACCGGACCGCCCACCGCGTAGGCGCTGTTGAACATGGAGTTGTACGCGACGGCCGTCGGCCCGCCGGACGGGCGCGGGCAGGAGGGGCGGGTGACCAGGGTGTCGCGCGGGATGCTCACCACCGTCGCGCTGGTGCGCCCGGCGTCGAGGTGGACGACCATCGCCGTGTCGGAGCGGGCACCGGAGCTGTCGCCGCCGCCGAGCCTCCGGTTCTCCTCGCCGCTGCGCGAGTCGGAGCCCAGGACCAGGATGTTGAGAGCCCCGCTGGGCAGGGCCGACACGGAAGGGGACGGTGTGACCGCCGGTTTCGGCGGGCGGTTGTCGCCCAGCGCGTTGTTGATGTCGACGCCGGTGATGTTGTTGCTGAGATGCCAGTAGGCCCAGCCCGCCGACCCGATGCCCAGCACCAGCGCACCCGCCAGGGTGAGGCCGGCGATCCGCAGCGCTCTCGACCGCCGGCCCACCGCTTCGCCCGCGTCCCCGTTCCCGTCACGTCCCGTCACGGGCAGGAACGTAAGTCCGAATTGTTACGAGCAGGACCCTCGGGGCTGTTTTCTTCGGAAATTCTCAGACTTCTCGGCCCGGTCTCACCCCAGAGTCACCACGGGCACCGGGTTGCTCCCGCTCCACGAGCCGTTGAAGCCGAACGTGACCGAACCGCCGTCCGGCACCGACCCGTTGTACGAGGCGTTCACGCAACTCACCGCCGCACCCGACTGCGTGCAGCTCGCGTTCCAGGCCTGCGTGATCCGCTGTCCGGCACCGAACGTCCACTCCGCCTTCCACGACGACAGCGAGGCCCCCGAGCAGGCGATCCGCACCTGGCCCGTATAGCCCGTGCTCCACTGACTGGTGACGCCGTACGTCGCCGAGCAGGCGCCCGCCGGTGGGGTCGTCGTCCCGCCGAGGGCCTCCGCGATGGCGTGGTACGCCGGTTTCGGCTGGTAGTTCTCGTCGTACGGGGTCGCCGCGCCCTGGCCGGGGAAGGTGTCCGGGATCCAGGAGTCGGAGTCGGTGAAGCCCCACACGGTGACGCCGGAGCAGCGCGCGACCGCCAGGCAGGCGTTCATGACCGCCTCGTAGTCGGCGGCCTGCTGGGTCAGCTTCGCCTGCGTCGCCGGCAGCTGCATCCTGATGTCCAGCTCGGTGATCGCCACGTCGACGCCCAGGTCGGCGAAGCGCTGGATGTTCTGCTGCATGGTCGAGGGCACCTGGCCGACGATGAGATGGGCCTGAAGCCCGACGCCGTCGATCGGAACTCCGCGCTCCTTCAGCGACTTGACCAGGTTGTAGAGAGCCGTGCTCTTCGCGTTGACGCCCTCGACGTTGTAGTCGTTGATGTACAGCTTGGCGCCCGGGTCGGCGGCCCGGGCCCAGGTGAGGGCCTGTGCGATGTAGTCCTGCCCGAGGGTGTTGTGGAAGAGCGTCGGGCGGTAGGTGCCGTCCTCGTTGAAGGGCTCGTTGACCACGTCCCAGGCGGCCAGCCGGCCCTTGTAGCGGCCGACCTCGGTGGCGATGTGGTCCTGGACGACGGCGCTGAGCTGGTCCCGGGTCCAGCTGCCGTTGGTCAGCCAGCCCGGGTTCTGCTGGTGCCAGAGCAGGGTGTGGCCGCGCACCTGCTGGCCGTGGGCCTCGGCGAAGTTCACGATCTGGTCGGCCTCGGCCCAGTCGTAGCTGCCCCGGCTCGGCTCGACGGAGCCCCACTTCATGGCGTTGCCGGGAGTGAGCCAGTTGAACTCGCGCCCTGCGATCTCGCCGTAGGTGCCGGTGAGCTTCGAGCCGGTGACCGCCGTGCCCATGACCTTGCCCTTGGCCTCGGCGAGGTCGCGCAGGGGGGCGTCGGCGGCGTGCGCGGCGGGGGCCGTGACCAGCAGGGAGCCTGCCGCGACGACGCCGGCCAGCAGGGGTGCGAGTAAGCCCGATCTCAGCGATCTCAGCGATCTCATTGCGGGTGCCTCCGAAAGTTTCGGTGGTGCAGCCGATTGACTTCGGTGCAGTGTGGAGGGGCCCGGAACACCCGTCAATACAGCAACAGCGGTCAGTCAGCCGCCCGCAGGCGCCGCCGTACTGCTGCGCACCACCAGGCTCGTCGCCAGCTCCACCCGGGTGGCGGCCGGGGTACCGGCCTCACGACCGAGGTCGAGGACCAGCTTGGCCGCCGCCTCGGCCATCTCCGTCAGCGGCTGCCGTACGGTCGTCAGCGGCGGCCCGACCAGGGGCGCCACCGGCAGATCGTCGAACCCGACCACGCTCAGGTCCTCGGGGATGCGCAGCCCCAGCTCGCGCGCGGCCTCGTACAGCCCGAGCGCCTGGAGGTCGTTCCCGGCGAAGACGGCGGTCGGCCGGTCCGGGCGGCGCAGCAGCTCCAGGCCCAGCCGGTAGCCGGCCTCGTGGTGGAAGTCGCCGTTCGCGATCAGCCCGGGGTCGACCGGCAGCCCGGCCGTCTCCAGCGCGGCCCGGTAGCCGTCGACCCGGGCGCGGCTGCACATCATCTGCGTCGGCCCGCTGATCGCGCCGATCCTGCGGTGCCCCAGCTCGACCAGGTGCCGGGTGGCCGCGAGACCGCCCTGCCAGTTGGTCGCGCCGATCGAGGGCACGTCGGCCCCCGGGTCGCCGGCCGGGTCCATCACCACGAACGGGATGGCGCGGCTGGTCAGCAGCGCCCGCTGCGACTCGTCGAGCCCGGACAGGACCAGGATCACGCCGTGCGGGCGGCGCGCGGCGACCTGGTCGGCCCAGGTCCGCCCGGGGGTGAGCCGTCCCGCGCTCTCGGACAGCACCACGCTGAGCCCCGCGTCCCGGGCCACGTTCTCCACGCCCCGGATGACCTCCAGCGCCCAGGCGCTCTCCAGTTCGTGGAAGACCAGGTCGATCAGGGGCGAGCGGGTCGCCTCCGCGCGGCGGCGCCGGTAACCGTGGGCCCGCAGCAGGTCCTCGACGCGGGCCCGGGTGGCGGGGGCGACGTCGGCCCGGCCGTTGAGGACCTTCGAAACAGTCGGCGCCGACACACCGGCCTCACGGGCGATCTCGGCGAGCGTCGCGGTCTGCGCACTGCGCCCCTGCGTCCGGGTTTGCGTCCGGCTTTCCACCGGCTCCGGGGATGTCATGGCGGCGATCGTATCCCTGCGGGCCCTCTTGACGAAGTCCCCGTGGCGCCATAGGTTCCCGGAACATTCGACATACTTATCGAAACATTCGTGGAAGCGGGCGTGAGAAACGCTCGTGAGCACTTCGTGAGAGGGCCGTCCGTCCACCCGACAGGAGCTTCATGACCACCGCGCCCTGGCGTGACCCCGCCCTGCCCGCCACCGCCCGCGTCGACGACCTGCTCTCCCGGATGACCCTGGAGGAGAAGACCGCCCAGCTGTACGGCGTGTGGGTGGGCGCCGCGACGGACGGCGGCGGAGTCGCTCCGCACCAGCACGACATGACCGTGGACTACGACTGGGACGAGCTGATCACCCGCGGCCTGGGCCAGCTCACGCGCTCCTTCGGCACCGCCCCCATCGACCCGGCGCTCGGCGCGCAGGCCCTGGCCCGCGCCCAGCGCCGTATCAAAGAGGCCGGCCGCTTCGGCATCCCGGCGATCGCGCACGAGGAATGCCTGGCCGGTTTCACCGCCTGGCAGGCCACGGCCTACCCGGTCCCGCTGGCCTGGGGCGCGACCTGGGACCCCCCGTTGGTCGAGGAGATGGCCCGCCGCATCGGCGACGACCTGCGCTCGGCCGGCGTGCACCAGGGCCTCGCGCCCGTCCTGGACGTCGTACGCGATCCGCGCTGGGGCCGCGTGGAGGAGACGATCGGCGAGGACCCGTACCTGGTCGGCACGGTCGGCACGGCCTATGTGCGGGGGCTGGAGTCGGCCGGGGTCGTCGCCACGCTGAAGCACTTCGCCGGGTACGCCTCCTCGGCCGGCGCCCGCAACCTGGCCCCCGTACGGGCCGGCATCCGCGAGTTCGCGGACGTCACGCTCCCGCCCTTCGAGATGGCGCTGCGCGAGGGCGGGGCCCGTTCGGTGATGGCCGCGTACACGGAGCGGGACGGCGTCCCCGCTTCGGCGGACCCCGAGCTGCTGACCGGACTCCTGCGCGAGGAGTGGGGCTTCACCGGCACAGTCGTCGCGGACTACTTCGGCATCGGCTTCCTCCAGACCCTCCACCGGGTCGCCGGCACCCCGGCCGAGGCGGCCCACGCGGCCCTGGAGGCCGGCATCGACGTGGAACTGCCGAGCCTGAAGTGCTACGGCGGTCCCCTGGTGGACGCGGTCCGCTCGGGCGAGATCCCCGAGGAACTCGTGGACCGCGCGGTCCGCCGTGTCCTGCTCCAGAAGTGCGAACTGGGCCTGCTGGACGAGGACTGGACCCCCGAGCCGGCCGCCGCGGTCGAGCTCGACTCCACGGGCAACCGGATCCTGGCCCGCCGCCTGGCCGAGGAGTCCGTCGTCCTGCTCGACAACCCCGACGGCCTGCTCCCGCTGGCCCCCGACACCCGGATCGCGGTGGTCGGACCCCGGGCGGCCGACGCCCTGGCCATGCTGGGCTGCTACTCCTTCCCCTCCCACGTCCTCACCCACCACCCCGGCGTCCCGACCGGCATCGAGATCCCGACCGTCCTCGACGCCCTGCGCACCGAACTCCCCGACGCCAAGGTGACGTTCGCGCAAGGCTGCGACGTGACGGACCCGGACACCTCCGGCTTCGAGGAGGCCATCGCCCGCACCGCCGAGGCGGACGTGTGCGTGGCGGTCCTCGGCGACCGGGCGGGACTGTTCGGCCGCGGCACCTCGGGCGAGGGCTGCGACGCGACGGACCTCGCCCTGCCGGGCACCCAGGGCGAGCTGCTGGACGCGCTGGTCGCCACGGGCGTCCCCGTGGTGCTGGTGCTGCTGACCGGCCGTCCCTACGCGCTCGGCCGCTGGCACGGCCGCCTGGGCGCGGTCGTCCAGGCGTTCTTCCCGGGGGAGGAGGGCGGCCCGGCGGTGGCGGGAGTGCTGTCGGGCCGCGTGAACCCGTCGGGCCGCCTGCCCGTGAGCGTCCCGCAGGCCCCCGGCGGCCAGCCCTGGACGTACCTCCAGCCGCCCCTCGGCCTCGCGGGCGAGGTCAGTAACCTCGACCCGACCCCGCTGTACGCCTTCGGGCACGGCCGCTCGTACACGACGTTCGTCTGGGAGGACGGCACGGGCGGCGAGGAGCCGGCCCGGATCGGCACGGACGGGGCGTACGACGTCTCGGTGACCGTCCGCAACACGGGCGACCGCGAAGGCGCGGAGGTCGTGCAGCTGTATCTGCACGACCCGGTGGCTTCCGTGACCCGGCCCGATATGCGGCTGATCGGCTACCAGCGCGTGCGGCTGGCGCCGGGGGACGCGGCCCGGGTGCTGTTCCGTTTCCACACGGACCTTTCGGCGTTCACCGACCGTTCCGGCCGCAGGGTGGTCGAACCGGGCGCCCTGGAACTACGGTTGGCGGCGTCCAGCACGGACGTACGCCACACGGCCCACCTCACCCTCACGGGCCCGGCCCGGGTGCTCGGCGCCGACCGGCGGCTGCGGTGCGAGACGGAGGTGTCGGGGGCGGTGTGAGCCTCCGCGCGGGGATGCCGGGGGAAGCGCGTGGACAGACTGGTGCACCACGAACTGCGGGCCGTCGTCTCGGTCCTGGCCGCCGCGGCCGTCGCCCTGACGGCCGTGGGCCTGGCCCGCGGCTTCTCCCCGCCGTCCGAACCCGGCCGGCTGGGGCTGTATGCCGCCGCCGTGGTCGCCTCCATCGGGGTGTGGACGCTCCTCAAGGCCACCAGGATCAAGTGGTTCAGCGACGTACGGGACTTCGAGAAGGCGGTACGGCTCGACGGCACCGACCCGGCCCCGGCCGCCGAGCGCTTCCTGCGCGACCGGCCGTTCAGCCCACGGATGTTCGTGCTGTACACGCTGTTCGCGGTGCCGCTGGCCCTGTGGGAGCCGTGGACGGCGGTGATCTGCCTGTGGTCGGCTCTCGACTGGCTGGGCCAGGCCGCGGTCGCCGCCCACTGGGAGCGCAGGCACGGTCTGCTGCTGTGGCGGGGTCACGTCGACGGCAGGCCCTGGGAGCTCTCGGTCAGCCGGCGTCCACCGACTCGAACCGCCACCGGTGCACGGCCCGCGTGACCAACTCCCCGTCCGGCTCGGGAAGTTCGGGCAGCTCGGCGTCGTAGGGGGCGTCCCACCAGGTGATGACGAGGACCCGGTCCTGGGGGGCGCGCAGGGTCTCGCGGCGCAGGGGGGCGCGGGGCAGCTCCTGCGCCCGTGCCCAGGCCAGCAGGTCCTCGCCCCGACCGGGCACCGCCCGCGCCTCCCACATCAGGGCGACCGTCACGAGTAGAGGTTCTCCTTGCTGATCTCGTGCACATGATCGTGGTCGTGGTGGTGGCCCGGCACGTGCGGCTCCGTCACCGGCAGCGAGGAGTCCGCCGACAGGTCCCAGCTCGACGCGGCGCGGTTGCGGGCCACCATCTCGGCGCCGAGCGCGGCGACCATCGCCCCGTTGTCCGTGCACAGCTTGGGCCGCGGCACCCGCAGCCGGATGCCGGCGGCCTCGCAGCGCTCCTGTGCCAGGGCCCGCAGCCGGGAGTTGGCGGCCACACCGCCGCCGATCATCAGGTGGTCGACACCCTCGTCCTTGCAGGCCCGGACGGCCTTGCGGGTCAGCACGTCCACGACCGCCTCCTGGAAGGAGGCCGCCACGTCCCGCACCGGGACCTCCTCCCCCGCCGCCCGCTTGGCCTCGATCCAGCGCGCCACGGCCGTCTTCAGCCCGGAGAAGGAGAAGTCGTAGGCGGGATCGCGCGGACCGGTCAGGCCGCGTGGGAAGGCGATCGCGTCCGGGTCGCCCTCGCGGGCGTACCGGTCGATGACCGGGCCGCCCGGGAAGCCCAGGTTCAGCACGCGGGCGATCTTGTCGAAGGCCTCACCGGCCGCGTCGTCGATGGTCGCGCCCATCGGGCGGACGTCGGAGGTGATGTCCGTGGACAGCAGCAGCGAGGAGTGGCCGCCGGACACCAGCAGCGCCATGGTCGGCTCGGGCAGCGCGCCGTGCTCCAGCTGGTCGACGCAGATGTGCGAGGCGAGGTGGTTGACGCCGTACAGGGGCTTGCCGAGCGCGTAGGCGTACGCCTTCGCCGCCGAGACGCCGACCAGCAGGGCACCGGCGAGGCCGGGGCCGGCGGTGACGGCGATGCCGTCGAGGTCGCGGGCGGTGACTCCCGCCTCCTTCAGCGCGCGGTCGATGGTGGGGACCATCGCCTCCAGGTGCGCCCGGGAGGCGACCTCGGGCACGACACCGCCGAACCGGGCGTGCTCGTCGACGCTGGAGGCGATGGCGTCGGCGAGCAGGGTGGTGCCGCGGACGATGCCGACGCCGGTCTCGTCGCAGGAGGTCTCGATGCCGAGAACGAGAGGCTCGTCGCGTGAGTCAGTCATTGGTCTGGGTTCCTCGTACGGAAGTCGAACCCGCGGCGGAGCCGCTGTCGGGTTTCGTGGTCAGTCGCATCACCAGGGCGTCCACGTTCCCCGGCTGGTAGTAGCCGCGCCTGAAGCCGATGGCCTCGAAGCCGAAGCGCTCGTACAGCTTCTGCGCGCGGATGTTGTCCACACGGCACTCCAGCATGACTTCGACGCACTCGAAGGCGGTCGCGGCCCGCAGCAGCTCGGTGAGGAGACGGCCGCCCAGCCCCGTCCCCCAGTACTCCCGGGTGACGGCGATGGTCTGGATGTCGGCCTGGTCGCCGGAGGAGGCGACACCGGCGTACCCGACGATCCGCTCCCCCGCCTCGGCCACGAGGTACTTCCGGGTCGCCTCCGGCCCGCGCGCATGGGCCAGCTCCGACCAGAACATGCCCCGCGACCAGGCGTCCTCGGGGAAGAGGTCCCGCTCCAGCTCCAGCACGCGGTCGATGTCCCACCAGCGCATCTCGCGCAGCACACACGTCACGGGCTCGGTCACTTGGGCGTGACCACCTTGTAGTTCTTGGGGACCTGGGCGTCGGGGCGGCGCAGATACAGCGGCCGGGGCGCGGGGAGTTCCTCGCCCGCGGCCAGTTTCTCCGCGGCCAGCCGGGCGAGGGCGGCGGCCGACACGTGCTCGGGCTCGTGCGCCTGGGGGAAGGTGTCCGGGTACAGCAGCGCGCCCGCGCCGACCGCGGGCAGCCCCGCGACCTGCTCGGCGATGTCGGCGGGCCGGTCGACGGCCGGGTCGGTGACGCGGGTGCGGGAGTCGGCGTAGCGCGCCCAGTACACCTCCTTGCGGCGGGCGTCGGTCGCCACGACGAACGGGCCCGCGAGATCGGTG
This sequence comes from Streptomyces caelestis, assembly GCF_014205255.1. Taxonomy (GTDB): domain Bacteria; phylum Actinomycetota; class Actinomycetes; order Streptomycetales; family Streptomycetaceae; genus Streptomyces; species Streptomyces caelestis. Next base: position 5,330,854 of record NZ_JACHNE010000001.1, on the reverse strand, counting down.
GCGTAGGCGAGGCCGTCCAGCGTGCACACGCCGTGCACGGGGACGCCGAGCGCGAGCCCGAAGGTCTCGGCGGTCATCAGCCCGACGCGCAGCCCGGTGTACGGGCCCGGCCCGATGCCGGCGACGACCCCGGTGACGGCGTCGAGCTTCAGACCGGCCCCGGCGAGCACCCGGTCGATCGCGGGCAGCAGCAGTTCCCCGTGCCGGCGCGCGTCCACCTGACTCGACGAGGCGATGACGTCCCGGCCGTCGTGCAGCGCGACGGTGACGGCGGGTGTGGCGGTATCCAGAGCGAGCAAGAGCACGCAAACAGCCTACGGCTCCCCGGGGCCCGGCACGGCCGCGCCTGTCGGGCCGTCACCTGCTGCTACCGTCACCTACCGTCACGGCGCGCAGGCGAACCGTGCACGACAGGGACGTACGACGCGGAGGTGGGCGCCGGTGGCAGTCAGCAGCTCGGGGATCGTGGCCGGGCTCACCGCCGCGGCCCTGGCGACGGTCGGCTACCTCGCCCACCAGGCGTCACAGAGCCTCCCGCCCGGCCTGGGCCGGGCGCAGGCGGGCGTCGCACCGGCGGCCGGCGTCTCGAAGGCGCCGCCCCGGGCCAGGAAGGTCCCCGCCGCGCCGCCCGCAGACTCCGGCAAGGGCGCGCGGGTCGTGTACTCCCTGCGCGGCGACCGGGTGTGGCTGGTCGGCGAGGACGAGACGGTCACACGCACGTTCAGGGTCCACCCGAGCGCGGTGGACCCCGCCCCGGGCAGCTACTCGGTCACGTCCCGCTCGAACGCGGTCACCGGCTCCGACGGCGTCCCCGTCGAGCACGTCGTGCGCTTCACCAGCGTGGACGGCGTGGTCATCGGCTTCAGCGCGGCCGTGGACGACTCGACCGCCGCACCGGCCCCGGAGGTACGCACGGGCGGCATCCGCGAGTCCCGCGCGGACGGCGAGGCGATGTGGACGTTCGCGACGATCGGCCGCAAGGTCGTGGTCGTCCGCTAGGCCGCTTCGTGGTCGTCCGCTAGGCCGCTTCGTGGTCGTCCGCTAGGCCGCTTCGTGGTCGTCCGCTAGGCCGCTTCGTGGTCGTCCGCTAGGCCGCTTCGCGGTGGTCCGCCACCGGCTCGACCGGCTCGGCGAACTCCGGCTCGGGAGCCCGCGGTGGCGTGGAGATCAGCGCCGCCGCCTCGCCCGCCGCCAGCAGGTCCCGCATGGACACCCCGGCGACCGCGAACGGCAGCGGCTGCCCCTTGCTCTCTGTAGCCGACATGGACGCCTCCCGAAGGCGGGGCGGACGTAGTTAGGTACACCTAACTACGGACTGGATACCATGTGACCACGCCCCGGACACCGAACGCAACATCTTGCCGACGCCTTGTCGGAACGTTCATCAAAACACCACGCCGCGGGAGCTACGCCGCGAGCACGCTCAGGTCCGCCGAAGCCCAGCGTTCCCCCAGACCGGTGATCGTCATCCGCCGGACCTCGTCGGTCGTGTCGCCCACCGCGCGGTGGATGACGACCTGGAGCCGGTCCTCGGTCAGCTCCTCGACCTTGCCCTCGCCCCACTCCACGACGACCACGGACTCGGGCAGCGAGACGTCGAGGTCCAGGTCCTCCATCTCGTCCAGCCCGCCGGACAGCCGGTACGCGTCGACATGGACCAGCGGCGGCCCGTCGCCCAGCGACGGATGCACCCGGGCGATCACGAACGTCGGCGAGGTGACGGCCCCGCGCACGCCGAGCCCCTCGCCCAGCCCGCGCGTCAGTGTCGTCTTGCCCGCCCCGAGCTCTCCGCTGAGCATCACCAGATCACCCGCGCGCAGCAGTTTCGCGAGCCGGCGGCCCAGCTCCCGCATCTGCTCGGGGGACGTGACGACGATCTGGACGGATCCGGACTCAGCCGGGTTGTGCGGTGCTGCTGGTGCTTCCATAACCCTTCACGGTAGCTCCTGCCGGCACGGCACCCGTACGGGTGAGCAGGTCGGCTAGGCGGTCGGTGACCACTTCCGGGTGTTCCAGCATCACCAGGTGCCCCGCGTCCGGCACCAGCACCAGCTCGGCGTCCGGCAGCAGGTCGGCGATGGCCTCGCTGTGCTCACTCGGCGTGACCAGATCCTGCACTCCGGCCAGGACGAGCACCGGTATGTCGGCGAAGTGCACCAGCGCCTCGGTCTTGTCGTGGTCGTTGAACGCCGGGTAGTACTCGGCGACCACGTCGATGGGCGTGCTCTCGATCATCCGCTCGGCGAACCGGGCGATGGCCGGGTCGACGTCCCGGGACGCGAACGAGTACCGCTTGATGATCCCGGCGAACAGGTCCGCGGTGGCCCGGCGCCCCTTCTCCACCAGCTCGGCCCGCTGCCCCATCGCCTTCAGCACGCCGGGCAGCACCCGCCGCACCGCGTTGACGCCGGCCACCGGAAGCCCGTAGTTGACCTCGCCGAGCCGCCCCGACGACGTCCCCACGAAGGCCACCCCGACGACCCGCTCCCGGACCAGCTCGGGGTACTGGTCGGCCAGCGCCATCACCGTCATGCCGCCCATCGAGTGGCCGACCAGCACGATCGGCCCCTCGGGCGCGGCCGCGTCGATGACGGCCTTCAGGTCGCGGCCCAGCTGCTCGATCGTGATCGGCTCGCCCCGCCCCTGGGCCACGCCCCGCCCGGACCGGCCGTGGCTGCGCTGGTCCCAGTGGACGGTCCGTACGACGCCCCTGAGCGCCGCCCGCTGGAAGTGCCAGGAGTCCTGGTTGAGGCAGTAGCCGTGGCTGAAGACGACGGTGACGGGGGCGGGGGCCTTGCGGCCGAAGAGGCGCCGGCGGCGCGGGCCGAGAGCGGCGGGGGCGGCCTCCGGGTCGAGGTCGTCGACCTCGTAGTACAGCTCCGTGCCGTCGTCGGAGAACGCCTTGCCGGGCATGCCGCGCAGCGAGCCGTAGGGTCCGGCGGAGTCGAGGGCGAGCCGGGCCTTCTGGCGCATGCCCCGGCCGACCGTCATCCGCTCCAGGGCGACACCGGCGGCCGCGCCCGCGGCCACCACGCCTATCGCGACGCCGGCGATGCCGGTCGCCCGGCGCCAGCCCCCCGCCGCCCCCGCGGCGGAGGCCGCGACGGCCGCGGTGGCGGCGTTCGCGACGGCCTCCGCGCTGCTCTCGCTCACGTACCGCTCCTCTTCGCCGGGATGCTGGTGCCGATGTGTGTGTTGCTGGTGCTGGTGTTGCCAGGGTGCCTGTCGTTCTTCGTGACCGGTCCTCTGTGCGAGTTACCCGTCCTGTTCCTCATTCACATAGACGCGAGGAACGCGCGTTCCGATCCGGGTCACGATCTCGTAGGCGATGGTTCCGGCCGCCTGGGCCCAGTCCTCGGCGGTGGGCTCGCCGCGGCCCCCGGGCCCGAAGAGCACCGCCTCGGCGCCCGGTGCGGGCTCGTCGCCGCCCAGGTCGACCACGAACTGGTCCATGGCGACCCGCCCGGCGATCGTGCGCCACTTGCCCTCGACCAGGACCGGCCCGGCCGAGGAGGCGTGCCGCGGGATGCCGTCGGCGTAGCCCAGCGGGACGAGGCCGAGGGTGGTCTCGCCGGGTGTCACGTACCGGTGGCCGTAGCTGACGCCGTGCCCGCCCGGCACGTGCTTGACCAGGGCGAGCGAGGCGGACAGCGTCATCACCGGGCGCAGCCCGAAGTCGGACGGGGTGCCGAGCTCCGGGCTGGGCGAGATGCCGTAGGTGGCGATGCCGGTGCGCACCAGGTCGAAATGGCTCTCGGGGAGCGTGAGCGTGGCCGGCGAGTTGGCGATGTGCCGGACCTCGGGGCGGGCGCCCTGCTCCTCGGCGTACGCGAGCATTTCCCGGAAGCGACCGAGCTGGGCGGCGATGGAGGGATGGCCGGGCTCGTCGGCACAGGCGAAGTGCGACCACAGCCCCGTGACCCGCAGGAGCCCCTCTGCCTCGGCGCGCAGCGCCTCCCGGACCAGCTCGGCCCAGTCGTCCCCGGGCTGGCAGCCGCCCCGCCCGAGCCCCGTGTCGGCCTTGAGCTGCACCCGTGCGGGCCGCCCGGCGAGGCGGGCCGCCTCGGTGACCTCCGCCAGGGCCCACATCCCGCTGACGGACACGTCGAGATCCGCCTCGATCGCCTCGCGCCAGGGTCCGCCGGGCGTCCACAGCCAGCACATGATGCGGCCCGGCAGCCCGGCGGCCCGCAGGGCGAGGGCCTCCTCGGGCGTCGCCGTGCCCAGCCAGTCCGCCCCCGCGGCGACGGCCGCGCGGGCACACGGCACAGCCCCGTGGCCGTACGCCTCGGACTTCACGACGGCCATCAGGGCCGCGCCCGGCGCGTGGGCACGCAGCGCCCGCACGTTGGCCCGCAGGGCGGCCAGGTCGATCTCCGCGCGGGCGCGCAGGGGCGCGGTCCGCGGGGCTGTTCTCTCGCTCATCGCGCCCAGTGTCTCAGAGCCGCCCGACACGCCCGAGGCACCGGCCCCCGCCGACCGACAACTCACTCCGGAGCCGTTCCACCTCCCCCGGCCTCATCCCAGGCACATGCCCACCACCAGGCGAGATCACCGAAGGTAACGGAGCACTCCCAGGTCCCGGGCCGACGCCCCCACACGAACACGCGGTCGCCCTTCTTCAGCACGCTCCACAGCCTCCGCGCGTCGGGGACGGAGAGATTGACGCAGCCCATGGAGCCGACGGTGGTGTTGAGACTGCCGTAGACGCCGTGGAAGGCCTGCCCGCCGCTGAAGAACTGGGAGTACGGCATGGGCGTGTTGTACAGCGTCGACCAGTGGTTCTTGTGCCGCCAGCAGACCTTGTGCCACCCGGCCCGGGTCCGGTATCCGGCCCGCCCGCCGCGGATCGGCACCGCCCCGAACACGACCTTCCGCCCCTGCTGCACCCAGGTCAGCTGCCGGCTGAGATCCACACACGCCACGGGGTAGCTCCGCACCGGGCACCGACCGTCGGCATTGGGGTTCCGGCGTGCCGACAGATACCGTATCCGGGCCCACGTCACGGGCCCGGCGAACCCGATGGCCGGCTTGATGCCCCGGCTCACCTGGAACGCCCGGATGGCCCGGCAGTCGGCCCCCGGCTGCCTCCCGTCCACCCTCAGCCCCAGCCACCGCTCGACCTGCCGCTGATACGGCCCGGCCTTCCCGGTACAGCTGACCCGCGCGACCGCCTCGCCCAACGGCACGTACTCGACGAGCGCGTACGTCCCCTCCACCGCCCTGCGCGGCTCGACGGCCTCCTCCTCGGCGGACGGCGTGTACACCACCGGCGGCAGCGCCTGGTCGGGCGTGTCGACGGACCAGGGCTGCGCGGGCCCCGGCGCGACCCCCGGGACCAGCTCGCCCAGGGGCCCGGGAGCGGGCGGTACGGGAGCGGCACCGGCGGCTGCGACGGGCAGCGCGGTGACAGCGGTGAGCAGGAGGGCGAGGGCGCGCCCGGGGTGCGTCTGCTCGTCATGTGATCAGAGAGACGGGGTGGTGGCGCGGCCCGGGGTTGCCGCGCGGCACGGGTCACCCAGAGGCATCAGCCACACGCCAGCCAGTCCGGCGCTTCAGGACGAGACCGTCCAGGCCGAAGCGGGGGCCCGGGGGCGGCAGCCCCCGGACTCGGGACGGGCAGGGGAGGAGGGGGCGACCCACCCCACGGCGACCCCCACCCACCCCCAGCCATCCCTCTCGCTCGGCCGAGGACATCCGCTCACTCAGCCCAGAACATTCCGCCAGGCCGCCGGAACGGCCTCCGCCACGTCATGCGCCCCCACGGGCGCCCCGTCCGCCGCCAGCCTCCCGGCCAGCCCGTGCACATACGCCCCCACACTCCCCGCGTCCACCGCGGAAAGCCCCGCCGCCAGCAACGACCCCGCCAACCCCGACAGCACGTCCCCGCTCCCCGCCGTGGCCAGCCAGGACGTCCCTGTCGGATTCACCCGCACCGCACCGCCCTCCGAGTCGGCGACCAACGTCGTGGACCCCTTCAACAGCACGGTCGCCCCGTACCGCCCGGCCAGCTCCCGGGCCGCCGCCAGCCGCCCGCCTTCGACCTCCCCCCGGTCGACCCCGAGCAGCGCCGCCGCCTCCCCGGCATGCGGCGTCATCAGCGTCGGCGCCCGCCGCGCGCGGACGACCCCCGCCTCGGCCAGCCGCAGCCCGTCCGCGTCGACCAGCACCGGAACATCCGCCGCCAGCACCTCCCCCACCGTCGCCGCGTCGTCCCCGGCCCCCGGCCCGACGACCCACGCCTGCACCCGCCCGGCATGCTTCGGCCCCTGGTCCGACACCAGCGTCTCGGGGAACCGTGTGATCACGGCGTCCCCGGCCGGCCCGACGTACCGCACGGCCCCGGCCCCGCCCCGCAGCGCCCCGGCGACGGCGAGCACGGCGGCCCCGGGGTAGCGCGCGGACCCGGCGGCGATGCCGACGACACCCCGCCGGTACTTGTCGCTCTCGGCCCGCGGCACCGGCAGCAACCGCGCCACGTCCGCGTGCTGCAACGCCTCCAGCTCCGGCTCGGCCGGCAGCTCCAGCCCGATGTCGACCAGGCGCACCGACCCCGCGTACTCCCGCGCCGGATCGATCAGCAGCCCCGGCTTGTGCGTCCCGAACGTCACCGTCAGATCGGCCCGCACCGCGACGCCGCGTACCTCCCCGGTGTCGGCGTCGACCCCGCTCGGCAGGTCGACGGCGACCACGGCGCCCCGCGACCGCTCGGCGGCGGCGGCCAACGGCACCGCGTCCGGCCGCAGCCCGCCCTTCCCCCCGATCCCGACGATGCCGTCGACGACGAGATCGGCCCGCTCGACCAACGCCTCGACGCCCGGCGCACCCGCGGTCCCTCCGGCACCTTCAGCTCCACCACCGGCGTTCACGACCCGCCCCCCGGCCCGCCGCAGCGCCGCGAGGCCCCCCGCATGAGCCCGCTCCGGCGCGAGCAGGACCGCCGTGACGCCGGCCCCGCGCCGGGCCAGCCGGGCTCCGGCGTGCAACGCGTCACCGCCGTTGTCCCCGCTTCCGACCAGCAGCACGACCCTGCTCCCGTACACCCGCCCCAGCAGGTCGGCGCAGGCCGCGGCGAGTCCGGCGGCGGCGCGTTGCATCAGCGCCCCCTCCGGCAGCCGCGCCATCAGCTCCCGTTCGGCGGTCCTGACCGTCTCCACGCTGTACGCACTCCGCATGCGGTCGAGTTTCCCGTACGACCGCCCGGCCACTCCCCGCATCTCGCGCAACTCCGGACCGTGTCGCATCCATTGACGCTTTGCCTGCCCTTTGCCAGACTCACCGGCCGCGCAGAAAGCGCTTGCACACCCCCCACGTTCGACGAAACCGAGGCCCCCATGGGACGCAGAGTCGCCTTCCTCGCCGCCGCCGGTGCCACCGCCGTCCTCACCGCCGCCGGCACCCTGACCGCCCCCGCCACCGCCGCCCCCACGCGAGCGACGGCCTGCGGAGACGGCTCCTACCAGGCCGAGGCCGTGCAGAGCGGCAGCAACTGGACCGCCCGGCGCGGCAGCAGCACCGTCTACACCGGCACCGACATGCGCGCCGCCGTCCAGGCGGCCGTCAACAGCCTCACGTCGGGCCGCACGTCGAAGGAACGGGTCGTGGTCCGCGGCTCGGGCTCGATCGCGGCGGGCTCACGCATCTCGCTCCCGAGCTACACCGTCCTCGATGTCTGCGGCACCATCAACGTCACCGGCACCGGTTCCGGCGACCAGGCCCCGGTCTACTCCCGCGGCACCCGCGACGTGGAGGTCCAGAACCTCAAGCTCACCGGCACCCCGCTCTACGGCATCTTCCTGCGCAACGTCCAGAACGTCGTGCTCGGCCAGATAGACATGCGCCTCTCCCGCGGCCTGGGCATCCGCATCGACAACCGCGGCGACACCAGCCAGTGGACGCGCAACGTCCGCATCAACAACGTCTACGTCTCCGGCGCGTCCAGCCACGCGGTCGAGACCTACGGCGTCGACGGCATCACCATCGGCACGGTCACCGCCCGCAACGTCGGCGAGTCCGGCCTGCTGCTCAACCAGACCATCAACGCCAACGTCACCAAGGTGGACGCGGAGAACGCGGGCACGGGCACCGGCTACGCGGCCTTCCGCATGGCCAACCGCAACGGCCGGGTCGGCAGCGGCTACCCGACCAACATCCGGGTCGGCGAGGTCATCGCGCGCGGCGGCGGACGCGGGGTGTTCTGCGTCTCGGAGAGCGGCGGGGCGACGATCGACAAGGTGACGATCTCCAACACCGGCAACAACTCGGTCCTGATCGAGAACTGCTACAACGTCAACCTCGCGGCGCAGAGCGGCACGATCACGGGCGGCGGCGAACTGCGCCTGGCCGCGCGCTCGGAGTTCCCCAACAACAAGGACATCACCGTCCAGAACCTGACGGTCACCAACTCGGCCATCAGGGAGAGCCCGTGCGGTGAGAACACGACGTTCCGCAACATCACGCGGGTGAACAGCAGCCAGACGATCTGCTGACGCCCGCCCGTGAAGCCCTCGCCCTCACCCGGCGGGGGCTTCACCGCGCAGGCCGCTCAGCGCCCGCATGGCATCGCGTTCGACACGCGCGACGTCGGAGAGAACGGCGCCCGCCCGTACCAAGCACTGCTCATCGCCCGGCTCACCGGCTTTCCCGATCAGCGCTGCGACCTCCGTCCACAGGGTGGCCGCCTCGGAGTACAGCGCGTGCCCGGTGCGCAGGCGGCCGCTGTCGAGCCACTCCGCGCACTCGGCGAGGAAGTCGCGGTACAGGTTGCGGAACAGGGCGCCGCCGGTACCGGCCCTCTCCATCAACCGCGCGGCCTGCGGCAGATCCCGCCCCGGGTCGTCGGTGCGCTGGAGCCACGTGCGGACCAGCTTCCCGGCCTTCTCGATCCCCCGGTGGCCGAGGTTGGCGATCGGCGGGTCGAGGAAGGCGTCGGCGCAGGCGGTGATGGCGGGGACGATCCGGCTCCGAGGGTCGGGCATCTTCCCCCCGGCGGTGAGCGTGAAGGACCGGTGCCTGGCGGTCATCGGCCCGCGCGCGGCCCTGGCCCTGGCGAGGCTGCTCAGGCTGGTGGACACGGCTCCGCCCTGCTGGTCGGTGTCCACCAGGTAGGCGTCGTGCTCGTCGTAGCCGTACAGGGCGACGACATGACCGCCGAAGTGCGCCTTCGAGGTGAAGTAGTCCAGGTGGTAGCTGTCGAGCTGCAGCCCGACGGGCCGGCCGGCGTCGACGGCGGTCGCCACGTTCTCCCATGCCTTGCGGGCGGAGCCGGTCTCCTGGACCGCCAGCTCCACCCCCAGCCGGTCGGCCAGGTTCCTGGTGAGCTCGAAGGGCTTGACCCGCCCGCCGAGGAAGGGAAAGGCCATGTTCTTGCTGTCCCAGTAGATGAAGGACAGCCCGGATCCGAGCCCGAAGAGCATGGGCTCGGACAGATCGATTCCCTGGTGCCGCAGCAACACCCCCAGAGCCGACGTCTCGCAGTGCTGCGTACCGCGAGGGTCGACGCCCTTCACCGTGGTCATGCCATGCCCTCCTGAACGGGACTCGCACGCTACAATCGAGGCAGATTTTGAACTCGTTCAAAAAAGGGGGACCAGAACATGGCCGGATCGACCAGCCCCATGGACACCGACACACCCGCCACCGCCCTCGGCCCCACGGCACTCGTCCTCGGCACCTTCTCCGCCGCGGGCACCTGGGCGTTCCTGATCCCCTGGACGGTGCTGGCCGGAGCACTGGCCATCACGTTCGGCGTGATGGGCATGCACTACGCCCGCCGGGGCACGGGCCGCTTGTGGACCGCGGCGGCGGGCACCACCCTCGGCGCCGTGGGCTTCATCGGCACGGCCACACTCCTGTGGTCCATGTCCTGACCGTTCCTAAAGACTGAGCGGGAGTGAGTCCTGTTGCCAGAACCCGTGCTCAGCCGGACGCCCCGAACGGTGTTGGGCATCCTGGTCTCCCGCGTTCGCTCCGCATCCGGCGCGCATGGATCGTGTCCGTGGTCCGGGAAGGCGGGGGCGGGTTTCCTCACGCCCCCGGGTGCCCGGTCCGGCCTGGACGGTCCGATGCCCGCACCCATCGCTCTGGTGAGTGCGGGGCGGTGCCGTCCGTCGCCGGATCGGGTGCCCGAGGGCGCGCCTTCCGATCGCCACCGAGGCGGCATCATGCCGGGTGGTGGCGCGTTTGTTGCTGGTGAGGGGTTTCTGCCAGTGCTGGGCGCCCCACATCGAGGTGTAGGCCGGGTCGACGGCCACGATGGTGATGCCGAGTTCGGCTGCCATCGAGACCAGCCGTGCCCGTAGCCTGGATACCGGCATGCCGGAGATCAGCTTGCGGAACCGCTTCCGTCTGCCGTGCTTCTCCCGGGTCTTGTCCGCTTGGAAGTCCAGATCCTCGATCGCGAGACTCAGGCCGTGACGCTTGGCGAAGTGCAGCAGGCGGATCACCTCGTCCCCAGCGGTCAGGCCCTTGAGCCGGGTACGGATCGCCACCCCCGACGGGCCAAGGACGACGAACGGCGCCGAAAGCCCACGCGGCACACTCACCCCGACCCCCCTTCCCCACACCCCGGGCATGCCTGTCACCCACCCAACGACCACACCTGCGAAAAGGTCACGCATTCGATCCGGGAACTCCCGTTCCCTCCCCGCAAAACGGCGCACGCCGCAGCCCGGACACTCACTTACACACGCCAGAACGCGTTCATACGCACTCAACCAGCAACAGCTCACAACCCCCCGGCCCCCACCCTTCACCCCTCCGCGATCACAACGGCCGAGGCGACACCCGCGTCATGGCTCAGGGACACATGCCAGGACCGCACCCCCAGCGCGGCGGCCCGCGCCGCCACGGTCCCGGTCACCCGCAGCCAGGGCTGCCCACTGTCCTCGACGCACACCTCGGCATCGGTCCAGAGCAGCCCGGCCGGAGCCCCGAGCGCCTTGGCCAGGGCCTCCTTGGCAGCGAACCGGGCAGCCAGGGAGGCGACACCCCGGCGCTCCCCACTGGGCAGCAACAACTCCCGCTCCACGAACAGCCGTCCGGCCAACGCGGGCGTACGCTCCAGCGACGCCGCGAACCGATCGATCTCGGCGACGTCGATCCCGACCCCGATGATGCTCATGCGCAGCACCCTACGGCGAGACTCGCGCCGTCTTCGGCCTCGACGGTGGTGACTGGCATGATCAACATGGAATGGGACGGCCTCACCGACCGCGAGCGCTACGGGAACCGCTGCCGCGTGACCTCGGAGGGCTGGTCCATGAACTCCCGTATCCCCTATGTAGTGTTCGCGATGACCGCGATGAGCGAACGCCATCGCAGCTAACGGGAGAACACACACGATGAAGTTCAAGTCGCTGGGAACGGCGGCCACTGCCGCGGCCCTCTTCGCCACGGCCCTCACCGGCACCGTCGCCGCCGCCGGCACCGCGGCCGCAGCCCCGCCGAAGGACTGCAGCAAGGCGATCGTCAACGTCAAGGCCAAGGAGACCGTCAAGGTCCGGACCTCGCCGAAGACGAGCGCCACCGCCCTCGGCATCTGGGGCAAGGGCAAGCGCGGCGGGATCTGCAACGACGGCAAGGCCTACAAGGGCGGCTCGTACACGGCCTGCGGCAAGAAGAGCAACATGTGGTACTACGGCGGCGACAAGGTGAACGGCTGGGTCCCGAAGACCTGCATCAACTGGTAGTCGCCCAACCGGCCGACCAGCCAGCCGGCTGAGCGGCCGAGCGGCTGCTCAAGGGGCGAACGGCGACCGGCCGTTCGCCCCTTTCCCTCACTCCACCGTCACCGACTTCGCCAGGTTCCGAGGCTGGTCCACCTCGTTCCCGCGAGCCGTCGCCAGCTCACACGCGAACACCTGAAGCGGCACCGTGGCCACGAGCGGCTGGAGCAGGGTCGGCGTGGCCGGCACCCGGATCAAGTGGTCCGCGTACGGCGCCACCACCTCGTCCCCCTCCTCCGCGATGACGATCGTCCGCGCACCCCGCGCCCGGATCTCCTGGATGTTGGACACGATCTTGTCGTGCAGCACGGACCGCCCGCGCGGCGACGGCACCACGACGACCACCGGCAGATCCTCCTCGATCAGGGCGATCGGCCCGTGCTTCAACTCCCCCGCCGCGAACCCCTCGGCGTGCATGTACGCCAGCTCCTTGAGCTTCAGCGCGCCCTCCAGCGCCACCGGATACCCCACATGGCGGCCGAGGAACAGCACCGTGTCCTTCGAGGCGAGCGAGCGCGCCAGCTCCCGCACCGGCTCCATCGTGCCCAGGACCTGCTCCACCGCACCGGCGATCGAGGACAGGTCGCGAATCACCGCCCGGATCTCGTCGCCCCACTTCGTGCCCCGCACCTGGCCGAGATACAGGGCGACCAGATAGCACGCGACGAGCTGCGTCAGGAAGGCCTTGGTGGAGGCGACGGCCACCTCGGGACCGGCGTGCGTGTACAGCACCGCGTCCGACTCGCGCGGGATCGTCGAGCCGTTGGTGTTGCAGATCGCCAGCACCTTGGAGCCCTGCTCGCGGGCGTGCCGCAGCGCCATGAGCGTGTCCATGGTCTCGCCGGACTGGGAGATGGCGATGACGAGGGTCCGCGCGTCCAGGATCGGGTCCCGGTAGCGGAACTCACTGGCCAGTTCCACCTCGCACGCCAGGCGCGTCCAGTGCTCGATGGCGTACTTGGCGATCATCCCGGCGTGGAAGGCCGTACCGCACGCGACGATGACGACCTTGTCGATCTCCCGCAGCACCCCCGCGGGGATCCGCACCTCGTCCAGGGTCAGCGAACCGGAGCCGTCGATACGGCCCAGCAGCGTGTCGGCGACCGCCTTGGGCTGCTCGGCGATCTCCTTGAGCATGAAGTAGTCGTAGCCGCCCTTCTCCGCGGCCGACGTGTCCCAGTCGACGTGGTACGAGCGGACGTCGGCCGGGCGGCCGTCGAAGCCCGTCACCGTCACGCCGTCCCGGCGCAGCTCCACCACCTGGTCCTGTCCCAGCTCGATCGCCGACCGCGTGTGGGCGATGAACGCGGCGACGTCCGAGGCGAGAAAGGCCTCGCCCTCTCCGACGCCCACCACCAGCGGCGAGTTACGCCGCGCGCCCACCACCACGTCCGGCTCGTCGGCGTGCACCGCGACCAGCGTGAACGCACCCTCCAGCCGCCGGCACACCAGCCGCATCGCCTCGGCGAGGTCCGCGCACGACGAGAACTCCTCGGCGAGCAGATGCGCGACGACCTCGGTGTCGGTCTCGGAGACCAGCTCGTGCCCCCGCTCCTCCAGCTCGGCCCGCAGCGAGGCGAAGTTCTCGATGATGCCGTTGTGCACGACCGCGACCCGGCCCGCGTTGTCGATGTGCGGGTGGGCATTGGCATCCGTCGGTCCGCCGTGTGTGGCCCACCGGGTGTGTCCGATGCCCGTCGTACCGGCCGGCAGTGGCCGGCCGTCCAGTTCCTTCTCCAGGTTGAGGAGTTTCCCGGCCTTCTTCCCCGTCGCCAGCCCGCCGTCGGCCAGTACGGCGACGCCCGCCGAGTCGTACCCCCGGTACTCCAGCCGCTTCAGTCCGGCCATCACGACGTCGAGGGCCGACTGCGGCCCCACGTATCCCACGATTCCACACATGAGCGGCAGCTTAGGGTCGATTGCCGCGCCGAACGGGCCGTAGCGTGCCCGAAATCGGAAATTTCACCGGGGTGCGAAGCCTCTCGGCTCTCAGACCTTCGCGCGATACGCCCTCATGGCCAGCGGATAGAACACGAGCGCGATCCCCGCCGCCCACACCAGCGACCACAGCACCGGCTCCGCCACCGCCCCGCCGAGCAGCAGCCCGCGGAAGGCGTCGGACAGATGCGTGACCGGGTTGACGTCGCTCCACGCCTGGAGCCAGCCCGGCATGGTGTCGACGACGACGAAGGCGCTGCTGGTGAAGGTGATCGGGAAGATGAGGGTGAAGGCGAACGCCTGCACCTTCTCCGCGTCACCGGCCAGCATCCCGATCAGCACCGCGCTCCACGACACGGCCGCGGCGAACACCACCAGCAGCAGCGCGCCGAGCAGGAACCCGCCGAACCCGCCGGTGATGCGGAAGCCGAGGGCCAGTCCGAGGCCGATCATCAGCAGCATCGCCCAGACATGCTTCGCGAGGTCGGCGGTGATCCGGCCGATCAGCGGGGCGGAGCGCGCGATGGGCAGGCTGCGCAGCCGGTCGAAGACGCCTTTGGTGAGGTCGGTGTTGAGCGCCATCGCCGTGTACATCGTCATGAACAGGGTGTTCTGCACGATGATCCCGGGCAGCGCGTAGTTCAGGTACGCGTCGGGCGATCCCGCCATCTGCCCACCCAGCACGTAGGTGAACAGGAACACGAACATGATCGGCGTGATGCTGTAGTCGACCAGTTCGAGCGGGTTGTGCTTGACGGCGACCAGGCTCCGCCAGGCCATCGTGAAGGTCTGCCGCACGCCGGCGAGGGGCGGCACGCGGCCCGAGGCGGTGACCGGCGCGGTGATGGTGGTGGCGGTCATGACCGGCTCACCGCCTTCTCCAGCTCGTCCTCGTCCCGGACGGCCGCGCCGCCGTTCTGCTCGGGCTCGCCCGGTTCGGCCCGGTGGCCGGTCAGGGCGAGGAAGACCTCGTCGAGCGAGGAGCGGCGCAGGGCCAGCTCGCCCACCGCGATCCCCTCGCGGTCCAGGGCGCGCACGACGGCCGGCATCAGCTCGGGGTCCTTCACCGGCGCGGTGACCATCTCGCCCTCGATCCGGGCCTCCGGACCGGCGGCCCCGGCCACCAGCGCGTGCGCCCGCGGGAGGTCCCGCCCGAGGATCGGCCGGAGCTCCAGCACCTGGCCGCCGACCTGGGCCTTCAGCCGGTCCGGCGTGCCCTCAGCGATCACCCGGCCCTTGTCGATCACCACGATCTCGTCGGCGAGCACATCGGCCTCGTTCAGATACTGCGTGGTCAGCAGGGCGGTCGCACCGTCCGCGACCAGGCCGCGCAGCATGTCCCACAGCTCACCGCGGCTGTGGGGGTCGAGGCCCGTGGTGGGCTCGTCGAGGAAGAGGATGCGGGGCCGCCCCACCAGGCTGGCCGCGAGGTCCAGGCGCCGGCGCATGCCTCCCGAGAAGGTCTTCGCGGCCCGGCCGGCCGCGTCCGTCAGCTGGAAACGCTCCAGCAGTTCCCCCGCCCGCGCCTTCGCCTCCCGCCTCGGCAGACCGAGCAGCCGGCCGATGAGCAGCAGATTCTCCGTGCCGGTCAGGTTCTCGTCGACCGCCGCGTACTGCCCGGTCAGCCCCACCATGGCCCGCACGACCCCGGCCTCCCGGACCACGTCGTGGCCGGCCACCCGGGCCGTGCCCCCGTCCGGGCGCAGCAGCGTCGCGAAGATCCGCACCGCGGTCGTCTTCCCGGCACCGTTGGGGCCCAGCAGCCCGAGCACCGTGCCCTTGCGGGCCGCCAGATCGACACCGGCCAGCGCCTCGGTCTCCTTGAACCGTTTGACCAGACCTTCCGCCTCTATCGCATACGTCATGGGTCACCCCTCGGCGTTCCTGGACCCCGGGCTGGGCCCATTTCTCCCACAACTGTGACGCACACCACTGACATTCCTCCCGTTAGTCGGTTTTTCTCACAAAGGGGAGGACTCAAGGACCCTGCGTGACGGATCCCACCTCACCGTCCGTTCGTACGCCCGTAACAATGGACTGTGATCTCTCCGGTCTCCTCGATCTCCCGGAGCGCCCACCGGCAGCGGCCGGAGGCGACTCCCTACCTCGACCTCACCCGAGCCGAGTGGAGCGCGTTGCGCGACAAGACGCCGCTGCCGCTGACGGCCGAGGAGGTCGAGAAGCTGCGCGGTCTCGGTGACGTCATCGACCTCGACGAGGTGCGGGACATCTACCTCCCGCTGTCCAGACTCCTCAACCTCTACGTCGGTGCCACCGACGGCCTCAGAGGCGCGCTCAACACCTTCCTGGGCGAGCAGGGCTCCCAGTCCGGCACCCCGTTCGTCATAGGGGTCGCCGGTTCGGTCGCCGTGGGCAAGTCGACGGTCGCCCGGCTCCTGCAGGCCCTGCTCTCGCGCTGGCCGGAGCACCCGCGCGTCGAGCTGGTCACCACCGACGGCTTCCTGCTGCCCACCCAGGAGCTCCAGACCCGCGGCCTGATGTCGCGGAAAGGATTCCCCGAGTCCTACGACCGCCGCGCGCTGACCCGCTTCGTCGCCGACATCAAGGCCGGCAAGGACGAGGTCACGGCCCCCGTCTACTCCCACCTGATCTACGACATCGTCCCCGACGAAAAGCTCACGGTCCGCCGCCCCGACATCCTGATCGTCGAGGGGCTGAACGTCCTCCAGCCCGCCCTCCCCGGCAAGGACGGCCGCACCCGCGTCGGTCTCGCCGACTACTTCGACTTCAGCGTCTACGTCGACGCCCGTATCGAGGACATCGAGCGCTGGTACCTCAACCGCTTCCGCAAGCTGCGCGCGACCGCCTTCCAGGACCCGTCCTCGTACTTCCGCAAGTACACCCAGGTCTCGGAGGAGGAGGCCCTCGACTACGCCCGGACGATGTGGCGCACGATCAACCAGCCGAACCTGGTCGAGAACATCGCCCCCACCCGCGGCCGCGCCACCCTCGTCGTGCGCAAGGGCCCGGACCACAAGGTGCAGCGCCTCAGCCTGCGCAAGCTGTGACGCCCCGGGGAGAGACCGGTTAGATGGCCGTCATGCTGCACTTGCGCCTGATCACGCCGTCCGGGAAGACCGACGACGTGGTGCGACTGATCGACAAGACGGTCGGCACCACCCACCTCGTCGTGCTGCCGGACACCGCCCGCAACCCCGCCGGGGACGTCGTGATGTGCGACGTGGCGCGCGAGGCGGGCGACGAACTGCTCACCGGCCTGCGGGAGCTGGGCATCGACACCGGCGGCTCCATCGCCGTCGAGGCCATCGACCTGTCGCTGTCCGAGCGGGCCGACCAGGCCGAAGCCGACGCACCCGGCGAGGGCGCGGACGCGGTCCTGTGGGAGCAGCTGACCGAAGCGACGCACGAGGAGTCGACCCTCTCCGCCACGTACCTCGCGTTCATCACCCTGGCCACGATGATCGCGGCCTGCGGTGTCGTCCTGGACAACGCGATCCTGATCGTGGGCGCCATGGCGGTGGGCCCGGAGTTCGGCCCCCTCGCCGGCATCTGCACCGCGATCGTCCGCCGCAAGGCCCGCCTGGCCCTGCGCTCGCTGATCGCCCTCCTGGTGGGCTTCGCGGTGGCGATGGCGGTGACGGTCGGCTTCAGCCTCTTCATGGACGCGGTCGACCTGTTCAGCGAGCGGCAACTCATGGCGGACCGCCCCAACACGGGCTTCATCTACGCCCCCGACTGGTTCTCCTTCGTCGTGGCGGTCCTGGCCGGCATCGCCGGCACGCTCTCCCTGACCTCCGCCAAGTCGGGCGCCCTGGTGGGCGTGGCCATCTCGGTCACCACGGTCCCGGCCGCCGCGAACGCGGCAGTGGCTTTGAGCTACGGCGACATGCCCCAGACCCAGGGCTCCACGGAACAACTCCTGCTGAACCTGCTGGGCATCATCGTCGCCGGCACGCTGACCCTGCTGGCACAGAAAGGGCTCTGGTCCACACAACGCCGGCGGATGAACAGGCCTTGAGGGGCGCGGGGAACCGCGCGACAAGCCACAACGAACGGTCGGCCCGCGAACTACCGCAGCCCCCACCCCCGACCCGCAAAGGCCGACTACCCCAACGCGGACTTCACCGCATCGGCGAGCCGCCCGGCGACAGACCGAGCCTGCTCGATATCCGCGGCCTCCACCATCACCCGCACCAACGGCTCGGTCCCCGAGGACCGCAGCAGCACTCGCCCCGTGGCCCCCAGCTCCCGCTCCGCATCGGCGACCGCCGCGGACAGCTCGGCCGACGTCGTCACCCGGGACTTGTCGACATCCGGCACATTGATCAGCACCTGCGGCAGCCGCTCCATCACCGACGCCAGATCCCGCAACGGACGCCCGCTCTGCGCGACCCGCGCCGCGAGCAGCAGCCCGGTCAGCGTGCCGTCGCCGGTCGTCGCATGGTCGAGAACGATCACGTGCCCGGACTGCTCGCCCCCGAGGGCGAACCCGTGCGCCTTCATCTCCTCCAGAACGTACCGGTCACCCACGCCGGTCTGCACGAGCCGGATGCCCTCGCGCTCCATGGCGAGCTTGAAGCCGAGGTTGGACATCACCGTCGCCACGACCGTGTCGGCCCGCAGCGTGGCGGCCTCCCGCATGGCCAGGGCGAGGACGGCCAGGATCTGGTCGCCGTCCACCGCCTCGCCGGAGTGGTCCACGGCGAGGCACCGGTCGGCGTCCCCGTCGTGCGCGATGCCCAGGTCGGCCCCGTGCTCGACGACGGCGGCCTTGATCTTGTCCAGGTGCGTGGAGCCGCACCCGTCGTTGATGTTGAGCCCGTCCGGCTCGGCCCCGATCGTGACGACCTCGGCACCGGCCCGCTGGAACGCCTCGGGCGAGACGCGGGAGGCGGCGCCGTGCGCCTCGTCGAGGACGACCTTCAGCCCGTCGAGCCGGTTCGGCAGGACGCGCAGCAGATGCGCGACGTACCGGTCGAAGCCCTCCTCGTACTCGCGTACGCGGCCCACCCCGGCCCCGGTCGGCCGGTCCCACGGGGCGCCGGTGCGGTGCTCCTCGTAGAGGGACTCGATCCGGTCCTCCAGCTCGTCGGCGAGCTTGTGCCCGCCGCGGGCGAAGAACTTGATGCCGTTGTCGGGCATGGCGTTGTGGCTCGCGGAGAGCATCACACCGAGGTCGGCACCGAGCTCTCCGGTGAGGTACGCCACCGCGGGCGTCGGCAGCACGCCGACCCGCAGGACGTCCACACCGGCGCTGGCGAGGCCCGCGACCACGGCGGCCTCCAGGAACTCCCCGGACGCGCGCGGGTCACGCCCGACCACCGCGGTCGGCCGGTGTCCCGCGAACGTACCCGCCTCGGCCAGTACGTGCGCCGCGGCTACGGAGAGGCCGAGGGCCATCTCCGCCGTCAGGTCCGCGTTGGCGACACCGCGCACGCCGTCCGTGCCGAAGAGTCGTCCCACTGTGGTGTCCTCCGAATTGCGAGAGAGTGCGGCTCCAGTACATCCCCCGGGACTGTCCCACAGCCATAGGGGTTGTGTACGTGAACGCCCCGGCGGCACGTGACGTGCCGCCGGGGCGATCGTTGCGAAGACAGTCGCAAGGACAGCTACGCGATTAGCGCTTGCTGTACTGCGGGGCCTTACGGGCCTTCTTCAGACCGGCCTTCTTGCGCTCGACCGCACGGTCGTCGCGGCGGAGGAATCCGGCCTTCTTGAGGGCGCCGCGGTTGTTGTCGACGTCGGCCTCGTTCAGCGCGCGGGCGACACCGAGACGGAGCGCACCGGCCTGACCGGAGACACCGCCACCGGAGATGCGGGCGATGACGTCGTAGCGGCCCTCGAGCTCGAGCACCTTGAAGGGCTCGTTGACTTCCTGCTGGTGCACCTTGTTCGGGAAGTAGTCCTCGAGGGTGCGCCCGTTGATCTTCCACTTGCCGGTGCCCGGAACGATCCGGACGCGGGCGATGGCGTTCTTGCGACGGCCCAGACCGGCGGCCGGCTGGGGCTCGCCGAAGCGGGAGGCCATGGACTCCGAGGTGTACTCACCCTCGACGGGGACCTCGGACTCGGTGGTGTAGCTGTCGATGTCAAGCTCTTCGAGCGGCTGCTCGGCAGTGGTCTCGGCCACGATTCTCCTCAGATTCTGTTCAGCTTTAGGGGTGGCCGGACTTACTGCGCGACCTGGGTGATCTCGAACGGCACCGGCTGCTGGGCGGCGTGCGGGTGCTGGTCACCCTTGTAGACCTTCAGCTTCGAGAGCATCTGACGGCCCAGAGTGTTCTTGGGGAGCATGCCCTTGACGGCCTTCTCGATGGCCTTCTCGGGGTTCTTGTCGAGGAGCTCGTCGTAACGGACGGAGCGCAGACCACCCGGGTAGCCGGAGTGACGGTACGCCATCTTCTGGGTCCGCTTGTTGCCGGAGAGGTGCACCTTGTCGGCGTTGATGATGATGACGAAGTCACCGGTGTCGACGTGGGGCGCGTAGATCGGCTTGTGCTTGCCCCGCAGAAGGGACGCGGCGGTGGTGGCGAGACGACCCAGGACAACGTCCTGAGCGTCGATGACGTGCCACTGGCGCGTCACATCGCCGGGCTTGGGGCTGTACGTACGCACGGTTCGTAGCCTTCGCTTCGAGTGAATGGTCCTGAACAGGTCACCGAAACGATCACGACAGCCTTGACCGCACAGCGGTGACGCAAACCGCGTGCTGGTCGCTGGTCATCGGCCCGGTGGACCGGTGTAAGGGCCCGTCCCGTGAGAATGAGCAAGCCAATACACAACGAAAGAGCAGGATACCGGGGCTCACCACAGGGGTCAAAACGCGGGATCAACGACGGCGCCCGGTCACCGAGACGCACAGGCCGGCGCAGAGAGTCACGGCCCTCCTCAGCGTACGGCGCCGCACCGGCCGCACGCACGGGAACACCGGCGACAGCAGCACGTCGACGGCCACGGCGACGCACCACCGCGACAGGGAGCCGCCACCGCGCGGACGGCGAAGCGCCCCCAGCACCACGGCCGCGGCCGTCGGCCAGACCCCGACCGCCGCCGGCCAGGACCACAGGCACCCCAGCAGCACCACGGCCGGCAGCGCTCGCCCCAACCACCCGCAGATGTCGCCTTTGCCCGTCCGCATGGGAGGAACGCTAGGGGTTCCAGGGCCCATCCGGGCGGACCAGCACGCCCCAGGTCCCGTCTAAGATGCGCCCCATGAGCTTTGGGCAGGGGGGACCCCAGTCCCAGTGGGATCCATGGAAACCGCAGTCGCAGCAGCCCTGGAACAGCGGGGGCGGCCAGTCTCCGGACTGGGCCGCGCTCGCCGAGGCGTCCGAGGCCCGTAACAAACGCCGCCGGCTGCTCCTGGTCGGCGGCGGCGCGCTCGCCACCGTCGCGATCGGCGCTGCCGTCGCCGTGGCCGTGGTCTCGGCGGGCGGCGACAACCAGGCGAACAGCCCGACTTCCCAGGTGCCCTCGGCCGACATCCCGAGCGAGTCCGCCTCGGCCCCGTCGTTCGCCCCGACCAGCGCCCCGCCGCCACTGGACCCGAAGGACTTCATCGCCAGCGCGAAGAAGGACACGGCTCCGCTCGGCCCGGACACCCTCTTCCCCGGCACCCAGCTGACCATGGGCGAGACGACGTACAAGAAGGGCCCCACGGCCGACACCAAGAACTGCGCCTCGGCGTCGGGCGGCACGCTCCCGAAGATCCTCACCGCGAACGACTGCACGCGCCTGATACGCGTCACCTACTCCAGGGACGGCATCGCCGTGACGGTCGGCGTGGCGGTCTTCGACACCGAGGCACAGGCCGCCAAGGCCAAGAGCCAGACCAACAAGAAGAGCTTCGTCAAGTCGCTCTCCGGCGGCGGCGTGAAGGCCTTCTGCGAATCCGGGTTCTGCCGCACGACCAGCAACTCCTACGGCCGTTACGCCTACTTCACCAACGCCGGCTTCACCAGCGGCAAGGACGTGACGACGAAGGACACCGAGGTGTTCGCCACGGGCGACAACCTCCAGCTGTTCACGTTCCGTCAGATCCACCGCCGCGGCCAGGCACAGGCGTCGGCAGCGGCCAACGAGTGACCGGCCGCCGCCCGCCCGGTCAGAGCCGCTTCGCGCTGCGCAGCGTCTTGGCGTAGTAGCCGTTGCCGTCCAGCCGGGACACCCCGCCGACGTCGCCGATGGTCGGGCCGTTGACCTCCTCGCGGCTGGAGATGAAGAGCAGGTGGCCCTCGGTGTCGTAGCCGAGCACCATGCCGACGTGGTCCAGGCGCTGCCCGGTCCGGGCGTCGAGCTTGAAGAAGACGAGGTCCCCGGGCTGGAGCTGGTCGATGCCGGTGGGCCGGCTCTTGGGCGACACACCGGTCAGCGGCAGGACGTCGGCACCCTGGTCCGAGCGGGCCATGCCGTTGGCGGTGCGCGGCAGGCCGTCGCCCGACCCGTCCGAGGACATCAGCGGGTAGCGGGCGCGGTAGCCGAACACCATCCGCATGTATCCCGAGCAGTCGATCGACTTGGCGCGCGCGGTCTCCGGCTGCCCGGTCACGCCGTCCCGGAAGGGGTACTGGACGCCCAGGTAGTCGTAGAAGTCGGACTGCTCAAGGCGCAGGTCGCCGCCCTCGGCTCCGGCCGTGTTGAGGGGACCGAAGTTGGCGTCACCGGCGTAGGCGATGCCCTGCGCGTCCTTCTTCTCCTTGGCGCCCGCGACGTACTGGAAGGCGACGGCGATCAGGTCGTCCTCCTTGCTGCCCGCGAGTTCGGCGTACCAGTCCTTGAACCACTTCTCCTTCTCCGCGCCCTTCTTCCAGGACTCGGGCATGAGGCGGACCCAGTCCGTCGTGGAGACCTTGGAGCTCGTCGACGAGGGCTCGGCGAAGGTGCGGGCCGGTCCGGTCAGGGTCGCGGTGCGCGCCCCGTCGGTGAACACGGCCTTGACCTGGCCGTCGGATCCGCGCAGCACGGAGCGGGCGGGGTTCTCCAGCCGGGACCAGCTCTCCCCGCCCTTGTCCCGGGTCTTCGTCGCGCCGTCGGCCCGGTCCGAGCCGTCCAGCACGCCGACGTTCGTGATCTCCGGGACGCCCTTGTCCTCCTGTTTGCGCAGCTCCACGGTGAGGTAGCCGGAGGTCGCGACGAGCGCCAGCACCACGAGGCCGGAGAGGACCGGCCGTGATTTCTTCTTTCCTGCCATGTGTTGTCTCCTGGTTCTCAGCCGCTGGGGACGCCGGTTCTCAGACGGTGGGCATGACGCCGAGCAGCAGTCCGGCGGCGACGACGATGTAGGCCATGAGCGAGACGGTGCCGGTCGCCAGCAGCGTCGGCCCCTTGGGCTGGCGGACCATCTGGTACGCGATCAGGCCGGGCACGATGAAGCCGAGGGTCTGGTTGCCGTACAGCAGCGGGAACTCGATCGAGAGCACGATCATCACGGTGGCCTGGAGCAGCACGCCCAGCAGGACCACGGCGGCGAACAGCCGCTTGCCGTAGAGGATCACCAGCCGCTGCATGACCTTGGTGCCCGCGTAGGTGAGGGCGGTGACGCCGACCACCATGGCGGCTCGCTGGAGGTCCTCGATGAGGGTCAGCGCGAGCCAGCCCGGCGTGATCATGCCGCCGGGCGACAGGTTGGTGGTCAGGTAGCACAGCAACGAGAAGAACAGGCCGATGGCGATGCCGAGGGCGGCCATCTCGGGGGTCAGGGCGGCGGTGGTCAACGGGGTCTCCGGGCACGGGTGCGGGGCGAGCGGCGAGCGGCGGGCGTGGGTCGTGGGTCCCGCCCGTGGACGTCAGGAACGGGGCGGCTGCCCCCTGCCGTCGGCCCTCGGGTACGGGGAGTGCCCGTAGGGGTCGTCGGCGTACTGCCATGCCTGCTCGGCCGGGTCGGCGTACGGCACCTGCTGGTACGGGTCCGGGGCGGCGTACCCGGCGTCGGCGTAGGGCCCCGACGGCTGGGCCGGGATGTGGACCACCGGGATCTCCTGGGTGCGGGAGGCCTGGTAGCGCTCCTCGTAGGCCATGGGGTACGAGGCGTAGGGGTCCAGGCGCGCCGGCTGGGCCGGTGTGGGCGTGGCCGAGGGCCGCGCGGCGTCGGCGGTGGCGGACTCGTCCGCCGGGAGTTCGGCCAGGTACTCCAGCAGTTCCTCGCCCTGGCCGTGGATGTTGCCGATGGCGACCAGGGAGGAGTCGGCGGACAGGCGCTCGATGAGGAGAGGCATGAACTCCTCGGCCGACCGCCGTTCGCCCCCGAGGTCGATCGCGCGGTCGCGCCACTCGGCGGGGATGGCGTCGATCGCGCTCTTGGCGGGGTGCCCGATGACGAAGACGTGGTCCGGCTGGAGGTCGGGGATGATCTCGCCCATCTGGCCGTTGCGCTCCACGCGGTCGGGCCGGCAGTTGATCACGACGTTCAGCGGCCGGTGGATGGCTCCGAGGTCGAGGAGCTGGTTGATGTTCATCAGCGTCGACTCGGGGTCGTTGGCCGCGAAGACGTTGGCGAAGGCGAGCCGCTTGCCCTCGGGTGCCACATAGCGCTCGACGGACAGCACGCCCGGGTCCGGCGGGGCGTCGTACATGCCCTGCAGGGCGACGCTCCGCTCCACGCCGAGCAGTTCGGCCACGACGAGGGCGATCGCCACGTTCTCCTTGAAGGTGAACCAGCTGAAGCCGCGCAGCTCCTCGTCCGTGACGGTCTCCGGGTCGGCGTAGACCAACTGGCAGTCACGGGCGTCGGCCTCCTCCTGGAGGATGTGGAAGCGGTCCTTCTCCGCGGTGACGCAGATGCCGCCCTCCGGCATGGACCGGCACAGTGACCGCGCCACGTCGTCGAGGGTGGGCCCCATCTCGGCGAGGTGGTCCTCGCGGACGTTGCACAGCACGCCGATCGTGGAGCGGATCAGCTTGCTCTGGTTCACCTCCTGCAAGGCCGGCATGACGGCCATGCACTCGATGACGAGGGCGTCGGGCCGGTAGGTGGCGGCCCGCCGCACGATGCCGATCTGCTCCACCACGTTGGCGATGCCGAACTTGCGGTAGACCGGCTCCTCGGTGGCGTCGGGGTGGATGAACCGGGCCGCCGTGCCCGTGGTCTTGGCCACGGTCACCAGCCCGCCGCCGCGCAGGGCCCCGGCGCACAGCCGGGTGATGGAGGACTTGCCGCGGATGCCGTTCACGAGCACCCGCGACGGGATGCTGTGCAGGCCGGCATAGTGCCGGCGCTGTTCCACGATGCCCGCCACCAGCAGCAGCACGCTGCCGGTGAGCAGGACGAAGTACAGATAGAGCACGGCTGGGTCACCTTCCCCGAACGCCGGGCTCCGGCTCCGCGAGCCGGCGCGCCTGGGTCTGCTTCTGGGCCTGGAGCTGCTGACGGAGCAGTTCGAGGCTGCGTACGACGGCGCCGACCTCGTCCTGGTAGCGGGGGTACAGCACGGACTTGAGGTCGCCGTCGGCCAGCTTCTCCGCACCCGCCGCAAGCGCCCGCATCGGCCGGGCCACGACCAGGTGGACCCAGCCGAGGCAGACGACGATCAGGGCCAGGCCGAGCAGCCCGGCCAGGACGCTGCGGTCCTCGCGCTGGTACGGGGTGATCTGGAAGTCCTTGGCGTTCTGCCAGCTGACCACGGTCCAGCCGATGTCGGCCGCCACGCCGCCGCCGGAGAACGGGGCGGCCGCGGCGACCGTGGTCCCGCGTCCCTCACGGATCAGCAGGCCGTTCTCGACGGGACCGGCACCGACGTGGACGCTGCCGGCCCGGACGAGGTCGGCGAGCGCGTCGCGCGGCAGTTCCTCGAAGGCCAGGAAGCCGTCGCTGGCGGCGATGGTCTCCGCCCTGGAGTCCACCACGCGGACCTCGCCGAGCCCGGGCCGCTTCAGCAGCGAGTTGAGGAACTCGACCCGGACCTCGCCGACCAGGGTCATGCCCTTGCGGCCCGGCAGGGGCGCCCCGGCCTGGACGACCGGCTTCTTGTCGCCCTTGCCGGACACCCGGACCAGCGGCTGCTCGTCCGCGTCGGCGAATCCGGCGCGCGGCTCCTTGCCGGCGCGGGCGACGACCTCGCCGTCCTCGTCGAGGACGTACAGCGCCTGGTAGCGGGTGTGCTCGCGCAGGGTCTCCTCCAGCAGGGCGCCGCCGGCGCCGGCATCGTCCGGGTCGATCAGCCGGGACGTGGAGACCAGGTCCGCCTGCGCCTCGTTGAGCGCCCGGCGTACCCGGTCGGCGACCAGGTCGGTCCGGTCACGCTGGTCCGCGACCATGCTGGCCGGGATGCTGACGGAGTCGTCGGTGCGGTTCAGCAGGAGGCCGACGGGCACGCACCACAGCAACAGCAGGACGGCGGTCAGCGCGAGCGGCCCGCGCACCCCGAACCGCCCCTTGACGCGCTGGCGCCCGCCGGGATCACCGGTCGGGCCGCCCAGCTGTGCGCGCAGCCTCTCCAGGGCGGAGCCGATGCGCGCGGCCTCACCCCAGCGGGGCACGTCCACCGGGCGGGTCAGGTCGCCCCGGGCCAGTCGGCGGGACTCCAGGAACAGCCGCAGCAACGGCCGCTGCACGGTCGCCCACAGCACGGCCGCGGCGAGCAGTCCGAGCACGACCAGAGCTCCGGCCGCCAGCAGCCCGTACAGCTCCCGGTCGGCAGCGGCGGCCTGCTGCTCGACCACGGGCAGCAGGGCGACGACGGTGAGTCCGAGGCCCGCGCCGACGCTTTGCTTCTCCTCCGGATCGGCGGAGGAGAGGGAGGCGTAACCGGCCGTGGCGACACGGCCGTTGTAGCTTCCGCCGACCAGGGTCCCGCTGACACCGGGGTAGCCGCGGGAGCCCGGCTCCCTGGCGCTGACCGGGTCCTGCTCGGTCTCCCGTGCCGCCTGGGCGGACAGCCCGCTCATCTGCTTCTGGAGGAAGGCCAGCTCCTTGCGCTCCTGATCGGTGTTGAGCGCCTCGGACTGTTCGAAGCCCGCCGTGGCGAGGATCTCCCCGCCGGTGGCGACGACCGCCATGGAGCGGAACTGGCCCAGGTTGATGGCGGGCACGGACAGGCTGTTGGAGGCGATCAGCAGCTGCTGCGGCCGGTCCTCGCCGCCCAGGACCGCCATGGTCATCAGGCGGACGTCACCGGTCTCCAGCCGCACCATGCGAGGTTTGAGGGCCTTGTCGCCGGTGAGGACGTCCTTGTCCAGCCAGGCGAGGGGAATCGTTTCACCCCTGGCGGCCAGCACCTTGCCGCTCTCCAGGTCCAGGACCGTGGTGCCCGTCCACTTCTGGTACGTCTTCCCCAGGTCGGACAGGACGCGCTCGGGCTTCACGGGCGGCCCGGCGTTCAGCGCGGCAGCCGTGCGGTTCAGGTCGGTGACCCGCTCGTCGATCGAGGCGCGCAGGGCGATGGCGCCGTCCTCCGCGAAGTGCTGCTGCGAGGAGAGCACCGCCTGCGGTACGGGCTGCTCACCGGCGGGCCCGAGCACCTGGGCGGTGAGGCCGGCGAGGGCGAGCACCAGCACGCACAGCAGCGCGATCGGGGGACGGACGCCGCCCAGCAGCGGCATGTCCGCGCGTCTCCGGCTGCGCCGCCGTCCTCCCTTCACGGGGCGCACGGCGCGGGTGGGTGTCACCGGTGGTCTCCTCCGGCCTCTCTGGATGCAAGGCGGCCGCACGGAGCGCCGCTCCCGCGGCAGGCGTGGCGAACCACCGTTTACAAGACTGTTGAGGAGCGCCGAAGTTGTGCCGGTCGCCCCGTATGCGCTGTGGCGCTAGTCACGCTCCAGCGTGAGCTCCTTCAGGCCGTCGCCGCCCGGTGCCCCGCGGTTGTACAGGAAGCCACGCGTACGGTCGGCCGCCAGCCGGTAGCGGGCGAGCCGCTCCTCGGAGAGGTCGCCCGGCGCGTCGAGCCTCCGCCGCACGTCCACCACCCGGTGGTCCTCGACCGCGTCGGCGGGCGGCTTCTCACCGGCCTCCACCTCGGGCGGGATGTCCACGAGCGTCGTGGCGTAGCGGGCCGAGACGTCCCAGCCGTCGGTCGTCTCGCGGAACTCGAACCAACCGATCGCGCCCTCCTCGGTGACCCCGGTGGGTGAGGAGTGACGGGCGACCTGGTTGCCCAGGCTGTAGGCGACCCAGGTGCCGTTCACCTTCTGGATCGGCTGCACCGCGTGGGAGTGGTGCCCGATCACCAGGTCGATCCCGGTCTCCTCGGTGAGCCGCTCCGCCAATCGCAGCTGGGGAAGGCTCGGTTCGTTGTAGTGCTCGGCCCCCCAGTGGACCGAGAGGATGACCACCTCGGCGCCCTTCTCGCGGGCCCGGGCCTCGGCGTCCTTGATCGCGTCCGCGTCGAGCTGGTTGAACGCCCACTTCTCCTTCTCCGGCGTCGGGTGGCGGAACGACATCCAGGAGAACGAGAGGTGGGCGACCTTGACGCCGTTGACGTCACGGATGCTGATCCGCTCCGCCTCCTCGGGCGTGCGAGCGGAGCCGGTGTGCCCGAGGCCGGCCTTGTCCATGGCGTTCAAGGTGCGCCGCACAGCCCCCAGGCCGTGGTCGTAGGTGTGATTGGAGGCCGTCGAGCAGGTGTCGTAGCCCACGTCCTTGAGCGTCGTCAGGATCTGCGGCGGCACGAGGAACTCCGGATACCCCTCGAAGGGCCCCCGCGGCTTTCCGACGGGCGTCTCCATGTGACAGATGGCCAGATCGGCCTTGCTGATGACCGGCTTGATCCCGGCGAGCAGCGGTCCGAAGTCCAGCCCGGCCTCTCCCTCGCCGGTCTTCTTGGCATCCTTGGCGGCCTGATCGACCAGCTCGGGATGGATCAGCACGTCACCGGCGGCGGCGACGGTGAACGAGCGCCCGCCCGGCTTCACCTGCGGTGCGGAGGCCGCGGAGGTGCACGCGGTCGTCACGGCGATGGTGGCCGCGAAAGCGGTTGCCGCCCGAACGATCCGGAGAGGATTACGAAGTGTCACCGCATCATATTCACATGAAGCACACAAGCACCACAGACGTTACCGTCACAAGACAGTCACATTTGACTCGCATTATGGTCCAAATCGGACTCGTCCTGGCCTTGTTCGGCTGCCAATCGGCACCAGACCGGTCAACGGACGACTCAACTCCAGGCGCCCGGGAGCTCGTGGACCTCCGCAGCAGGATCCTCACGTACACGGCGGACCTGGATCCCGACGCCGGCTACTCCCCACCGGACGACACCCAGCGCGAGCGCGTCGCCGAGAGCGTCGGCCACCTCCTGGACGGCGACGCCACGAAGGCCGGACGACTGCTCGCCCCCCTCGGCCTCAAGCTCACCCGCCTCACCGACACCGACTCCGGCCGCAGGTACGACGAGATCGCCGCCGCCCACCCCGGCCGGGCCGAACGCTGGGGGCGCCTCTACCTGACCGCCGACTCCGACGTCCGCTGGAACGCCCAGGTACCGCACCCGGTCTCCGACCGGGACACCGAACGCCTCGGCGTGCGGCTCCTGGAGCAGAACCCCGGCGGCTCGCTGGTCCTGGCCGGCGCGCACCGCGACGCGGGCCGGGGCGACGCCGCCGATGTCGCCCACCGGGAGGACAGCGTCTTCCACGCCATCGTCGTGGAGCTCCAGAAACGCGACGTCCCGGGCGTGCAACTGCACGGCTTCGCCAAGGACTCCCACCGCCCCTACGAGGCCGTCCTCTCCACCGGAGCAGCGCGGAGCACTCTCACCGAAGCCGCCGCCCTGGCCGACGCCATGCAGGCCGACGGGTTGCGGGTCTGTCGGAGCTGGTCGGCCCGCTGCCCCTTGGAGGGCACCACGAACGTCCAGGGCAGGGCCGCGGAGCGCCGCCACGCCAAGTTCCTCCACGTGGAGCTCTCCCCCAGGGCGCGTGGCGACGGCAGCGACGCCGACGCCGCCGCCACGGCCCTCTCGGGCCTGGTCACCACCTGGAACTCAGCCCGCCGGTGAGGAACGGCGAAACCCGGTCAGCAGCACCCCGCCGACGGCAACGACCGCTTGTTCCGCGCCTCCTTGCTGCGCGCGGCGAGCAGTTCGTCGGCCGGGTAGCCGACCTCCTCCAGCGTCAGCCCGTGCGGCCGTACGACGTGCACGGCCGAGTCCCGTACGCCGGCCGCCAGCACCTTCGCGGGCCAGTCCGGCGGCCGGTGCCCGTCGCCCACGAACAGCAGCGCCCCGATCAGCGAACGCACCATGTTGTGGCAGAAGGCGTCGGCCCGCACGGTCGCGGTGATGATCCCGTCGTCGCCCTTGGCGAGACTGAGCTCCTGGAGCGTACGGATCGTCGTCGCGCCCTCCCGCTTCTTGCAGTAGGCGGCGAAGTCGTGCTCTCCGAGCAGCCGCCGCGCGGCCTCGTTCATGGCATCGACGTCCAGGGGCCAGTCGTGCCACAGCACGTGGTTGCGCAGCAGCGGATCGACGCCCCCGGGATTGTCGGTGACCCGGTACGCGTACCGCCGCCAGATCGCCGAGAACCGCGCGTTGAAGCCGCTGGGCGCCTCCCTGAGGGCCCAGACCCGGACGTCCCTGGGCAGCCGCCCGGCGAGCCGCTTCAGCAGCTTCTGGTGGTGCTCGGCCCAGACCTCACGCGGCAGATCGACATGCGCCACCTGCCCCCGGGCATGCACCCCGGCATCGGTTCGCCCCGCCACCGTCAGCTCGTACGTCTGACCCGACCGCGTCACGGTCCGCAGAGCGTCCTCGATCTCCCCCTGCACGGTCCGCCGCCCCCCGGCCTGCTTGGCCCACCCGGAGAACTCGCTCCCGTCGTACGACAGGTCGAGACGCACACGAACGTAACCGGCTGCTGCTTCATCACTCACGTACAGATCCTCTCAGCAACAAAAAGCGGGCCCGTTCCCAAAAAGGAACGGACCCGCCAACGCCCTCAAAGGGGCGCGGGGAACTGCGCGACAAGCCACAACGAATCCGCAGCCGCCAACGAACAGTCCCCGGCAGACGCTTAGGCGTCCTTGGACTCCTCGGCGTCCTCAGCCTTGGTCGTGTCGACCTGAGCCTCGGCGGTCTCGGCGTCCTTGGCGGCACGCTTCGTCGCGGCCTCGGCCTCGCCGGTCGCCTCCTGCGCCACCGTCAGACCCTCGACCAGCTCGATGACAGCCATGGGCGCGTTGTCGCCACGGCGGTTACCGATCTTGGTGATACGCGTGTAGCCACCCGGACGGTTCTCGTAGCGCGGGCCGATCTCGGTGAAGAGCGTGTGCACGATGCCCTTGTCCGTGATGACCTGGAGCACCTGACGGCGGTTGTGAAGGTCGCCCTTCTTCGCCTTGGTGACCAGACGCTCGGCGTACGGACGCAGCTTGCGCGCCTTCGCCTCGGTGGTGGTGATACGACCGTGCTCGAACAGCGACTTCGCGAGGTTCGCGAGCATCAGCTTCTCGTGCGCGGCGCTGCCGCCCATACGGGCACCCTTGGTGGGCTTCGGCATGGTGTTTCTCCTAGGTGTCTGCCCCGGCCGTATCAGGTACCGGGGTCAGTATCCGAGCGAGCGGTTGCCCGTCGGAGATCCCGCTGCCCCCGAAGGGGCAGCGGGAGGGGGCGCGGGGAACTGCGCGACCAGCCACAACCGGCCCGCAGACGCAGTACGGCCTCCCCGCGGAGCGCTCAGTACTGCTCGGTCTCGACGAACCCGGCGTCCGCGTCGTCGTCGGCACCGAAGGCGTCGGCCGCAGCGGTCGGGTCGAATCCGGGCGGGCTGTCCTTGAGCGCGAGACCCATCCCGGCCAGCTTCGCCTTGACCTCGTCGATCGACTTCGCACCGAAGTTACGAATGTCGAGCAGGTCGGCCTCGGAACGAGCCACGAGCTCACCCACGCTGTGGATGCCCTCGCGCTTGAGGCAGTTGTACGACCGAACGGTGAGCTCCAGCTCCTCGATCGGCAGCGCCAGATCGGCGGCGAGCGCGGCGTCCGTCGGGGACGGACCCATGTCGATGCCCTCGGCGTCGATGTTGAGCTCACGGGCCAGACCGAACAGCTCGACCAGGGTCTTACCGGCCGACGCCATGGCGTCACGCGGACGCATGGCCTGCTTGGTCTCGACGTCGACGATCAGCTTGTCGAAGTCGGTCCGCTGCTCGACACGCGTGGCCTCGACCTTGTACGTGACCTTGAGCACCGGCGAGTAGATCGAGTCGACCGGGATCCGGCCGATCTCCTGGCCGACCTGCTTGTTCTGCACGGCGGAGACGTAACCGCGGCCACGCTCGACCGTCAGCTCCATCTCCAGCTTGCCCTTGCCGTTGAGCGTGGCGAGGACGAGGTCGGGGTTGTGCACCTCGACACCGGCCGGCGGCGCGATGTCGGCGGCGGTGACCAGACCCGGACCCTGCTTGCGCAGGTACATCACGACCGGCTCGTCGTGCTCCGAGGAGACGACCAGCTGCTTGATGTTGAGGATCAGGTCGGTGACGTCCTCCTTGACGCCCGGCACGGTGGTGAACTCGTGCAGGACACCGTCGATGCGGATGGACGTGACCGCCGCACCCGGGATCGAGGAGAGGAGGGTCCGGCGCAGGGAGTTGCCGAGGGTGTAACCGAAGCCCGGCTCCAGCGGCTCGATCACGAACCGGGAGCGGAACTCGTCGACGACCTCTTCGGTCAACGAGGGACGCTGAGCGATCAGCATGTGTGGATCAGATCCTTCAGTCGGGGGCGCCCGCTATATGACGCCCGACTTGAACCGTCCCCGACGAAAAGGGACGGGTACTGCAAGGGTACGGGCGATACGGCCCGAAAGAGCCGTACCGCCCGAAAACCGAGAACCCGAAGGCGTCGCGTCAGACGCGGCGGCGCTTCGGCGGACGGCAGCCGTTGTGCGGGGTCGGGGTGACGTCCTGGATGGAGCCGACCTCGAGGCCCGTGGCCTGCAGGGAGCGGATCGCGGTCTCACGACCGGAACCCGGGCCCTTCACGAACACGTCGACCTTGCGCATGCCGTGCTCCTGGGCGCGGCGGGCAGCCGACTCGGCGGCCATCTGCGCGGCGAACGGCGTGGACTTCCGGGAGCCCTTGAAGCCGACGTGGCCGGCGGAGGCCCAGGAGATCACGTTGCCGGACGGGTCCGTGATCGAGACGATCGTGTTGTTGAACGTGCTCTTGATGTGCGCGTGGCCGTGAGCGACGTTCTTCTTTTCCTTGCGGCGTACCTTCTTGGCAGCGCCCTGACGACCCTTGGGGGGCATCTATAACTCCTACGGGAGGTGGTCGGTCCTACAGCGAAGACCGCTGGACGGCGAGTCCGCTGCGGACTACTTCTTGCCCGGCTTCTTCTTGCCGGCGATGGCGCGACGCGGGCCCTTGCGGGTACGAGCGTTCGTGCTGGTGCGCTGGCCGCGGACGGGCAGACCGCGGCGGTGACGCAGACCCTGGTAGGTACCGATCTCGACCTTGCGGCGGATGTCGGCCTGGATCTCGCGACGGAGGTCACCCTCGGTCTTGATGTTGTTGTCGACGTACTCGCGGATCGCGACGAGCTGCTCCTCGGAGAGGTCGCGAACGCGGGTGTTCGGGTCGACGCCGGTGGCGGCCAGCGTCTGCTGCGAGAGGGTCCGGCCGATGCCGAACACATAGGTGAGGGCGATCTCCACGCGCTTTTCGCGCGGGATGTCAACACCGGAAACGCGTGCCATTCAATGGCTCCAGTTACTTGACGGAGGTCTTCCACAGAACCGGCTCCCAGCCGCCGTATGAGGTACGGACTGGGTCCCCGGCCTCCGACCGGGGGTGTCAGACCCGGAGGTCTGGGTCCTGCGTATGAACATATTCAGCTTGCGTCGCGCGAAATTCTGCGGATGCAGAGGTGCGGTCGTGCGTCAGCCCTGGCGCTGCTTGTGGCGCGGGTTCTCGCAGATGACCATGACCCGGCCGTGACGGCGGATCACCCTGCACTTGTCGCAGATCTTCTTGACGCTCGGCTTGACCTTCATGGGTGAGGTTCTCCGGGTCAGTGCCACCACCCCGGAAGCCGGGGCGCGGGCAAGATCTACTTGTAGCGGTAGACGATCCGGCCACGCGTCAGGTCGTACGGAGACAGCTCCACCACGACCCGGTCGTCAGGGAGGATGCGGATGTAGTGCATACGCATCTTGCCGCTGATGTGTGCCAGGACCTGGTGGCCGTTCTGGAGCTCGACCTTGAACATGGCGTTCGGAAGAGACTCGACGACAGTGCCCTCGATCTCGATGGCACCTTGCTTCTTGGCCACGCTTCGCCCTTCGAATCGACTACCTTGATCGACTCAGTGCGAGCGCATGCAGACATGCGGATGCACAAGAGCCGACGAGTCAGTCTACGTCAGGGCCCTCGGAAACACGAATCGAGAGAGCCTGCCCCAGCGGACAGATCTTTAAGCGCGCCCCACAGGGGCGCGCTGGCTGTGTCGATATGCGGCTCCGCCGCGTGGGCGCGACAAGCCACAACTAACCCGCAGCCGCCGATCAGCAGTAACCGCCCACCCCGGAAGGCGCTCAGCCCAGCGGATCCGGCGCGGCGACGATCCCGAGCTCCGCCAGCTTCGCCTTACCCCCGTCGGGAGACGTCAGCACCAGCGGCCCCTCCTCCGTCAGCGCGACGGAGTGCTCCCAGTGCGACGACCACG
This sequence comes from Streptomyces caelestis, assembly GCF_014205255.1. Taxonomy (GTDB): domain Bacteria; phylum Actinomycetota; class Actinomycetes; order Streptomycetales; family Streptomycetaceae; genus Streptomyces; species Streptomyces caelestis. Next base: position 5,296,611 of record NZ_JACHNE010000001.1, on the reverse strand, counting down.
TACCGTCCGTGGTGACGACCGTCCAGTCGTCCTGGAGAACCTCGGTCTTCGGAGTGCCGAGGGACACCATGGGCTCGATCGCGAGGCAGAAGCCCGGCACCAGCTTCGGGCCCTTGCCGCGCCGGCGGTCGACGTAGTTCAGCAGGTGCGGGTCCATGTGCATCTCGGTGCCGATGCCGTGGCCGCCGTAGTCCTCGATGATCCCGTAGCGGCCGCCGCCGGGCTTGGGCTGGCGGCGGATGTACGTCTCGATCGCCCGGGAGACGTCGACCAGCCGGTTGCCCTGCTTCATGGCCGCGATGCCGGCCCACATCGACTCCTCGGTCACCCGGGAGAGCTCGACCAGCTCCGGAGCGTGGCCGGAGCCCACGAAGGCCGTGTACGCGGCGTCACCGTGCCAGCCGTCGATGATCGCGCCGCAGTCGATGGAGATCACGTCCCCGTCCTTGAGGACGACGTCGTCGGAGGGGATGCCGTGCACGACCACCTCGTTCACGGACGTGCAGATCGTCGCCGGGAAGCCGCCGTAGCCGAGGAAGTTCGGCTTGGCGTTGTGCTCGGCGAGCACCTTGCGGGCGACCTGGTCCAGATCCTTCGTCGTGGCTCCCGGCACGGCGGCCTCGCGGGTCGCCGCGTGGATGGCTGCGACGACCAGCCCCGCCTCACGCATCTTGGCGATCTGCTCAGGGGTCTTGATCTGCACCATGAGGGCTACGGCCTTTCTGGACCTTCGGAGACATGAACGCCTTCAACGATACGGGGCCGCGCGACGGCCCCGCCCACACAGCAGCCGCGGCTCCCCCAGGGGGAACCGCGGCTGGCCGGCTGTGCACGAACGACTACTTGTCGCCCTCGCCACGCTTGAGCGCCTCCATGGCGCGCGTCGTGACGTCCTCCACCTTGCCGAGCGCCGAGATCGTGACCACCAGGCCCTGCGCCTTGTAGTAGTCGATGATCGGCTCGGTCTGCGTGTGGTAGACCTCCAGCCGCTTGCGGACGGTCTCCTCGGAGTCGTCGCCCCGCTGGTAGAGCTCGCCGCCGCAGACGTCGCAGACGCCCTCCTTGGCCGGCGGCTTGTACGTCACGTGGAAGACGTGCGCCGACTCGTTGCGGCAGACGCGACGGCCGGCGATCCGCTTGACCACCTCGTCCTCGGGGACCTCCAGGTCCAGCACCGCGTCGAGCTGCATGCTCTCGGTCTCGAGCAGCTCGTCGAGCGCCTCGGCCTGCGAGACGTTGCGCGGGAAGCCGTCCAGCAGGAAGCCGTTCTCGGCGTCCGGCTGCTCCATCCGGTCCTTCGCCATCGCGATGGTGACCTCGTCGGGCACGAGATTGCCCGCGTCGATGTAGGACTTCGCCAGTTTGCCGAGTTCCGTCTGCCGGCTGATGTTGGCCCGGAACAGGTCGCCCGTGGAGATGTGCGGGATCGACAGGTTCTGGGCCAGGAACGCGGCCTGCGTTCCCTTACCGGCACCCGGCGGCCCGACGAGGACGATACGCATCAGCGGAGGAACCCTTCGTAATTGCGCTGCTGGAGCTGGCTCTCGATCTGCTTCACCGTCTCGAGACCGACACCCACGATGATCAGGATGCTGGTACCGCCGAACGGGAAGTTCTGGTTTGCCCCGAAACCAACCAACGCCATCGTCGGTACGAGAGCGATCAGACCCAGGTACAGCGAACCCGGCCAGGTGATCCGGTTGAGTACGTAGCTCAGGTACTCAGCGGTCGGTCGGCCAGCCCGGATGCCCGGGATGAAGCCACCATACTTCTTCATGTTGTCGGCGACTTCCTCGGGGTTGAAGGAGATCGCGACGTAGAAGAATGCGAAGAAAACGATCAGCAGGAAGTACGTGGCGATGTAATACGGGTGGTCGCCCTTGACGAAGTGTTGCTCGATCCAGGTCTTCCAGCCCGAGGTGCCTCCGGCGAACTGGGCGATCAGCGCCGGGATGTAGAGCAGCGACGAGGCGAAGATGACAGGGATCACACCCGCCTGGTTCACCTTGAGGGGGATGTAGGTGGACGTGCCGCCGTAGGAACGGCGGCCGATCATGCGCTTGGCGTACTGCACCGGGATGCGGCGCTGGGCCTGCTCGACGAAGACCACCAGGCCGACCATGACGAGGCCGACCGCGATGACGGTGCCGAACTCGATCCAGCCGCCGGCCAGGGAGCCCTGCTCCTTGATGGCCCACAGGGCGGACGGGAAGGTGGCGGCGATCGAGATGAACATCAGGATCGACATGCCGTTGCCGATGCCGCGGTCGGTGATGAGCTCGCCGAGCCACATCACGGCCGCCGTACCGGCGGTCATGGTGATGACCATGGTGATGGTGACGAAGATCGACTGGTCGGGGACGATCTGGCTGGCCACCGGGCAGCCCTGGAACAGAGCGCCGCTGCGGGCGGTGGCGACGAGGCCGGTGCCCTGGAGGATGGCGAGGGCGATCGTCAGGTAACGGGTGTACTGCGTGATCTTCGCCGTACCGGCCTGGCCCTCCTTCTTCAGGGCTTCCAGGCGCGGGATCACCACGGTCAGCAGCTGCAGGATGATGCTCGCCGTGATGTACGGCATGATGCCCAGCGCGAAGATCGTGATCTGGAGCAGCGCGCCGCCGCTGAACATGTTGACCAGACCGAAGAGGCCCTGGTTGGCCTGGGCATTGTCGATACAGGTCTGAACGTTCCGGTAGTCGACACCCGGGATCGGGACGTGCGTACCGACCCGGTAGACCACGATGATGCCGAGCGTGAAGAGCAGCTTCTTGCGCAGGTCGGGCGTCTTGAACGCCCGGGCGAACGCGGTGAGCACGGTGCCTCCTGCGACCCCCGCGCAACTGCGTCAAGGGTGACGGTCTTGAGGTTCGACGAATAAGTAACGGGCAACTGCCGCTCAGAGTGCCCGAAGTGAAGCACCCTGTGAAAAGAGGGCAGTGCAGGCCACCTTACCGGCGAGACTGCCGCCCTAGGAACGACCAACCGGGGATACCCCATTTGTTGGGGTATCCCCGGTCGGGATCGCTCAGGTCATCGAGACGCCTGTGGTGTTCAGACGAGCTCGGTGACGGAACCGCCGGCAGCGGTGATCTTCTCCTTGGCGGAGCCGGAGACGGCGTCGACCGTCACCTGCAGCGCCACGGAGATCTCGCCCTGGCCGAGGACCTTGACGAGGCTGTTCTTGCGAACGGCACCCTTGGCCACCAGCGACTCGACGGTGACCTCGCCACCCTCGGGGTAGAGAGAGGCCAGCTTGTCGAGGTTCACGACCTGGTACTCGGTCTTGAACGGGTTCTTGAAGCCCTTGAGCTTCGGGAGACGCATGTGGAGGGGCATCTGCCCACCCTCGAAGCGCTCCGGAACCTGGTAGCGGGCCTTGGTGCCCTTGGTACCACGACCGGCCGTCTTACCCTTCGACGCCTCACCACGACCGACACGGGTCTTGGCGGTCTTGGCGCCCGGGGCGGGACGGAGGTTGTGGACCTTGAGCGGGTTGTTCTCCGCCATGATCAGTCGACCTCCTCGACCGTCACGAGGTGGCGGACGGTGTGCACCATGCCGCGGAACTCGGGGCGGTCCTCCTTGACGACCTGCGTGTTGATGCCCTTGAGACCAAGGGAGCGCAGGGTGTCACGGTGGTTCTGCTTGCTGCCGATGTACGACTTCGTCTGCGTGATCTTGAGCTGAGCCATTACGCAGCACCAGCCCCGGCACGCGCACGCAGCAGAGCCGCGGGGGCGACGTCCTCGAGCGGCAGACCGCGGCGGGCCGCGATCTCCTCGGGACGCTGCAGGCCCTTCAGGGCCTCCACGGTCGCGTGCACGATGTTGATCGCGTTCGACGAGCCGAGCGACTTCGACAGCACGTCGTGGATACCGGCGCACTCGAGCACGGCACGCACCGGACCACCGGCGATAACGCCGGTACCCGGGGACGCGGGCTTGAGCAGCACGACGCCGGCAGCCTTCTCACCCGTGATCGGGTGCGGGATGGTGCCCTGGATGCGGGGGACCTTGAAGAAGTGCTTCTTGGCCTCCTCAACACCCTTGGCGATGGCGGCCGGCACCTCCTTGGCCTTGCCGTATCCGACACCCACGGTGCCGTCACCGTCGCCCACCACGACCAGCGCGGTGAAGCTGAAGCGACGACCACCCTTCACAACCTTGGCGACGCGGTTGATCGCGACAACGCGCTCAACGTACGCGGTCTTCTCGGCGGCAGCTGCGCCGCCGTCACGGCCCTTCCGGTCCCGCCGCTCGCCGCCACCGGCACCGCCACCGCGGCGCTGGGGTCCAGCCATTGGAATTACCTCTCTCTGTCTCCGCTAGCTACGGAACCAGGACTCAGAACTTGAGTCCGGCCTCGCGGGCGGCGTCCGCCAGGGCGGCGATGCGCCCCGCGTACTGGTTACCACCACGGTCGAACACGACGGCCTCGACACCGGCGGCCTTGGCACGCTCGGCGACCAGGGCGCCGACCTGCTTGGCCTGCGCGGACTTGTCGCCCTCGCCACCGCGGATCGAGCTGTCCAGCGTGGACGCCGATGCCAGGGTGTGACCCTTCAGGTCGTCGATCACCTGCGCCACGATGTGGCGGTTCGAGCGGGTAACGACCAGACGGGGACGCTCCGCCGTACCGTTGATCCGCTTGCGGATCCGGATGTGACGGCGCTTGATCGAGGCGCGCTTGTAGGCGTCGCCCTTCAGGATCTTCTGCCCGTATGCCATGGCTTACTTACCCGCCTTTCCGACCTTGCGGCGGATGACTTCGCCCTCGTACTTGACACCCTTGGCCTTGTACGGGTCGGGCCTGCGCAGCTTGCGGATGTTGGCCGCAACCTCGCCGACCTTCTGCTTGTCGATGCCCTCGACCGAGAAACGGGTCGGGGACTCCACCTTGAAGGTGATGCCCTCGGGGGCCTCGACCAGGATCGGGTGGCTGTAGCCCAGGGAGAACTCCAGGTTGGAGCCCTTGGCCTGGACGCGGTAACCGACACCGCTGATTTCGAGCTTCTTGACGTATCCCTGGGTCACACCGGTGATCATGTTCGCCACCAGCGTGCGGGACAGGCCGTGCAGGGCCTTGCTCTGCCGCTCGTCGTTGGGCCGCAGCACCTGAAGGGTGCCGTCCTCGGCCTTGGCGATGTCGATCGGCGCGATGACGGTGTGGGTCAGTTCGCCCTTGGGGCCCTTGACCGCGACCGTACGGCCGTCGATGGTGACGTCCACGCCGGCGGGAACCGGGATGGGGAGCTTGCCGATACGCGACATGTTGTCTCTCCTCCGTTCCCGAACTACCAGACGTAGGCGAGGACTTCCCCACCCACGCCCTTCTTCTGCGCCTGCTTGTCGGTCAGGAGACCGTGGGACGTGGAGATGATGGCCACGCCCAGGCCGCCCAGCACCTTCGGCAGGTTGGTGGACTTCGCGTACACCCGGAGACCGGGCTTGGAGATCCGCTTGATCCCCGCGATGGAGCGCTCACGGTTGGGGCCGAACTTCAGCTCCAGGACGAGGTTCTTGCCGACCTCGGCGTCCTCGACCTTCCAGCCCGTGATGAAGCCCTCCTGCTGGAGGATCTCCGCGATGTGCGACTTGATCTTCGAGTGCGGCATCGCCACGGTGTCGTGGTATGCCGAGTTCGCGTTCCGCAGACGCGTCAGCATGTCTGCGATCGGATCAGTCATGGTCATGAATTGGCCTTCGGCCTCTCTCGCCGGGGTTTCCTGGTGCGCCATCCCTCTCCCCGATCCGAGACGGGACGGGTGCGGCGCGGTGGACCTACGGCGTAGTAAGTCGTAAGGGCGGCGGCAGACGCCCAACCCCACAAGCCTACGGCATGTGAGCTGGACGTCCTGCCGCCCCAGATGCTTACCGAGAGCCCTGCTAATCCCTGATTGGGGGGATTACCAGGAGCTCTTGGTCACGCCCGGCAGCTCGCCACGGTGAGCCATCTCACGAAGGCACACGCGGCACAGGCCGAACTTGCGGTACACGGAGTGCGGGCGGCCGCAGCGCTGGCAGCGGGTGTAGCCACGCACACCGAACTTGGGCTTACGAGCAGCCTTGGCAATCAGAGCCTTCTTCGCCATCTCGCTCACGCCTCCTTGAAGGGGAAGCCGAGGTGACGAAGGAGCGCGCGGCCCTCAGCGTCGTTGGTCGCCGTGGTGACCACGGTGATGTCCATACCCCGGACGCGGTCGATCTTGTCCTGGTCGATCTCGTGGAACATGACCTGCTCCGTGAGACCGAAGGTGTAGTTGCCACGGCCGTCGAACTGCTTGGGGGACAGGCCGCGGAAGTCGCGGATGCGCGGGAGCGCCAGCGACAGGGTGCGGTCCAGGAACTCCCACATGCGGTCGCCACGGAGCGTGACGTGGGCACCGATCGGCTGGCCCTCACGCAGCTTGAACTGCGCGATGGACTTACGGGCCTTGGTGACGGCCGGCTTCTGACCGGTGATCGTGGTGAGGTCGCGGATGGCGCCCTCGATCAGCTTGGAGTCGCGGGCGGCGTCGCCCACACCCATGTTGACCACGATCTTCACGAGACCGGGGATCTGCATGACGTTCTCGTACTTGAACTCGTCACGCAGCTTGCCCGTGATCTCCTCACGGTACTTCTGCTTCAGGCGCGGAGTGGTGGTGGTCGTCATCAGATGTCCTCACCCGTCCGCTTGGCAACGCGGATCTTGTTGCCTTCGTCGTCGAAGCGGTAACCGACGCGGGTCACGACCTTGTTGCCGTCCTTCTCCACGACCAGCTGGACGTTGGAGACGTGGATCGGCGCCTCGGTGGTGACGATGCCGCCGGCCTGCGAACCGCGAGCCGTCGGACCGGCCTTGGTGTGCTTCTTGACCCGGTTGACACCCTCGACCAGGACACGGTCCTCACGGGGGAAGGCCGCGATGACCTTGCCCTGCTTGCCCTTGTCCTTACCGGTGATGACCTGGACCAGGTCGCCCTTCTTGATCTTCATGCTCACAGCACCTCCGGCGCGAGGGAGATGATCTTCATGAACTTCTTCTCGCGCAGCTCACGGCCCACCGGGCCGAAGATACGGGTGCCACGAGGGTCGCCGTCGTTCTTCAGAATGACGGCGGCGTTCTCGTCGAAGCGGATGTACGAGCCGTCCGGACGGCGGCGCTCCTTGACGGTGCGAACGATGACCGCCTTGACGACGTCACCCTTCTTCACGTTGCCACCGGGGATCGCGTCCTTGACGGTGGCGACGATGACGTCACCGATACCCGCGTAGCGGCGACCGGAGCCGCCGAGCACACGGATGCAGAGGATCTCCTTCGCACCCGTGTTGTCGGCGACACGCAGTCGCGACTCCTGCTGGATCACGTCTATCTCCTGGTTGTCTGCCGGTTCCCTCCGGGGTTGAGCCGGAGAGCCTGGCGGAACTGTCCTGCGGGGTAGCCCCCGAAGGAATTACTTAGGCCTCTGCAGGCGAGAACCTCCGCCGGGGGCGGAGCCCCCGGCGGGGGGCAGCGGGGACGGGGTCCCCGCTTGATTACTTCGCCTTCTCGAGGATCTCCACGACGCGCCAGCGCTTCGTCGCCGAGAGCGGGCGGGTCTCCATCAGGAGAACCCGGTCGCCCACGCCGGCGGCGTTCTGCTCGTCGTGCGCCTTGAGCTTGTTCGTACGGCGGATGACCTTGCCGTACAGCGCGTGCTTGACGCGGTCCTCGACGGCGACGACGACGGTCTTGTCCATCTTGTCGCTGACGACCAGACCCTCACGGGTCTTGCGGAAACCGCGGTCCGTCTTGGTCTCTTCAGTCACGTTGCTCTCGCTCATCAGGCGCTCTCCACCGTTTCGATGCCCAGCTCGCGCTCACGCATCAGGGTGTAGATCCGCGCGATGTCCTTGCGGACGGCCTTGAGCCGACCGTGGTTCTCGAGCTGACCCGTCGCCGCCTGGAAGCGGAGGTTGAACAGCTCTTCCTTGGCCTCGCGGAGCTTGTTGAGGAGCTCCTCGTTGCCCAGCTCGCGCAGCTCCGACGCCTTGGTACCGGCCGACATCACGCTTCACCTGCCTCGCGCTTGACGATCTTGCACTTCATCGGCAGCTTGTGAGCCGCACGGGTCAGGGCCTCGCGCGCGATCTTCTCGTTGGGGTACGACAGCTCGAACATCACGCGTCCGGGCTTGACGTTGGCCACCCACCACTCCGGCGAACCCTTACCGGAACCCATGCGGGTCTCGGCCGGCTTCTTGGTGAGGGGGCGGTCCGGGTAGATGTTGATCCAGACCTTGCCACCACGCTTGATGTGACGCGTCATGGCGATACGAGCGGCCTCGATCTGGCGGTTCGTCACGTAGGCCGGGGTCAGCGCCTGGATGCCGTACTCGCCGAACGCAACCTGCGTGCCACCCTTGGACATGCCGCTGCGCTTGGGGTGGTGCTGCTTGCGGTGCTTGACCCTACGGGGGATCAGCATGACGGTCAGGCCTCCGTTCCGGTGCTCTCAGCCGGAGCGGCGGCGGGAGCCTCGGCCTTGGGGGCCTCGGCGCCGGCAGCCTGCTGCGGCTTACGACCGCGCCCGCCACGCTCGCCACCGCGGCCACCACGGGCCGGGCGGTCGGCGCCGCCGCGAGCCGGGCGGTTACCCGCACGGGCAGCGGCGTTCTCGGCGCGGACCTCGGCGATGTTCTTGACGTCGCCCTTGTAGATCCAGACCTTCACACCGATGCGGCCGAAGGTCGTCTTGGCCTCGAAGAAGCCGTAGTCCACGTTCGCGCGGAGCGTGTGCAGGGGCACACGGCCCTCGCGGTAGAACTCCGAGCGGGACATCTCGGCGCCACCGAGGCGGCCACCGCACTGGATCTTGATGCCCTTGGCGCCGGCCTTCATCGCCGACTGCATGCTCTTGCGCATGGCACGGCGGAAGGAGACGCGGGAGGACAGCTGCTCGGCGACGGCCTGGGCCACCAGCTGAGCGTCCGTCTCCGGGTTCTTGACCTCGAGGATGTTCAGCTGGACCTGCTTGCCGGTCAGCTTCTCCAGGTCACCGCGGATGCGGTCGGCCTCGGCGCCGCGGCGGCCGATGACGATGCCCGGACGCGCGGTGTGGATGTCCACACGCACACGATCACGGGTGCGCTCGATCTCGACCTTGGAGATGCCGGCGCGCTCCATGCCGGACGTCATCATCCGACGGATGGCGACGTCTTCCTTGACGTAGTCCTTGTACAGCTTGTCGGCGTACCAGCGCGACTTGAAGTCGGTCGTAACGCCGAGCCGGAACCCGTGCGGGTTTACCTTCTGGCCCATTACCGGGTTCCTTCCTTGCTGCTGACGACCACGGTGATGTGGCTGGTCCGCTTGCGGATCCGGTAGGCACGGCCCTGGGCACGCGGACGGAACCGCTTCAGGGTCGGGCCCTCATCGACGTAGGCCTCGGAGATGTAGAGGCTGTCGACATCGGTGTGGTCGTAGTTGTGCGCGGCGTTGGCGATGGCGCTGTCCAGCACCTTGCCGACCGGCACGCTCGCGGCCTGCGGGGCGAAACGCAGGACCGCCTGAGCCTCCGTGGCGTTGAGGCCACGGATGAGGTCCACCACGCGGCGGGCCTTCATGGGCGTGACGCGGATGTACCGCGCCTGGGCCCTGGCTTCCATGGTTGTCCTTCCAGTGTCTGTCATGGTCATTCCACCCCGCGCTTAGCGGCGCTTCGACTTCCGGTCGTCCTTGACGTGACCCCGGAAGGTGCGCGTCGGCGAGAACTCGCCGAGCTTGTGGCCGACCATCGACTCGGTGACAAACACCGGAATGTGGGTCTTGCCGTTGTGCACCGCGATCGTGTGGCCCAGCATGGCCGGGATGATCATCGAGCGACGGGACCAGGTCTTGATGACGTTCTTGGTGCCGGCTTCGTTCTGGGCGTCCACCTTCTTGATCAGGTGGTCGTCGACGAAGGGCCCCTTCTTGAGACTGCGCGGCATCTAAACCCGCTCCTAGCGCTTCTTGTTCGTCTTGCGGCGGCGGACGATGTACTTGTTCGACGCCTTCTTGGGCGAACGAGTACGGCCTTCCTTCTTGCCCCACGGGGACACCGGGTGGCGACCACCGGAGGTACGGCCCTCACCACCACCGTGCGGGTGGTCAACCGGGTTCATGACCACACCACGCACGGTCGGGCGGACGCCCAGCCAGCGCTTGCGGCCGGCCTTGCCCCAGTTGATGTTGCTCTGCTCGGCGTTGCCGACCTCGCCGACGGTGGCGCGGCAGCGGACGTCGACCAGGCGGATCTCACCGGACGGCATGCGCAGGTGGGCGTAGGAGCCCTCCTTCGCGAGCAGCTGCACGGAAGCACCGGCGGAGCGGGCGAACTTGGCGCCACCGCCCGGACGGAGCTCGATCGCGTGGATCGTGGTACCGACCGGGATGTTGCGGAGCGCCAGGTTGTTGCCCGGCTTGATGTCTGCCCCGGGACCGTTCTCGACGCGGTCACCCTGCTGCAGGTTGCGCGGGGCGAGGATGTAGCGCTTCTCGCCGTCCGCGTAGTGCAGCAGCGCGATGCGCGCGGTGCGGTTGGGGTCGTACTCGATGTGCGCGACCTTCGCCGGCACGCCGTCCTTGTCGTGACGACGGAAGTCGATCACTCGGTAGGCGCGCTTGTGTCCGCCACCCTGGTGGCGAACGGTCACACGACCGGAACTGTTACGGCCGCCCTTGCTGTGCAGCGGGCGAACCAGCGACTTCTCCGGCGTGGACCGCGTGACCTCGACGAAGTCGGCGACGCTGGAGCCACGACGGCCCGGCGTAGTCGGCTTGTACTTGCGGATTCCCATTTCTCAGTCCTCGTCCGATATCGGACGATCCGGACCGCCGTCAGGCGGTCGGACCGCCGAAGATGTCGATACGGTCGCCCTCAGCGAGGGTCACGATCGCGCGCTTGGAGCCGGCACGCTGACCGAAACCGGTCTTGGTGCGCTTGCGCTTGCCCTGGCGGTTGATCGTGTTGACCCCGGTGACCTTGACCGAGAAGACCGACTGCACGGCCTGCTTGATCTGGGTCTTGTTGGCGCTCGGGTCGACGATGAACGTGTACTTGCCCTCGTCGAGGAGCGCGTAGCTCTTCTCCGAGACGACCGGCTTGAGCAGCACGTCACGGGGGTCCGTGAAGGACTTGCTCAGCGGGGTCTCGACGGTGTTCTTGCCCTCGGTGGCGTGGCGCCGCGCCTTCTTGACGCGAGCCTCCTTGGCCTTCTTCGCGGCCTTCGAGGCGATAGCGGGGTGACGGATGGCCATCAGACCTCGCTCCCTTCGGTGTCGTTGGCCTTCGGGCCGGCGACGAAGGACTCGAAAGCGGCCTTGGTGAAGACCACGTCGTCCGAGACGAGAACGTCGTACGTGTTCAGCTGGCCCGGCTCCAGGATGTGGACCTGGGGCAGGTTGCGGGCGGACAGCCACGCGGCCTCGTCGGAGCGGTCGACGACCAGGAGCAGGTTCTTGCGCTCGCTGATCTTGCCGAACAGGCTCTTGGCGGCCTTCGTGGAGGGGGTCTCGCCCTCGACCACGCCGGAGACGACGTGGATGCGGTTGTGACGGGCCCGGTCGGTGAGGGCGTGACGCAGCGCGGCAGCCTTCATCTTCTTGGGCGTCCGCTGCGAGTAGTCGCGCGGCACGGGACCGTGCACGACGCCACCACCGGCGAACTGCGGCGCGCGGGTCGAACCCTGACGGGCGCGACCGGTGCCCTTCTGGCGGTAAGGCTTCTTGCCACCGCCGCGGACCTCGCCACGGGTCTTGGTCTTGTGCGTGCCCTGGCGGGCAGCGGCCAGCTGTGCGACGACGACCTGGTGGATCAGCGGAATGCTGACCTTCTCAACGTCGAAGATCTCCGCGGGGAGCTCGACGGAACCGGCCTTGTCGCCCGCCGGCGAAAGGATGTCAACAGTGCTCATTACCTCAGGCCCCCTTGGCCGCGGTGCGGACCAGGACGAGGCCGCCGTTCGGACCGGGAACCGCGCCCTTGATGAGCAGCAGACCCTTCTCCGCGTCAACGGCGTGGACGGTCAGGTTCTGGGTGGTGACCCGCTCGTTGCCCATGCGACCCGCCATGCGGAGGCCCTTGAACACACGGCCCGGGGTGGCGCAGCCACCGATGGAACCGGGAGAGCGGTGCTTGCGCTGGGTGCCGTGTCCGGCGCCGAGGCCACGGAAGTTGTGGCGCTTCATGACACCGGCGAAGCCCTTGCCCTTGCTCTTGCCGGTCACGTCGACCTTCACGCCGGCCTCGAACACCTCAGCGGTGATCTCCTGGCCCAGCGTGTACTCGGAGGCGTCCGCGGTGCGGATCTCGACGAGGTGGCGACGGGGGGTGACGTCGGCCTTGGAGAAGTGGCCCTTGAGGGGCTTGTTCACCTTGCGCGGGTCGATCTCGCCGAAGGCGATCTGGACGGACTCGTAGCCGTCGACATCGTTCGTACGGACCTGGGTGACGACGTTGGGCCCGGCCTTGACGACGGTGACCGGGACGACGCGGTTGTTCGCGTCCCACACCTGCGTCATACCGAGCTTCTCGCCCAGGATGCCCTTGATCTGCTTAGCCATCTCTCAGATCACCGGCCTCAGAGCTTGATCTCGATGTCGACACCGGCCGGGAGGTCGAGTCGCATCAGAGAGTCAACGGTCTTGGGGGTGGGGTCGAGGATGTCGATCAGGCGCTTGTGGGTGCGCATCTCGAAGTGCTCGCGCGAGTCCTTGTACTTGTGCGGCGACTTGATGACGCAGTACACGTTCTTCTCAGTGGGCAGCGGCACCGGGCCCGCGACCGACGCACCAGTACGCGTCACCGTCTCGACGATCTTCTTCGCCGAGGAGTCGATGACCTCGTGGTCGTAGGCCTTGAGCCGGATGCGGATCTTCTGTCCCGCCATGGCTACTAGTAGTCCTGTCTCTCGTAACGCTCTGGAACCCGGCGTTCCAGCCCTTCTGTCCGACCCACGCGGTCGGGCGTGTCGCTCTTCCGCTGACACAGATGCCCCTTGGTTCGAACATCCCTGCAGGGAATGCGCACGGCCCTTCCGGAACCGCAGACCGGGACCTAGAAGGCCACCGGGTGCCTGGCCGGTGCCGCACTGACGCTTCCCGAAAGATTCCCGTACGTCCGCCCCAGCGCTGCCGTGTGGCAGTTAGGGCGACGAGTACTGTGGGACTCGCTTCCGGTCCTCCCGGCGGGAGGCGCGCAGCATCAACACTCGACCGAGCAACTCGGACAGTCTGCCATACGGGGCATGGCAGACGCCAATCGAGCCGGAGAGAATACCCCGGGGGTGACGTAGGTCAAACCGAGGTCGGAGTACTCGTGGTTGTACCTCACGGTGACGCATGGTCCACGCTGGGCAGGGAGATACTGCGCGGCGAGAAGCTGCCTGATGATCAGCGTCGGCGCGCATCCGGAGCCGGGTAGGGGGAGAACACCGGCTTTCGGGGGAAAACCTGCGGAAAGACGTCCACGCGATGCGCACCGGACATCACCGCAGCCAGGAACTCGACGAGTCCGCCTTCGAAGTGCGGCCACTTCATGTTGCGCGCGCCGTTGGCCGTGGTGGTCCAGGAATTCGGCTCGTCCTCCGGACGGGTCACCCAGTAGATCGTGTCGCGATTGTCCGTTGCCGCCACGGCCAGCAGTTCGTCGGTCTCGTACGGGATGTTCCCACCCCTCTCCCGCGCCTGGTCCAGGATCTCCGCGGCCCGCTCCGATGATTCCAGGAGACGGGTCATGGAGAAGGGCGATTCCGGCTGGAAGATGTACAGGAAGTCATCGAGGGACCCCGGCCCGTACCGCTCGACGAGCCACTTGTAGTCGTCCGGCAGCGCTACGCCGAGGGCCTCCTCGACCTCGGCCCAGTCGACGTGGATCTCGACGCCGACGGGCGGCGGCACGATGCGCAGGAGTTCGTCGCGTGCGGTCACGACATCTCCTGGGGTGCTCCGTCCTCGCTGATACCCGGGAGGCCGACGCCCCTCGTCCGCTGGCCCAGGGGGTAGAGGAGCTCTCCCGCTTCCCGGCTCGCCGTCGTACCGCTCGTCCTGCCATCCGGCCCTGAGTGGGTCGAACCGGACGGCCGACGACGTGGTGATCGTGTCGGCGGGCCAGCCGTACGTCACCAGGCCGCCGCACTCGGAGAGGAACCGACGCGCGGCGTCGTAGGCCACAAAGGACCCGCACTCGCGCAGGACCGACTCCCCGGTGTCCGTGGTCACTGAACGGCAGGGCCGCCAGCCCGCACGCCGCAGCACTTCATCGGTCCGCGGGGACGAGCCAGGTGCCTGATCAGCACGCACTTACATCACCCTCGCGCAGGACGACGACGAGCTGCACCGGTGCTTCGGTGTCGTCGTGCTTGACCCCTGTCAGGAGGACCTTGCCGGAGAACCTCCATGCGGTCTGGTCGATGAAATCCGCCCCGCCCGTCAGGTCCTCGTCGCACACCTCGAGGCGAGTGCCGAGCACCCCGGACTCGAACTGGGAGACGACCCCCGGGAGTTCGGCGACAGCGGCGTCGTACAAGTCGTCCAGGTACGTGTCCGGGTCGGGCCACTCGTCAGCGACCTCGCGAGACCAGAGCGTGAACTCCACCTCCACGGGCCCGTCGCCCTGGATCCAGGCGCCGGCGTCGTCACGCCGCCAGGTGGTCGCCCATCCCTTTGCCGGATTCCTGCGCTCGCCTTCCCAGCCCGATGCGGCGAGAACCGCTTCCACGGCCTGACCAGTGAGCCTGTCAAGATCAGACAGCCGACTCAGTTCTCCACTTACGTCAACCATTTACGGGCGATCGTCGCTTCCATGATCGCAATGCCACTCCTCGAGATTGAGAGCGGCAGCGATGAACTTGCCCCCAGTAGTGACACTCGCCGGCCGGTCCATCAACAACCGTGTGCACACGTGAACTTACAAGGCACAATCGTTCGACGGAAAGGTGGGGCTCGCAACGTGATCTGCGGCCGCTCTCCCAGTCCCACCACGAAACATCAGCAGGACATCAGCCCGTGAAGCGGAACGTCGACGTGATCGCGTCGAAGATGTCGAAGAACGAGTCCGCGAGGTCGAGGACCTGGCTACTGCCGGCGACCAGGGCCACCTTGCCCTCCTGGCCCGGCACCGGGATGTACGTCTGCATCAGCACAGCGCGGATCGCGCGATTGAGCGGGTCGCCGGGTACGACGATGTCCTCAATGCCGAACGTCCGTGCCGCCGGGCCGACTCCGGGGATGTCGACGGTCGTCACCTTCCGCCAGGAGTCGCCCTCCCGCTTGGCCTCCTTGACGGCGAGCTGGCTCGCTATGACGGCCGGGTCGTTCGACAGCGGCTCACCGCGCTCGTTGCGCCCGCCCACCAGGGAGACGGTCACCGACCCCGTGATCGGCGTGTCCCCGCCGAAGCTCTCTGCCATGCAGCCGCAGTACAGCGCGCCCGACTTCCACGCATCCACAGCCGCCTTCCGGAGGAAGTCGACGTACGTGTCCCGGTACTGCTCCAACTCCGGCCGCTGCCGCACCCGTTCGTTCACCATCCGCCGGATCGAGTCGTCCCGCGACTCCGGCCGTACGTCGAACTCCCACCACGACTCCGGCACCTTGATCCGGAACCCGCCCCTCTCGACGGTCAGTGCCTCCATGTAGCGGGCCATGACGCCGGCCTCCCCGTTCGCTCGATCACTCGACAGTCGATCACTCGTGCGCTCATCGTGCCACTACTCCTCCAGCGTCCAGAACGGTGAGTCCTTCGGCGGTGCGGGGCGTACGGGATGCGTGCTGAAGTCGATGTCCGCGTCCGCGTTCGGGGCTCCGATCGGCAGGCGGTGCTGGCTGTCCGGGCCGTAGTACACACCGTAGGCCCAGTACTCGGGCAGCTCGTGGCCCATGAGCTGTAGATCCAGGGCGACCCATTGCCGCGTCCCGTACGAGGCGTTGATCCTCGCGACCGCCTCCGCCCGGGAGATACCGACCCGCTCCACCAGCACGTCCGCCATCTCACGGAAGTACGCGAGCATCTCCTCGTCGAGCGGAAGCACGAACTCCGTGCCCGTCGTGCCCGCCGTGGGACACGCCCCGTACTCGACGAGCCAGCGCAGGCGCCTGACCTCCGCCACCAGTCGCGGCACCGCTTCCCTGGCCCTGGCGGCGAATACGGTGTCCGGGGTCGCGGCTGCACACAGTGCCTCGATCGCGTCCAGGTCGAGGTGGTCGTGAGCCGGTTCCGAAGTCATGCCTCATTCTTACTGCCCGGCAGCGGCGAACCGGTCCGGGGGCTGCCCCCACCCCCGTCCACCAGCCCACCGGATGGCCTGTCCCCCACTCCCCCGGTCACCGTAGTGACCCACGACCACGAAAACGGGGACCCATCATGCGCACCGTCACAGCCACCGCCCTCACCCTGGCCCTCGCCGCAGCCACCGCAGCACCCGCCGTCGCCACACCCGGCAAGCCGAGTACCGACGGCCTCTGGCGCATGGACGGCTACGGCACCGTCCTCTCCCTCGACGGCGACACCTTCCAGGAGTTCCAGACCACATCGGTCAGCTGCCTCAAGGGCGACACCGCCCGGCGCACCGGCCCGGGCACGTACACCACCGCCTACGGCACCGTCCTGACCGTCCGCCCCGGCCCGAACGAGAACCGTGCCTCCCTCGGCGCGGACAGCTCCGTCGGCCACCGCACCCTGCGGCGGATCCACGCCCTCCCCGCCGACTGCACCCGCCCCACACCCAAGGACCCGCGCACCGCCTTCGACGTCTTCTGGCACTCCTTCGCCGAGAACTACCCCTTCTTCGCCGCGAAGGGCATCGACTGGCAGGCCACCCGGGACCGCTACCGCCCGAAGGTCGACCAGGACACCACCCGCCAGGAACTCTTCGCCGTCTTCAGCGACATGGTCCGCCCCCTCTACGACGCCCACGTCGCGGTCCGAGACGGAGACGGCGTCTTCGCCCAGGTCCGCCCCGGCACCGAACTGCCCACGCAGGCGATGGACACAAGGGTCAAGAAGTTCATCGGCGAACGCGACCTCAAGGGCGCCCCGTACCGCCAGGACTTCGCCAACGGCCGGATCACCTACGCCGACCTGCCCGGCAGTGCGGACCAGGGCTACCTCCGTATCTCCGGCTTCGGCGGCTACACCCCCGAGGACGCCCCGTACGCCGCCCACCTCGCCGAACTCGACAAGGCCCTCGACACGATCCTCACCACGGACCGCACCCAGCGCCTCAAGGGCCTGATCATCGATCTGCGCATCAACGGCGGCGGGTCCGACGCCCTCGGCATCCACATCGCCGAGCGCCTGACGGACAAGCCCTACGTCGCCTACGCCAAACGCGCCCGCAACCACCCCACAGAACCCGGCAGGCACACCCGCCCCGAGCCCATCCCGGTCGTCCCGGCCGACGGGCCTCGCTACACCGGCCCCATCGCCGTACTGACCGGAGGCTCAACCGTCAGCGCGGGCGAGACCTTCACCCAGGCCCTCATCAACCGTCCTGGCGGCACCATCCGCATCGGTCAGCCCACACAGGGCGTCTTCTCGGACGTCATGGAACGCAACCTGCCCAACGGCATGACCGCCTTCCTCCCGAACGAGGAGTTCCTCAACCGCTCCGGCCACACCTACGACGGCACGGGCATCCCACCCCACCTCACCGAACCGGTCTTCACCAAGGAGGAGTTCGCCAAGAAGCGGGACTCCGCGTTCGACCGCGCTGTGAGTGTCCTTCGGAACGACCGCTAGACGGAGGCCACGAAGTCCGACCAGGCCTCCGGCGCGAGTGCGAGCCGGGGGCCTGCCGTCGTCGGCATCACCTGAAGCGTGACGTTACGCAATCGAGCCACCCCCAGCAGGTGTTCGAGCTGCTGACGCCACACCATTGTGCCTCCAACCCGCCGACGCAGCGGCGCCTCTTCCAGGGCGAAGCTGAGCGCCGGAGCAGGAGAGCGCTCGAAGATCGACTTCCTGGCCATACGTGCGGCGACCAGGTGCTCCACTTCCTCCTCCGAGTACGGCGGTTGCCACGCCTCGAACAAAGCGCGCGCATGCTCCGGCGTCTGCAACAGCCCATGGATGCTGAGCCCGACGTACACCCCCAGCTCAACCGCCTTGCCCTCCAGTTCCGCAAGAGCCCGCACGCTCTTCGGATACCGAACCCTCTTCACGTCCTCCCACGTCGCCGCGATGAGCCCACCCGCCCCCAGTACCGCATCAGCCCTGACCAGATAGTCCTGCCGAGGGATCCGCTTCCCGCCCTCGATCTTGTAGACCATGTCCTCGCCGTACCCGACCGCCGTCCCGAACTCGGCGGCCCGCATCCCCACCGCCTCCCGCCGCAGCTTCAGCTGCCGCCCGACGGTCGCGATGACGGCGACACCCCAACTCCCCCTCCTGGAGTCCGAGTCCGAGTCCGGCCGCGGCCTCCTCCTCGTCGACACACTCGCCGACCGCTGGGAGTCACCCCGGGCCCGCCGCCACGCAAGACCGTCTGGGCAGAACTCACCCTCTGACCGGAGCCCGACACCTCGCGCTCCGGTGCCGCGGGCGGTCTCCCTCAAGGACCACGAGGAGGAAAGAACCCCACCAAGCCCCACCCCTCCCGCCCGGGCCGCCGCCTCACTCACGCGAGTGAACATCTCCGACTCAGCTGGATCCGGGAGCCTTTGCCTGCCCTACGCTCAGCGCAACACACCGCAGACATGCGACGGCCCTCGCCGGGACGGCAATCCCAGTGCGAGGGCCTGACCACCGAGGAAGGCTCCAACTTCCTGATGGATACGCAGAACCCTAACGTGCCCTCGCACGCCCACACCCCCGTAACCGGGAAGAAGCACCCGAACCAGCGGCACCCGCGCGCCGGCCTGGTGCACGACAACACCCGCCACACCACCCGCTTCACGGTGATCGGCAACCACCTCGCCCAGCACCCGGAGCTGTCGCTGCTCGCGATCGGGCTGTCGGTCCACATCCAGTCGCTCCCGGCGGGCGCCCGGGTCGACATCAAGACCCTCGCCGCCCGCTTCCCCGAGGGCACGACCCGCATCGCCGCCGCCCTGCGCGAGCTGGAAACCCACGGCTACCTACGCCGCGAGCGCGAACGCGTCCCCGGCGGCCGGATCGTCACCCGCACGATCTCCTGCAACCAGCCCGGACACAGCGGTACGGACGCCCCTCGCCCAGCCCCGAGGAAGCGAACGAGGCCGCCCGGCAGCAAGCTCCTCCCGGCCGTACCGCACCCGGCCCACCCCGCACCCGCCCTCCTCCGACAGGCCACGGACCTCCTCACAGGCCTCCACCGCGAGGACACCCGCCTCCTCCTCTCCGCCCGCGACACCGCCCACCTCGCCCCCGGCGTCGCCGCCTGGCTCGAACGCGACGTCACACCTGCCGCCGTACGCCACGCCCTGACCACCGACCTCCCACCCGAGGCGCTCCGCCGCCCGGCCGCCCTCCTGGCCCACCGCCTCACGGCCCAGCTGCCACCCCCGCCGCCGTTCGTGACCTCACCGGCATTCCCGCCGCCCGCCCGGCACCCGCTCCAGACCTGCGACGGTTGCGACCGCGCCTTCCGCGCACCGGCCCCCGGCCGCTGCCGCGACTGCCGTACCGACGGGGCCGGGCTTCCGGAGGCCGCGTGAGAAGAGCGACTACCGCATAGCGCAGTACGCCTGGCGGGACCCGCAGACGCCAGGACCTTGTCGCCGGACATGCCCTGAGTCATGATCCGCCCCATGGACAAGCGAAGACGTGTACTCGGCACCTTTCTCGGGGTCGCACTGGCCACCGTGCTCCTCCCCGGCATCAGCACGATCCTCGACTCACCCCCGTGGGAGATGGTCCTCGCCGGCGCGGTCTTCCTCATCGTGAACCAGCTGATCTACAGCTACCCGAACGACATCAGGACCGCTCCCCCCGTCTTCCTGCTGATCCTGGGGGTGGTCGGCATCGCTCAGGACACCCTGATCTGGTTGCTCGTGTCCTGGCTCGGCTCCGACATGGAGTACGGCCTCCACGTCGACGGCTTCCTCGCCGCCCTGCTCGGCGGCGTCGTGGTGCGGGTGACGGTCCTGGTCTTCCTCGCCCTCGGGCCGTCCCGGACGGCTCCCCAGCCCTCGTAGAACGGGCGTCGGACACAGCAAAGGGGCCCGCACGACCGAAGTCGTACGGGCCCCTCCGAGCCACTCAGGTCAGTAGACCCTCAAGCCAGTCCGAGGACTCACTTGGTGATCTTGGTGACCTGGCCGGCGCCCACGGTCCGGCCACCCTCACGGATGGCGAACTTCAGGCCCTCCTCCATGGCGACGGGCTGGATGAGCTCCACCTTCATCTCGGTGTTGTCACCCGGCATGACCATCTCGGTGCCCTCGGGGAGGGTCACCACGCCGGTCACGTCCGTCGTACGGAAGTAGAACTGCGGGCGGTAGTTGTTGAAGAACGGCGTGTGGCGGCCACCCTCGTCCTTGGACAGGATGTAGGCCTGCGCCTCGAACTCGGTGTGCGGGGTGACCGAGCCCGGCTTGATGATGACCTGGCCGCGCTCGACGTCCTCGCGCTTGATGCCACGAAGCAGCAGACCGACGTTCTCACCGGCCTGGCCCTCGTCGAGGAGCTTCCGGAACATCTCGATGCCGGTGACCGTGGTGGTGGTCTTCTCCTGCTTGATGCCCACGATGTCGACGGTCTCGTTGACCTTGAGGACACCACGCTCGATACGGCCGGTGACGACCGTACCGCGACCGGTGATCGTGAAGACGTCCTCGATCGGCATGAGGAACGGCTTGTCGACGTCACGCTCGGGCTGCGGGATGTTCTCGTCCACAGCCTTCATGAGCTCGAGGACGGAGTTGCCCCACTCCTTGTCGCCCTCAAGAGCCTTGAGCGCCGAGACCTTGACGACCGGAAGGTCGTCGCCCGGGAACTCGTACTCGGAGAGGAGCTCACGAACCTCGAGCTCGACGAGCTCCAGGATCTCCTCGTCGTCCACCATGTCGGCCTTGTTCAGGGCGACGACGATGTACGGAACGCCGACCTGGCGGGCCAGGAGCACGTGCTCCTTGGTCTGCGGCATCGGGCCGTCGGTGGCGGCGACCACGAGGATGGCGCCGTCCATCTGCGCCGCACCCGTGATCATGTTCTTGATGTAGTCCGCGTGACCGGGGCAGTCGACGTGGGCGTAGTGACGCGTCTCGGTCTGGTACTCGACGTGCGCGATGGAGATGGTGATACCGCGCTGGCGCTCCTCAGGAGCCTTGTCGATCTGGTCGAAGGCCGAGGCCTCGTTCAGGTCCGGGTACGCGTCGTGCAGCACCTTGGTAATGGCGGCCGTGAGGGTCGTCTTACCGTGGTCGATGTGACCGATGGTGCCGATGTTGACGTGCGGCTTAGTCCGCTCGAACTTCGCCTTCGCCACTGGGGTCCTCCTGTGGAGTGGTTCTGGTACGCCTTACTTCATCGGCGCCAGGTGATCTTTGCTGGATGTCCCGGATCCCCGGGGCATTCCCTCCGACATTGCGGCGGAATGCCCCACGAGGCTCCGGAGTCAAGCCTACGGCGTGTAGACGCGGTGCGTTACTCGCCCTTGGCCTTCGCGATGATCTCCTCGGCGACGTTCCGGGGAACCTCGGCGTAGGAGTCGAACTGCATGGAGTAGCTGGCACGGCCGGACGTCTTGCTGCGCAGGTCGCCGACGTAGCCGAACATCTCCGAAAGGGGCACGAGGCCCTTCACGACGCGGGCACCGGCCCGCTCCTCCATGGCCTGGATCTGACCACGGCGGGAGTTGATGTCGCCGATGACCTCACCCATGTAGTCCTCGGGCGTGGTGACCTCGACGGCCATCATCGGCTCGAGCAGTACGGGGCTGGCCTTGCGCGCGGCCTCCTTGAAGGCCTGCGAACCGGCGATCTTGAACGCGAGCTCGGAGGAGTCGACCTCGTGGTAGGCACCGTCGAGCAGCGTCACGCGGACACCGGTCATCTCGTAACCGGCGAGGATGCCGAACTGCATGGCCTCCTGCGCACCGGCGTCCACCGAAGGAATGTACTCCTTCGGCACACGGCCACCGGTCACCTTGTTGATGAACTCGTAGCTGGCGTCGCCGCCTTCGATCGGCTCGATCGCGATGATGACGCGAGCGAACTGGCCGGTACCACCCGTCTGCTTCTTGTGGGTGAACTCGACCTTCTCGACGGCCTTGCGAATGGTCTCGCGGTACGCGACCTGCGGCTTGCCGACGTTGGCCTCGACCTTGAACTCACGGCGCATACGGTCGACCAGCACCTCGAGGTGCAGCTCGCCCATACCGCCGATGATGGTCTGGCCGGTCTCCTCGTCTGAGTGGACCTGGAAGGACGGGTCCTCCTCGGCGAGGCGCTGGATCGCGACGCCGAGCTTCTCCTGGTCGCCCTTCGACTTGGGCTCGATGGCGACCTGGATGACCGGCGCCGGGAAGTCCATGGACTCCAGGATGACCGGGTTCTTGTCGTCCGACAGCGTCTCACCGGTGGTGGTCTGCTTCAGGCCCATGACGGCGACGATGTCGCCGGCGCCCACCGACTCGATCTCCTCACGCTTGTTCGCGTGCATGCGGTAGATCTTGCCGATGCGCTCCTTCTTGCCCTTCACCGAGTTCAGCACCTGGGTGCCGGAGTGCAGGCGGCCCGAGTAGACCCGGACGAAGGTGAGCTTGCCGAGGTGCGGGTCGCTCATGATCTTGAACGCGAGCGCGGCGAGGGGCTCCTCGTCCGACGGCTTGCGCGCGATGACCTGCTCCGGGTCCTTGACGTCGTGGCCCTCGATGGCCTCGACGTCGAGCGGGGTGGGCAGGTAGCGCACGACCGCGTCGAGCAGGGGCTGAACGCCCTTGTTCTTGAACGCGGTGCCGCAGAACACGGGGGTGACGGTGGTGCCGCCGCCCTTGCCGGACGCGATGGTGATGCGACGGATCGCGGCGTAGAGCTGCTCCACGGTGGGCTCGGTGCCCTCCAGGTACAGCTCCATCAGCTCTTCGTCGTTCTCGGCGACGGCCTCGAGCAGCTTGCCGCGGTACTCCTCGGCAGCCTCGGCGTGGGTGTCCGGGATGTCGACGGTGTCGTACATCTCGCCCTTGGTCGCCTCGGCCGACCAGACCAGGGCCTTCATCGTCACGAGGTCGATGACGCCCTTGAAGTCCGCCTCGGCACCGATCGGCAGCTGCATGACGAGCGGCTGCGCGCCCAGGCGGTCCGAGATCATGTCCACGCAGCGGTGGAACTCGGCGCCGGTGCGGTCCAGCTTGTTGACGAAGCAGATACGCGGCACGCCGTAACGGTCGGCCTGACGCCACACCGTCTCGGACTGCGGCTCGACACCGGCGACACCGTCGAACACCGTCACGGCACCGTCGAGCACGCGCAGGGAGCGCTCCACCTCGACGGTGAAGTCGACGTGCCCCGGGGTGTCGATGATGTTGATGGTGTAGTCGTTGTCCTCGAGCGGCCAGTGACAGGTGGTCGCAGCAGACGTGATCGTGATGCCACGCTCCTGCTCCTGCTCCATCCAGTCCATGGTGGCAGCGCCGTCGTGGACCTCACCGATCTTGTACGAAACGCCGGTGTAGAACAGGATCCGCTCGGTGGTGGTCGTCTTGCCCGCGTCGATGTGGGCCATGATCCCGATGTTGCGGACCCTGGCCAGGTCAAGCGAAGTGGTAGCCATAAGGCTTCAGTCTTCTCTCGGTCTCGATGGGGTCTGCGACTACCAGCGGTAGTGCGCGAAGGCCTTGTTGGACTCGGCCATCTTGTGCGTGTCCTCACGCTTCTTCACAGCGGCGCCCAGGCCGTTGCTGGCGTCGAGGAGCTCGTTGAGCAGACGCTCGGTCATGGTCTTCTCGCGACGGGCGCGGGAGTAACCGACGAGCCAGCGCAGCGCCAGGGTGTTGGCACGGCCGGGCTTGACCTCGACCGGGACCTGGTAGGTGGCACCACCGACACGGCGGGACTTGACCTCGAGGGTCGGCTTGATGTTCTCGAGAGCGCGCTTCAGCGTGATGACCGGGTCGTTGCCGGTCTTCTCGCGCAGGCCCTCCATGGCGCCGTAGACGATGCGCTCGGCGGTGGAGCGCTTGCCGTTCAGCAGCACCTTGTTGATCAGGGAGGTCACCAGAGGAGAACCGTAGACCGGGTCGATGATGACCGGGCGCTTCGGGGCGGGGCCCTTACGAGGCATTCTTACTTCTCCTTCTTGGCGCCGTAGCGGCTGCGGGCCTGCTTGCGGTTCTTGACACCCTGAGTGTCGAGCGAGCCGCGGATGATCTTGTAGCGAACACCCGGCAGGTCCTTCACACGGCCGCCGCGCACGAGCACGATGGAGTGCTCCTGCAGGTTGTGTCCCTCACCCGGAATGTAAGCGGTGACCTCGATCCCGCTGGTCAGACGCACACGCGCGACCTTACGCAGGGCCGAGTTCGGCTTCTTCGGGGTGGTCGTGAACACACGCGTGCAGACGCCACGGCGCTGAGGCGAACCCTCGAGTGCGGGCGTCTTGTTCTTCTCGACCTTGTCCTGCCGGCCCTTGCGGACCAGCTGCTGGATCGTAGGCACTACTTCTCCGGTTTCTGTGTGCCGATGGTGAAGCTAACCTGGAACGTCGCCGACCCACGCGGTCGGGTGTGTCGAATCCCGCGGACTCCCGCCGCCAGGCAGAAATAAGCGCGGATTACGGTGGCCGGTGTCAGCTCGCTGTGCGGTTGATGGCACGCACGAGAGCCAGGGCACACCCCAGGCACAAGGTCTGAGCGTACCTATCGCATTCGCTGCGGTCAAAACAAATGGATGCCGCCCGCATCACCATGCGGGACATGTCAAGAGCACCGGCCGTTATCGATCTTCAATTCGATGACGGCTGTCCGATTTGCGCGTGTTTCTTGCTGCCGGGGCTTCACCCGGCCGCGATGGACACCACCGTCAGCAACACCAGGACGAGTGCCCAGCCGGCCGTGGACAACCATCCGAGTACGAGACCGGTCAGCGCGAGCCCGTCCCCCAGCTCCCCCCGGTTGCGGATCTCGGCCCGCGCCACGTGCCCCAGCACCACGGCCGGAATCCCGGTCAGCCCCATGGTGGGCACGCACAGCAGCCCGCACACGCCGGCCGCCACGGCCTTCCCGTTCGTCTGCGGCCGCGGCACGGGCAGAAACGCCCGCGGCACGGGCACGGCCCCCGCCGGCTGCGGCCAGGGCCCCTGCGGCAGATCGGCGACGAGCAGCGCCAGCTCCCCCACGGTGCGCGCCGCGTACGCCCGCGCCACCCGCTTCTCGAACTCGCCGTGCTCCATCCGCCCCTCGCCGTAACCGGCTCTGAGCACGTCCACGGCCCGCTCCCGATCGGCATGCGAGGCGAGCATGGACGGCACACTGGGGCCCTGCCAGGGCTGCCAGGAGGGATAGGGCGGCTGGGACACGGAGGACCTCCCCGGGGGCCGGAGTCCTTCCATGATGCGCCCTGGCGGCCCTCCTGGCACCGGCGCGTGCCCGCTGACACGCCGAAGGGCGGCCACCCCGAGAGGTGACCGCCCTTCAGTGACTCAGACGTACGCCTTACTGGTTGTACGGACCGTAGTCGTAGTCCTCCAGCGGCACGGCCTGGCCGGAGCCCGTGCCGAACGGCGAGTAGTCGATGTCGTCGTAGCCGACGGCCGAGTACATCGCGGCCTTGGCCTCCTCGGTCGGCTCGACCCGGATGTTGCGGTAGCGGGACAGACCCGTACCGGCCGGGATGAGCTTACCGATGATGACGTTCTCCTTGAGGCCGATGAGGCTGTCGGACTTGGCGTTGATCGCCGCGTCCGTCAGGACTCGGGTCGTCTCCTGGAAGGAGGCGGCCGACAGCCAGGATTCCGTCGCCAGCGAGGCCTTGGTGATACCCATCAGCTGCGGACGACCGGAGGCCGGGTGACCGCCCTCCTGGACCACACGACGGTTCTCGGTCTCGAACTTCGAGCGCTCGACCAGCTCGCCGGGCAGCAGCTCGGCGTCGCCGGACTCGATGATCGTCACGCGGCGGAGCATCTGCCGGATGATGATCTCGATGTGCTTGTCGTGGATCGACACACCCTGCGAGTTGTAGACCTTCTGGACCTCGCCGACCAGGTGGACCTGGACGGCACGCTGGCCCAGGATGCGCAGCACGTCGTGCGGGTTGGTGGCACCCACGGTGAGCTTCTGGCCCACCTCGACGTGCTCGCCCTCGCTGACCATCAGACGGGCACGCTTCGAGATCGGGTAGGCCATCTCGTCGCTGCCGTCGTCCGGGGTGACGACGATCTTCTTGGTCTTCTCGGTCTCCTCGATCCGGACGCGGCCGGAGGCCTCGGAGATCGGGGCGACACCCTTCGGGGTACGGGCCTCGAAGAGCTCGACGACACGCGGCAGACCCTGGGTGATGTCGTCACCGGCCACACCACCGGTGTGGAAGGTACGCATCGTCAGCTGGGTACCGGGCTCACCGATGGACTGGGCGGCGATGATGCCGACCGCCTCACCGATGTCGACCAGCTTGCCGGTGGCCAGCGAACGGCCGTAGCACATGGCGCAGGTACCGACAGCGGACTCGCAGGTCAGGACCGAGCGGGTCTTGACCTCCTCGACGCCGTGGCGGACCAGCTCGTCGATGAGCACGTCGCCGAGGTCGGTACCGGCCGGGGCCAGCACCTTGCCGTCGACCACGATGTCCTCGGCGAGGCAGCGCGCGTACACGGACGTCTCGACGTCCTCCGCCTTGAGCAGCGTGCCCTCGGCGTTCCGGCTCGCGATCTGCAGACGCAGACCGCGCTCGGTGCCGCAGTCCTCCTCGCGAATGATGACGTCCTGGGAGACGTCGACCAGACGACGGGTGAGGTAACCCGAGTCGGCGGTACGCAGAGCGGTGTCCGCCAGACCCTTACGGGCACCGTGCGTGGAGATGAAGTACTCCAGCACGGACAGGCCCTCACGGAAGGAGGCCTTAATGGGACGCGGGATCGTCTCGTTCTTCGCGTTCGACACCAGACCACGCATACCGGCGATCTGACGCATCTGCATCATGTTGCCTCGTGCACCCGAGTTCACCATCATGAAGATCGGGTTGGTCTTCGGGAAGTTGTCGTTCATCGCCTCGGCGACCTCGTTGGTCGCCTTGGTCCAGATCGCGATGAGCTCCTGCGTGCGCTCGTCCTTGGTGATCAGACCGCGCTCGTACTGCTTCTGGACCTTCTCGTCCTGCGCCTCGTAGCCCTTGACGATCTCCTTCTTCGCCTCGGGAACGACGACGTCGGAGATGGCCACGGTGACGCCGGAACGGGTCGCCCAGAAGAAGCCGGACGCCTTCAGGTTGTCGAGCGTCGCCGCCACGATGACCTTCGGGTAGCGCTCGGCGAGGTCGTTGACGATCTCGGAGAGCTGCTTCTTACCGACCTCGTAGTCGACGAACGGGTAGTCCTCGGGCAGCAGCTCGTTGAAGAGCGCGCGGCCCAGCGTGGTGTTCAGCCGGAAGCTGTCACCCTGCTGCCACTCGGGCTCGCCCTCCTCACGCGCCGGCGGGGTCCAGCCACGCGGCGGGATGGTGCCGACCGGGAAGCGGACGTCGATCCTCGACTGGAGCGACAGCTCGCCCGCGTCGAAGGCCATGATCGCCTCGGCGACCGAGGCGAACGAGCGACCCTCGCCCTTGAGCTCGCGCATCTCGCCGTCGGTGGTGAGGAAGAACAGACCGAGGACCATGTCCTGGGTCGGCATCGTCACCGGGCGGCCGTCGGCGGGCTTGAGGATGTTGTTCGAGGACAGCATCAGGATGCGGGCCTCGGCCTGCGCCTCCGCGGACAGCGGCAGGTGCACGGCCATCTGGTCACCGTCGAAGTCCGCGTTGAACGCGGTGCAGACGAGCGGGTGGATCTGGATGGCCTTGCCCTCGACCAGCTGCGGCTCGAAGGCCTGGATGCCGAGGCGGTGCAGCGTGGGCGCACGGTTCAGCAGAACCGGGTGCTCCGCGATGACCTCTTCCAGCACGTCGTACACGACCGTGCGGCCGCGCTCGACCATGCGCTTGGCGCTCTTGATGTTCTGCGCGTGGTTCAGGTCGACCAGGCGCTTCATTACGAACGGCTTGAAGAGCTCCAGCGCCATCGCCTTCGGCAGACCGCACTGGTGCAGCTTCAGCTGCGGACCGACGACGATCACGGAACGCGCGGAGTAGTCCACACGCTTACCGAGCAGGTTCTGGCGGAAGCGACCCTGCTTACCCTTCAGCATGTCGCTGAGGGACTTCAGCGGGCGGTTACCGGGACCGGTGACCGGGCGACCGCGGCGGCCGTTGTCGAACAGCGCGTCGACGGCCTCCTGGAGCATGCGCTTCTCGTTGTTCACGATGATCTCGGGCGCGCCGAGGTCGAGAAGCCGCTTCAGTCGGTTGTTCCGGTTGATCACACGGCGGTACAGGTCGTTCAGGTCGGAGGTCGCGAAGCGGCCACCGTCCAGCTGCACCATCGGACGCAGGTCCGGCGGGATGACCGGCACGCAGTCCAGCACCATGCCCTTGGGGCTGTTGCTGGTCTGCAGGAACGCGGAGACGACCTTCAGGCGCTTGAGCGCACGGGTCTTCTTCTGGCCCTTGCCGGTACGGATGATCTCGCGGAGGCGCTCGGCCTCCTCGTCGAGGTCGAAGGACTCCAGGCGCTTCTGCAGCGCCGCGGCACCCATCGAGCCGTCGAAGTACGTGCCGAAGCGGTCACGCAGCTCGCGGTAGAGCAGCTCGTCGCCCTCGAGGTCCTGGACCTTGAGGTTCTTGAACCGGGTCCACACCTCGTCGAGACGGTCGATCTCGCGCTGCGCACGGTCGCGCAGCTGCTTCATCTCGCGCTCGGCACCCTCGCGCACCTTGCGGCGCACGTCGGCCTTGGCGCCCTCGGCCTCCAGCTCGGCCAGGTCGGTCTCGAGCTTCTTGGCGCGGGCCTCCAGGTCGGCGTCGCGGCGCTGCTCGATCTGCTGGCGCTCGACGGAGACGTGGGCCTCCAGTGAGGGCAGGTCGCGCGTACGGCGCTCCTCGTCGACGTACGTGATCATGTACGCCGCGAAGTAGATGACCTTCTCCAGGTCCTTCGGGGCGAGGTCGAGCAGGTAACCCAGCCGCGACGGGACGCCCTTGAAGTACCAGATGTGCGTGACGGGCGCGGCGAGCTCGATGTGGCCCATCCGCTCACGGCGCACCTTGGCGCGCGTGACCTCGACGCCACAGCGCTCACAGATGATGCCCTTGAAGCGGACACGCTTGTACTTGCCGCAGTAGCACTCCCAGTCCCGGGTCGGACCGAAGATCTTCTCGCAGAAGAGTCCGTCCTTTTCGGGCTTGAGCGTGCGGTAGTTGATCGTCTCGGGCTTCTTGACCTCGCCGTGGCTCCACTGACGGATGTCGTCAGCGGTAGCCAGACCGATCCGGAGCTCGTCGAAGAAGTTGACGTCGAGCACTATGCGTCAATCCCTCTCAGGGTTGTAAGTCATGGGGTCTGATACGGGGGTCCTGGGGCCGGCGGCCTTCATGACGAAGGCCGCCGAACTCCCGTCAGACCTCTTCGACGCTGCTCGGCTCACGCCGGGACAGGTCGATGCCAAGCTCCTCCGCAGCGCGGAAGACGTCCTCGTCGGTGTCGCGCATCTCGATGGACATGCCGTCCGAGGACAGCACCTCCACGTTGAGGCACAGGGACTGCATCTCCTTGATGAGCACCTTGAAGGACTCGGGGATGCCGGGCTCGGGAATGTTCTCGCCCTTGACGATGGCCTCGTAGACCTTCACGCGGCCGGTGACGTCGTCGGACTTGATGGTCAGCAGCTCCTGGAGGGCGTACGCGGCGCCGTAAGCCTCCAGCGCCCACACCTCCATCTCACCGAATCGCTGGCCACCGAACTGGGCCTTACCACCCAGCGGCTGCTGGGTGATCATCGAGTACGGACCGGTCGAACGGGCGTGCAGCTTGTCGTCGACCAGGTGGTGCAGCTTGAGGATGTACATGTAGCCGACCGAGATCGGCTCCGGGAACGGCTCGCCGGAGCGGCCGTCGAACAGTCGCGCCTTGCCGGACGGGAGCACCATGCGCTCGCCGTCGCGGTTCGGGATGGTGTGGTTCAGCAGACCGGCCAGCTCGTCCTCGCGGGCACCGTCGAAGACCGGCGTCGCGACGTTGGTCCGCGGCGGGACCTGGTCGGCGTCGATGGCCTGCAGGCGCTGCGCCCAGTCCTCCGCCAGGCCGGAGACGTCCCAGCCCTGGCTGGCGAGCCAGCCGAGGTGGATCTCCAGCACCTGTCCCGGGTTCATTCGGGACGGCACACCCAGCGGGTTGAGGATGATGTCGACCGGGGTGCCGTCCTCCAGGAACGGCATGTCCTCGATCGGCAGGATCTTCGAGATGACGCCCTTGTTGCCGTGGCGGCCGGCGAGCTTGTCACCGTCGGTGATCTTGCGCTTCTGCGCGACGTAGACGCGCACCAGCTGGTTCACACCGGGGGGAAGCTCGTCGCCCTCCTCGCGGTCGAAGACGCGCACGCCGATGACCTTGCCGGTCTCGCCGTGCGGCACCTTCAGCGAGGTGTCACGGACCTCACGGGCCTTCTCACCGAAGATCGCGCGCAGCAGGCGCTCTTCCGGCGTCAGCTCGGTCTCACCCTTGGGCGTGACCTTGCCGACGAGGATGTCACCGGCGATGACCTCGGCACCGATGCGGATGATGCCGCGCTCGTCGAGGTCGGCGAGGACCTCCTCGGAGACGTTCGGGATGTCCCGCGTGATCTCCTCGGGGCCGAGCTTGGTGTCACGGGCGTCGACCTCGTGCTCCTCGATGTGGATCGAGGAGAGGACGTCGTCCTGCACGAGGCGCTGCGACAGGATGATCGCGTCCTCGTAGTTGTGACCCTCCCACGGCATGAACGCCACGAGCAGGTTCTTGCCCAGCGCCATCTCGCCGTTCTGGGTGGCCGGACCGTCGGCCAGGACCTGGCCCTCGATGATCCGGTCGCCCTCGGCCACGATGACCTTCTGGTTGACCGAGGTGCCCTGGTTGGAACGGGCGAACTTGGCCAGGCGGTACGTGATGTACGTGCCGTCGTCGTTGGCGGTGGTGATGTAGTCCGCGGAGACCTCCTGGACCACACCGGCCTTCTCGGCCTTGACCACGTCGCCGGCGTCGACCGCGGAGCGGTACTCCATGCCGGTGCCGACGAGCGGGGACTCGGACTTAATCAGCGGCACGGCCTGACGCATCATGTTCGCGCCCATGAGGGCACGGTTGGCGTCGTCGTGCTCGAGGAAGGGGATCATGGCGGTCGCGACCGACACCATCTGGCGCGGCGAGACGTCCATGTAGTCCACGTCCTCGCCACCGACGTAGTCGACCTCGCCGCCCTTACGGCGGACCAGCACGCGGGCCTCGGCGAAGCGGAGCTCGTCCGTCAGCGGCGCGTTGGCCTGCGCGATGACGAAGCGGTCCTCCTCGTCGGCCGTGAGGTAGTCGACCTGGTCGGTGACCTGGCCCTCGAACACCTTGCGGTACGGGGTCTCGACGAAACCGAACGCGTTCACGCGGCCGTAGGTGGCGAGCGAGCCGATCAGACCGATGTTCGGGCCTTCGGGCGTCTCGATCGGGCACATGCGGCCGTAGTGCGAGGGGTGCACGTCACGGACCTCGAAGCCGGCCCGCTCACGGGACAGACCACCCGGGCCGAGCGCGGACAGACGCCGCTTGTGCGTCAGACCCGACAGCGGGTTGTTCTGGTCCATGAACTGGGACAGCTGGCTGGTGCCGAAGAACTCCTTGATGGAGGCGACGACCGGCCGGATGTTGATCAGGGTCTGCGGCGTGATCGCCTCGACGTCCTGGGTCGTCATCCGCTCGCGGACGACACGCTCCATACGCGCCAGACCCGTACGGACCTGGTTCTGGATGAGCTCGCCGACGCTGCGCAGGCGGCGGTTGCCGAAGTGGTCGATGTCGTCGGTCTCGACGACCACGGACGTGCCGTTGTCACCGACCGTCTCGGTCTCGCCGGCGTGCAGCTTCACCAGGTACTTGATCGTCGCGATGATGTCCTCGACGGTCAGGATCCCGGCGTCCAGCGGGGTGTCCGTACCCAGCTTCTTGTTGACCTTGTAGCGGCCGACCTTGGCCAGGTCGTAGCGCTTGGGGTTGAAGTAGAGGTTCTCGAGCAGCGTCTGCGCGGCCTCACGCGTGGGGGGCTCGCCCGGACGCAGCTTGCGGTAGATGTCGAGCAGCGCGTCGTCCTGGCCCTGGGTGTGGTCCTTCTCCAGGGTGGCGCGCATGGACTCGTACTCGCCGAACTCCTCGAGGATCTGCTCGGTGGTCCAGCCGAGCGCCTTGAGCAGGACGGTGACGGACTGCTTGCGCTTGCGGTCGATACGGACACCGACCATGTCGCGCTTGTCGATCTCCATCTCCAGCCAGGCACCCCGGGACGGGATGACCTTGGCGGAGAAGATGTCCTTGTCGGACGTCTTGTCGATCGAGGAGTCGAAGTAGACACCCGGCGAGCGGACGAGCTGCGACACCACGACACGCTCGGTGCCGTTGATGACGAAGGTGCCCTTGTTCGTCATGAGCGGGAAGTCGCCCATGAAGACGGTCTGGGACTTGATCTCGCCGGTCTCGTTGTTCGTGAACTCGGCGGTGACGAAGAGCGGGGCCGCGTACGTGAAGTCGCGCTCCTTGCACTCGTCGATCGAGTTCTTCGGCGGCTCGAAGCGGTGGTCGCGGAAGGTCAGCGACATCGACCCGCTGAAGTCCTCGATCGGGGAGATCTCCTCGAAGATCTCCTCGAGCCCGGACTTGGTGGGGACGTCCTGACCGTTCTCGAGAGCCTCCTCGACCCGACTCTGCCAGGCGGTGTTGCCGAGCAGCCAGTCGAAGCTCTCGGTCTGCAGCGCGAGCAGGTTCGGAACCTCAAGAGGCTCCTTGATCTTTGCAAAAGAGATGCGCAGCGGGGCAGTGCTGGCGGCGTTGTTCGTATTCGCGGTCGAGGCGTTGCGCGAGGCGGCCAAGAGGGGGTCCTTCCGAGGGCTCGGACTCACTACGCGCGTACCGGCCCCTCTCCCGTACACGGAGACAAGCTATGTCCATCCGGCCGAAAAGCCAGGTCGGACAGGTCTTGTCGTCGATGCTCGGGCGAGGGCAGACCCCTGGTGACGGGCAGGGGACAGCTAACAGGCAGCGCAAAGGGTCAGTGTAGCCACACGGCACACTGATGTCCAGTCCGGGTTCTGAAACCCGTGTTCACCCTCGTTGTTCCACTCCTGCGACAAGGCGCTGCCCTCAACGCACGTTGATACTGCCCTCTTCGTCGCCGATCCATACCTCGGATTCGGATCCTTGTGACGACGCGTCCTGAGAATTGCGCGCTGCGTGCGGTTCGTCAAGGCCCCCCTGCCCGAACCGGGGCCGGCCCAGAGACACGACGAAGATCACCATACCCCCCGCCACAGAGGGTGCAAGGCAACCGCGGCCGGACCCCGGAAACGCCGAAGAGCGACCACCCGGATGGATGATCGCTCCTCAGCGCTTGAGCGTTACAGGGTCGTACGCGACCCTGCGAAGGTCTTACTTGACCTCGACGGAGGCGCCGGCGCCCTTGAGGGACTCGGCGGCCTTCTCGGCGGCGTCCTTGGCGACCTTCTCGAGGACCGGCTTCGGAGCGCCGTCCACGAGGTCCTTGGCCTCCTTCAGACCCAGCGAGGTCAGCTCACGCACGACCTTGATGACCTGGATCTTCTTGTCGCCGGCACCGGTGAGGATGACGTCGAACTCGTCCTTCTCCTCCTCGGCCGGGGCAGCCGGGCCACCCTGGGCCGGGCCCGCGACGGCGACCGCGGCGGCGGCAGCGGTGACGTCGAACTTCTCCTCGAACGCCTTCACGAACTCGGAGAGCTCGATGAGGGTCATCTCCTCGAACTGCGCGAGCAGGTCTTCCTGGCTGAGCTTCGCCATGATGGCGGTCCTTCCACTAAATCGGCAGGTGCCGGATGTACATGTGAGGCGGGCGTACTACTGGCCCGCGACGGCCTCCGCGTTCAGGCAGCGGGGGCCGGGATGCGAGCCGAGTTACTCGGCACCGCCCTGCTCGTCCTGCTTGGCACGGAGCGCGTCCACGGTGCGGACGAGCTTCGACGGCAGCGCCTGGAAGACGGAGGCAGCCTGGGACTGCTTCCCCTTGAAGGCACCGGCCAGCTTGGAGAGCAGAACCTCGCGGGACTCGAGGTCCGCAAGCTTCTTGATCTCATCTGCGGACAACGCCTTGCCGTCAAGGACGCCGCCCTTGATGACCAGGTTGGGGTTGTCCTTGGCGAAGTCACGGAGACCCTTCGCCGCCTCGACCGGGTCACCGGTCACGAAGGCGACGGCCGACGAACCCGTGAAGAGGTCGTCGATCGCGGTGATCCCGGCCTCGTTGGCCGCAATCTTGGTCAGCGTGTTCTTCGCCACACGGTACTGAGCGTTCTCACCGAGTGAACGACGCAGCTGCTGGAGCTGCGCCACGGTGAGACCGGTGTACGCGGTAACGACGGCGCCGTTGGAGTTACGGAACTTGTCCCGCATCTCCTCGACGGCATCGACCTTGTCTGGCCTCGCCATGAGCCTCGGCCTCCTTCCGGGTGATTCGGACCGCGCGGACCCGAAGGAGGACTGGGGAAAACGAAACGCCCCGGCGCAGAGGCACGGGGCGCAGCTCGACCGGTGGCACGCACGCACTGGGCGGCGGACTCCGGGAGCTTCTCCTGTGTCACCTGCGCGGGTCGTCCGCCGTTCAGCGGATCCTTCGGCCACCACGCCCTCATCCGAGCGCGCGGTAACGACCAGCGGTCTTTGGCTTCTTTAGGAGAGTACGGGAACGGATCGCCGTCAAGCAAATCCGCCCGTACGGCTGATCAGCTCGCGTCGAGTTCCTCGTACTGCTTGAGGCTCTTGTCGCGGTTCTCGCGGATGCTCGCGTCCTTGCCCTTCAGGGAAGCGCGGAGCTCGGCGAGGGTGAACGTGCCCGTGGAGGTGCATGGCCTTGTCGACGAGGCGGATCTCCACGGTCTCGGTGGCTCCCTGGTCGAGCGGTGTCGCCTTCATGCTCATCTCCACGGATTCTCGGGGACCTCAGGACGTACCCGCCCGCTTTCGCATGAGGTCCTCGAAGTCCCCGGTGTCGGACAAGGGGGGCCGCTGGGCCCGGGCCCGCACGCCGTAGTCGTCGTAGTGCGCGGTCTGGGTCATCAGACCCGTGGTCATCCGCGCCTTCTCCACCTTCTTGACCAGCAGGTCCCGCTCGTCGATCCAGACGTCGACGGTCTCGGTGGTGACGCCGGCCTCGGTGAGCTGCTTCTTCAGGGCGGCGTCGGTGACGTCCGCGGCGGCCACGGTGCCGGAGTAGTGCGTGGCGGGCCGGCCGCGCACGGACTCCTCGCCGACCTTTCGGACGTCTCCGGAGGACAGGAGGAGCTTCACGGACTGGTTCGGCGTGGTGGTGCGCATCTGGTCGCCGAGGTGGGCACCGGAGCCCCCGGCGAGGGCTTCCAGGTCCTCGTAGGCGTACCGGATCCAGTGTTTGCCGCCGGCCTGCTCGGCGAACTTCTCGCCCATGCGGGCGTAGTAGGCGTCGGGCAGGTAGCGGGCCTCCATGGAGGTGCTGCCGAGCCGGCGCATGGTGTCGGCCAGGGTGCCGCCGGTGTACGTGATGGTCAGGGTGCCGGTGATGCCGTCGGCCCAGCCGAGGGTGCCGTCGGCGGTCATGGACATCAGCGAGCCCATGGTCGTCGTGGACTCGACACGGGCGGACTCGGCCCGCTGGGTGGCGCGCTCGGCGGAGCGCAGGGCCGCGACGGACCTGCCGTGCGCGGCGCGGTCGTCCTTGCCGGGGCCGTCGGAGGAGTCCGGGGAGGTGCAGGCGGCCACCCCCGTCAGTGCGGTCGCCATCGCGAGCACCAGGCCCACGCGGCGCACGGTCGTGCCCTGCATACGTCCCCCGTTCCCATCCGGTTCCCGCACGTTAACCCAGGCCACCGGCGTACGTACCGGAAAAGGGAACGGGCCCCGCACCTGGAACAGGTGCGGGGCCCGTGACCGGTTGGGTGAGCCGTCAGGCTCAGACCGCGGCCGGGTCCTCCTCGACGAGGAGGTTGCGGGTGCGGTTCGGGTCGACCGGAATGCCGGGGCCCATCGTGGTGGTGATGGCGGCCTTCTTGATGTACCGGCCCTTGGCGGCGGACGGCTTCAGACGGAGGATCTCCTCCAGCGCGGCGCCGTAGTTCTCCACCAGCTTGGTGTCGTCGAAGGACGACTTGCCGATGATGAAGTGCAGGTTCGCGTGCTTGTCGACACGGAACTCGATCTTGCCGCCCTTGATCTCGGTGACGGCCTTGGCGACGTCGGGGGTGACGGTGCCGGTCTTCGGGTTCGGCATCAGACCACGCGGACCGAGCACGCGGCCGAGGCGGCCGACCTTGCCCATGAGGTCCGGGGTGGCGACGACGGCGTCGAAGTCCAGACGGCCCTTCGACACCTCGTCGATCAGCTCGTCGGCGCCGACGATGTCGGCGCCCGCGGCACGCGCGGCCTCGGCACGGTCGCCGGTCGCGAAGACCAGGACCCGGGCGGTCTTACCGGTGCCGTGCGGGAGGTTCACGGTGCCACGGACCATCTGGTCGGCCTTGCGCGGGTCGACACCCAGGCGGAAGGCGACCTCGACGGTGCCGTCGAACTTGGTCGTGGAGGTCTCCTTGGCGAGACGGACGGCCTCGAGCGGGGCGTAGAGCTTCTCCCGGTCGACCTTGGCGTCCGCAGCGCGAAGGGACTTGCTGCGCTTGCTCACTACTGCTCCTGTGGATTCTTAGGAGTCGTGGTCCGGGCCGAGCAGGCCCTGCCACTTCTGCTGATGGGGTTGGGGCTCAGCCCTCGACCGTGACGCCCATGGAACGGGCGGTGCCGGCGATGATCTTCTCGGCGGCGTCCAGGTCGTTGGCGTTGAGGTCGGGCATCTTGGTGGTGGCGATCTCGCGGACCTGGTCACGCGTGATCTTCGCGACCTTGGTCTTGTGCGGCTCGCCGGAGCCCTTCTCCACGCCCGCGGCCTTGAGGATCATCTTCGCGGCCGGCGGGGTCTTGGTGATGAAGGTGAAGGAGCGGTCCTCGTAGACCGTGATCTCCACCGGGATCACCCAGCCACGCTGCGACTCGGTCGCGGCGTTGTAGGCCTTGCAGAACTCCATGATGTTCACGCCGTGCTGACCCAGCGCGGGGCCGACCGGCGGGGCCGGGTTGGCGGCACCGGCCTGGATCTGGAGCTTGATGAGCCCCGTGACCTTCTTCTTCTTGGGAGGCATTGCTCTCTCCGGGTCCTAGTGAGAGTTTTCCAGCCTCCGATCCGGATCATCCGGATGGAGGCATACCGCACAACGATAACGGGTATCCATGTGCGGCCAAAAACCGAGCAGGTCAGACAGGCCGCGAGGCCCGCCTGACCTGTTCGGAAGCTGGGTGACTGCTAGTTCTTCTGGATCTGGTCGAAGGAGAGCTCGACCGGCGTCTCACGGCCGAAGATCTCCACGAGGCCCTTGACCTTCTTCGAGTCCGGGTTGATCTCGTTGATGGTCGCCTGGAGCGTGGCGAACGGGCCGTCGGTGACGGTGACCGAGTCGCCGACCTCGAAGTCCAGCACCTGGACCTCGACCTTGCGCTGCGGAGCCGGCTTGCCCTCGGCCTCGGCTGCCTCGCGGGCGGCCTTCTCCTCGGCCTCGGGGGCGAGCATCTTGACGATCTCGTCCAGCGTC
Organism: Streptomyces caelestis; assembly: GCF_014205255.1. GTDB lineage: Bacteria > Actinomycetota > Actinomycetes > Streptomycetales > Streptomycetaceae > Streptomyces > Streptomyces caelestis. The sequence goes on along the minus strand of NZ_JACHNE010000001.1, from coordinate 5,258,791 downwards.
AGCGGGTACGGGTCGTAGGCGTTGCCCACGAAGCCGGTGACACCGGGGGTGTTGCGGACGACGCCCCAGGACTCGTTCGTCAGGTCCATGCGGACGAGGACGTAGCCCGGGAGCTTGTTCTGCTTGATCGTCTTGCGGTCGCCGTTCTTGATCTGGACGACCTCTTCCTGCGGCACCTCGGCCTGGAAGATGTAGTCCTCGACGTTCAGCGAGACGGCGCGCTGCTCCAGGTTGGTCTTCACGCGGTTCTCGTAGCCGGCGTAGGTGTGGATGACGTACCACTCGCCGGGCAGGACCCGCAGTTCCTCGCGGAGCTTCTCGATCGGGTCGCGGGTGTCCTCGGGCTCTTCCTCGGGCTCTTCCGCGGCCTCTTCACCGGCTTCGGTCTCCGCCTCGGCGGCGTCGTCCGCGACGGCGTCGGCAGCCTCGACCTCGGCGGAGGCCTCGGTGTCCTCGCTGTCCGCGCCCTCGACGGTGTCGAGCTCGTCCTCGACGGACTCGACAGGCTCGATGGCGTCGTTCACGTTCGGGTCAGACACGGTGGCTGCTTCTTCCTGGATACATGGGGGTGGAACATGCGAAAGGAGCGCCGGGTACCTCGGCGCTCTTCGCTGGCGGCTCAGCCGAACACGTACTTGGCGGCGTGGCTGAGTCCATAGTCAATCACGGTGACCAGGCCGATCATGATGACCACGAAGATGATCACCACGGTCGTGTACGTCGAGAGCTGGTTGCGGGTCGGCCAGACGACCTTGCGCAGCTCCGCGACGATCTGGCGGTAGAAGAGGGCAAGCCGCTTCAGCGGGCCCTTCTTGCCACGTTTGCCGCCCTTGCGGGCCTTCCTGGACTCCGGCGCCTCGTCCTGGGCATCAGGCATGTCGATGGAGCCCACGGCGTCCGTCACTCGTCCTCACCTGATTCCGGGTCGTGGCCGTGCCGCGCCCGGTCTGAGCCGCACGGCGGTGCATTGCTGTACGTACATGCGCACACATCCTGGCGAAGGTGTGTGTAGCAGGGCCGGAGGGACTTGAACCCCCAACCGCTGGTTTTGGAGACCAGTGCTCTACCAATTGAGCTACGACCCTTTGTGTGTCCCCCAACGTACCGCATCCGTCCGGACGCCTGGTGTGCACCGAACGGGCGCGGCCTGCTGAAGGCCAACGAGGTGAGAGTGTACGTGGTCTGCGGCCGGTCGTCGAACAGAAAGAGCTCCAGGCAGGCCTCGTTGGCGGAAGATCGCCTGCGGGACGGGGTGCGGACGACCGGGCTCCGGCTGAAAATTGCGCAGGCCGTGCGGTCGGTCCGCACTGTTGTTCAAGGGTTTGCCCGGTGTTGTTCAGTCTGTGAAACCCCCGTGCCCCGCACGTTTCCGGTCTGAAACGATGGGGCCCATGAGCGCTGCAACCCCTCCCACCGAGCGCCGGGTCTCTGCCCGAGTCGGCGCGATCTCCGAGTCCGCCACCCTCGCCGTGGACGCCAAGGCCAAGGCCCTCAAGGCCGCCGGGCGGCCGGTGATCGGCTTCGGCGCCGGTGAACCCGACTTCCCGACCCCGGACTACATCGTCGAGGCCGCGATCGAGGCCTGCAAGAACCCGAAGTTCCACCGCTACACGCCGGCTGGTGGCCTGCCCGAGCTGAAGGCCGCGATCGCCGCGAAGACGCTGCGCGACTCCGGCTACGAGGTCGACGCGTCGCAGATCCTCGTCACCAACGGTGGCAAGCAGGCCATCTACGAGGCCTTCGCCGCGATCCTCGACCCGGGTGACGAGGTCATCGTGCCCGCGCCGTACTGGACGACGTACCCGGAGTCGATCCGGCTGGCCGGGGGTGTCCCGGTGGAGGTCGTCGCCGACGAGACGACCGGCTACCGGGTGACCGTCGAGCAGCTGGAGGCGGCCCGTACGGACAAGACGAAGGTCGTGCTCTTCGTCTCGCCGTCGAACCCGACCGGCGCCGTCTACAGCGAGCAGGAAACCGAGGCCATCGGCCACTGGGCCGTCGAGCACGGCCTGTGGGTGCTGACCGACGAGATCTACGAGCACCTGGTCTACGGCGGCGCCTCCGCCGTGTCGCTGCCGGCGGTGCTGCCCGAGCTGCGCGACAAGTGCATCGTGGTGAACGGTGTCGCGAAGACGTACGCGATGACCGGCTGGCGGGTCGGGTGGATCATCGGCCCGAAGGACGTGGTCAAGGCCGCGACGAACCTTCAGTCGCACGCCACGTCGAATGTGGCCAACGTCGCCCAGGCCGCCGCGCTGGCCGCGGTCTCCGGTGACCTGGTCGCCGTCGAGAAGATGCGCGAGGCGTTCGACCGGCGCCGCAAGACCATCGTGCGGATGCTGAACGAGATCGACGGCGTGGTGTGCCCGGAGCCGGAGGGTGCGTTCTACGCGTACCCGTCGGTGAAGGCGCTGGTCGGCAAGGAGATCCGGGGCCGGCGGCCCCGGGACACGGTCGAGCTGGCCGCGCTGATCCTGGAGGAGGCCGAGGTCGCGGTGGTGCCGGGTGAGGCGTTCGGGACGCCCGGGTATCTGCGGCTGTCGTACGCGCTGGGTGACGAGGATCTCGTCGAGGGTGTGAGCCGGATGCAGAAGCTGCTGGCGGAGGCCAGGGACTGACGTCCGCTTCGTCGGCCTGCCGGCCTCCCGGCCTGGGGCACATACCGAATTCGGTATGTGCCCCATTTGTTTGTGCGAGCAAGACCACGAAAGAGGAAACAGCTTCCGGGACGGCTGGGGCGTACGGCAGGATCCTGGAATGGAGCGTGTACGTGATGTCTCTGAACTGCCGAAAGCCCACCTGCACCTGCACTTCACCGGGTCGATGCGGCCCGCGACCGTGCTGGAACTGGCCGACAAGCACGGGGTGCGCCTGCCCGACGCACTGACCGAGGCGCTGGTCGGCGGGGAGCCACCGAGACTGCGGGCGACGGACGAGCGGGGCTGGTTCCGCTTTCAGCGGCTGTACGACGCGGCGCGCTCGTGTCTGCGGGAGCCGGAGGACATCCAGCGGCTGGTGCGGGAAGCCGCGGAGGAGGATCTGCGGGACGGGTCGGGGTGGCTGGAGATCCAGGTCGATCCGACGTCGTACGCGCCGATGCTGGGCGGGTTGATCCCGGCGCTGGAGGTCATCCTGGACGCGGTGGAGACGACGTCGCGGGAGACCGGGCTCGGTATGCGGGTGCTGGTCGCGGCGAACCGGATGAAGCACCCGCTGGACGCGCGCACCCTGGCGCGGCTGGCGGCGCGGTACGCCGATCGGGGGGTCGTCGGGTTCGGGCTGTCGAACGACGAGCGGCGGGGCATGGCGCGGGACTTCGACCGGGCGTTCGCAATCGCGCGGGAGGCCGGGCTGTTGTCGACGCCGCACGGGGGCGAGCTGGCGGGGCCGTCGTCGGTGCGGGACTGTCTGGACGACCTGGGGGCGCACCGGGTGGGGCACGGAGTACGGGCGGCGGAGGATCCCCGGCTGATGAAGCGGCTGGCGGACCGGCAGGTGACGTGTGAGGTGTGCCCGGCGTCGAACGTGGCGCTGGGGGTGTACGAGAAGCCGGAGGACGTGCCGCTGCGAACGCTGTTCGAAGCGGGGGTGCCGCTGGCGCTGGGCGCGGACGATCCCCTGCTGTTCGGCTCCCGCCTGGCGGCGCAGTACGAGATCGCGCGGCGGCATCACGGGTTCACGGACGAGGAACTGGCTGAGGTGGCGCGGCAGTCGGTACGGGGGTCGGCGGCACCGGAGGACGTGAAGAGAAAGCTGCTGGCCGGGGTGGACGACTGGTTGCTGTCCTAGCGCCTGCGCGGTGGCTGTGGGGCGGGGCCGCGCCGGGGCGTGTTCGTCTTCGGAACGGCGCGATGGGCTCGGACACTGACTGTCCGTTGACGCGCCAACCGCTGCGGGCGGAGAGCCCCCGGCACGTCCCCTTCTCGCCGTGCGCGGGTGCGGCGGCACGGTGGTCCCGCTCCTGGCTGCGGGCGATCGTGCCGCTAAGAGCGGCACCCGTCCCAAGGAGGCGGCCCCCCGTACTGCCGGGTTGCGGACCCACCCGTGCCCCAGCGCCAACGCCGGGCACCTGGAAGCGTCGGTCAGTCGGTGATGCCGGCCAGCAGCGTGCGGGCCAGCCTCGCGGCGAACGCGTCCACGGGAGGCCGGCCCTCCTCCGTCGCGTCGTACGCGAACGCCCGCTGCGCACACGCCCCCATCAGCAATGAGGCCGCCGCAAAGGTGTCCGCACCAGCCCTGATCCGCCCGGCGTCCTGTTCCGCCCGCAGATAGGCGGCCAACCCCTCGATCGGCAGATGCGGCCCCTTCCCCATCTCCCGCATCACCTCGTCATGCCGCCGCTTCAACTGGGTCTCGGCATACAGCGACGCCGCGATCGGAAAGCTCTGCTCGTAGAACAGGGCCGCCTGACGGGCGATCTCCGTGAGGTTCGCTTCCAGCGCGCCCCGGCCCGGCTCGGCGGCCAGCCCGTGCAGCAGCGGTGCCAGCTGCGGCAGGCGTTCCGTCAGCACGCGGATGAACAGTTCCTCCTTGCTCGCGAAATGCTTGTAGAGCGCGGCCTCGGAGCAACCGGCGGCCCGGGCGATCTCCTTCGTCGTGGCGCGAGCGAGTCCGACGGTCAGCATCAACTGGTGCGCGGCGTCCAGGACGCGCTCCCGGGCCGGTGGCTGCATGGCTGCTTCCCTAAAAAACTTGACGGGTGGGTGAGTACTTACTCACCCTAGAGGAGCGCCAGGAGTGAGTAAGTACTCACCCACCTACCGGCAGGGGAGTTCGCGATGAAGCTGACCGTTTTCGGTGCCACCGGCGGCGTCGGGCAGGAGATCGTACGGCAGGCACTGGGGGCGGGTCACCAGGTCACGGCGGTCGTCCGCGATCCCGCCCGGCTGACCGTGACCGGCCCGGGACTGGATGTGTTTCCCGCGGACCTGGCCGATGCGGAGGCGGTACGTCCGGCGGTGGCCGGGCGGGATGCCGTGCTGTCGGGTCTCGGCGCCCGCAGCCGCAAGCACGCCGGAGACGCGACCCGGCTGACGCGCACGGTGCTGGGCGCCATGAAGGCGGCGGGCGTCCGGCGGCTGCTGGCGATCAGCGCCGCCCCGATCGGGCCCGTGCCCGAGGGCGACGGAGCGCTCGACCGTGTCGCACGCGGCATCGTCTCCAGGGTCTACAAGGACGTCTACGCCGACCTGCGCGCGATGGAGGCGGAGATCGCCGGCAGTGCCACCGACTGGACCGTGGTGCGGCCGCCGAAACTGCTGAACCGGCCGGTCAGCGGGGTGTACCGGACGGTCGTCGGGGGGACCCCGCCGAAGGGCCGCTCCCTGGGACGCGCCGACGTGGCGCACGCGATGCTGGGGATGGTCGACGACGCGGCCACCGTGCAGCAGGGCGTGGGGCTCGCCTACTAGAGGCTGACCCCGACCGTCACCGGCTCGTTGACCAGTGTGATCCCGAAGGCCTCGCGGACCCCGGCCACGACCTCGCGGGCCAGGGCGAGCAGGTCCTCCGTGGTCGCGGTGCCCCGGTTGGTGAGGGCCAGGGTGTGCTTCGTGGAGATGCGGGCCGGTCCGTCGCCGTAGCCCTTGGTGAAGCCCGCCTTGTCGATCAGCCAGGCCGCTGAGGTCTTGGTGCGGCCCTCCCCCGCCGGGTACGCGGGCGGCTCCATGCCCGCGCCGAGGCGCTCACGCACGCGCGCGCGGAAGGCGGCGAAGTCGGCGTCCGTGAGGATCGGGTTGGTGAAGAAGGAACCGGCCGACCAGGTGTCGTGGTCCTCGGGGTCCAGGACCATGCCCTTGCCGGCGCGCAGCTTGAGCACGGTGTCACGGGCCGAGGCGAGCGGGACGCGGTCGCCGGGCTCGACGCTAAGGGCGCGGGCCGTCTCGGCGTACCTGAGGGGGGCGGAGAGGCCGTCGGCGTCGTCCAGGGAGAAGCGGACGCGCAGCACCACGTAGCGCTCCGGGTCGGACTTGAAGCGGCTGTGGCGGTAGGAGAAGGCACAGTCCTCGTTGGCCAGGGTGACCGTCTCGCCGGTCCGGCGGTCGTAGGCGACGACCTCGGTGATCGTCGAGGAGACCTCCTGGCCGTACGCCCCGACGTTCTGGATGGGGGTCGCGCCCGCCGAGCCGGGGATGCCGGCCAGGCACTCGATGCCGGCCAGGCCCGCCTCCACCGTGCGGGCGACGGCGTCGGTCCATACCTCGCCGGCGGCCAGCTCCAGCCGCGCGCCGTCGAGGGAGTAGCCCTTGGTGGCGATGACGAGGGCGGTGCCCTCGAAGCCCTTGTCGCCGATGACCAGGTTCGAGCCGCCGCCGATGAGCAGCAGCGGGGTGCCCGCCTCGTCGGCTTCGCGTACGACGGCGATCACCTCGTCGTCCGTCGTCGCGGTGACCAGCCGGGTCGCGGGGCCGCCCAGCCGGAAGGTGGTCAGCGGGGCGAGGGGGGCGTCGTGGAGTTCCTGCACGGGCTCAAGAGTACGAGACGGCACTGACAGGCTCCGGCACGCGTCGGTGCGGCACCCGTCGGAGAGACGAGGGCCGCACGCGCGCGTGGTGTCGTTCAGGGCAGACGGCGGAACACCTCGGACCAGGGAAGCGGGAGGTCGTCGCTCCTCGCCTGCCATGTGGTGAAGGTCGCGTTCGCCATCTGGGTGGCCAGACCCCGGGCGGCAGGCCGGTGGGCGCCCGAGCGGGCGAAGTCGTCGAGCGCCGCCTTCGACTCCCACGCGGACAGCGTCCAGAAGGTCCGCCGCAACGGCTTCGCCTTCAGGGTCGCTCCGTAGACGCCGGGGCTGCGGCGCACCTGCCGCCAGACCGCGGGCGTACCGGCGAGGAACTTCAGCGCTCCCCACAGGGTGCGGGTCTCGAACCGGGAGGCGAAGACGTGCACCTCGGTGTCGTGGGGCGGGGAGTTGAGGGCGGTCCAGGGAAGGGTGGGCATGGCCGTTCCTCCTTCGGGTCGTCGGGTCAGTGGGATGCGGTCTCCAGCACGGGTGCCGGTTCGGCAGGGGCTGCCTGCCGCTCGACGCGTCGCCGGGTCGGGATCAGCAGGGCCGCGACGCCCGCGGCGGCGACCACCGCGGCTCCCGTCACCAACGCGGGGCGCATGCCGTCGACGAACGTCTGGCCGGTCTCGTAGCCGCCCTGCGCCGCGAAGATCGACGCCATGACGGCGATGCCGAGCGCTCCGCCCACCTCGCGCAGGGCGTTGTTGGCACCGGAGGCGATGCCCTGCTCCTGGGGCCGGACGCTGGACATCACCAGGTGCGAGGCGGGAGCGAAGAACAGGGCCATGCCGATGCCGCTGACGATCAGGGCGGGCAGCTGGGCGGCGTAGGAGGCGTCCGCCGTGGCCACGACCGACATGTAGGCGAGACCCAGGGCCTGGAGGAACAGGCCGGCGGCGACGACCGGGCGGCCGCCGACGCGGTCGGCGAGGATGCCGGCGATCGGGGCGACCAGCATCGGCATGCCGGTCCAGGGCAGCATCCTGAGGCCCGCCTCGGTGGGCGAGTAGCCGAGGACGCCCTGCATGTACTGGCTGAGCAGGAAGATCGAGCCGAACATGCCGAGGAACATCAGCAGGCTCGCCGCGTTGATGCCGGAGAAGGCCCGGGAGCGGAAGAGCCGCATCGGGAGCATGGGGTTCGCGGCGCGCGCGCTGTAGAGGACGAATCCGGCGAGCAGCGCGGAGCCGGCGAACAGGCCCGTCAGGACCAGCGATCCGGTCCAGCCGTCGACGGGGCCCCGGACCAGGCCGTAGACGATGCCGAAGAGGCCGCCGCTGGCGAGCAGGGTGCCGGGGATGTCGAGCGGTGCGCCGGTGCCGTGGGACTCGGCGAGACGCAGCCGGGCGAGCGGCAGCAGGACCAGGCCCAGCGGGACGTTCAGCCAGAAGATCCACTGCCAGGAGATGTGTTCGGTGAGGGTGCCGCCGACCAGCGGCCCGGAGGCGACGGCGAGCCCGTTGACGGCTCCCCAGATGCCGTACGCCATGCCCCGCTTGGCGGCGGGCACGGCCGCGGTGAGCAGGGTGAGCGTCAGGGGCATCATCACGGCCGCGCCGGCGCCCTAGACCGCGCGGGCGGCGATGAGGGAGTCGATACCCGGCGCCATGGCAGCGGCGGCGGACGCACCGGTGAAGACGGCGAGCCCGGCGATGAACAGCCGGCGGCGGCCGAAGCGGTCGCCGAGGGCCGCGCCGGACATCAGCAGGACGGCGAAGGTGAGCGTGTACGCGCTCACGGTCCATTCAAGGTCGTGCAGGCCTCCGCCGAGGTCCTCGCGGATGGAGGGCAGGGCGGTGGTGACGACGAGGTTGTCGAGGGCCGCCATGAATCCGGCGACGCTGGTGATGACGAGGGCCCAGGCGGCCCCTCCGCGACGTGCGATCTGCTGTGACATCGCTCCCCCAGAGCTGACTGCTGATCAATTAGTTATTGATTACTAACTTTCGCGGTCATGAAAAGGCGCAACATCCTGACCCTTCTTGTCAGCTGCCGGACGCGGACGGATCCAGCCCCGCCCAGACCCGATGGCCGGCCGGGAAGCCCATGGCCACGAGGCAGTTGATGAGCATTCCCTGCGCCATGAAGGTCGTCGTCCTGTCGGCGTCGGCCCCCAGCGGCAGGTGGACGGTGTCCCACAGCCGCATCCAGCCGGCGCGCACGGCCTCGCCGAACTCGTGATCCCCCTCCTCTTCGGCGGCCGCCACGGCGAGGTACATCTGCATCTGCATCATCAGCCGCTCGGGCTGCTCGGAGATGGTCTTGATGTACGCACCACCCATGGCATGGAGAGCCTCGTCACCCTCGAGCCCCTCGGCAGCCTCGGCGAACGTCCGGATGGTGTCCTCGACACACCGCTCCGCCGCCGCCAGGAAGATCGCCTTCTTGCCCGGGAAGAGCCGGAAGAGATACGGCTGCGAGACGCCGACCCGCCGGGCGATCGCCTCGGTCGACGTGCCGTGGTAGCCGCCGCGGGCGAACTCGGTCGTCGCCGCGCGGATGACGCTCTCGCGCCTCTCCTCTGCACTCATCCTGACCATGCAAGAAAGTTAGTACTCAATCACTAACTATGTCAACCGGTCCCCGGTGATCACGTACGAGTAAGGGGCGCCCCGCACTGGAGAGCGCCCCTTACCCGGCATCTGCCGTCTGCCGCCTCAGGCCAGCCGCACGACCGCACGCGACATGCCCAGCACTTTCTGCCCGGCGCTCGTCACCGTCAGGTCCACGCGGACCGTGTTGTCGTCGAGCTTGGCCGCAACCTTGCCGCCGACCTCGATCACGGCACCCTGCTCATCGTTCGGGACGACGACGGGCTTGGTGAAGCGCACGCCGTACTCGACGACCGCGCCCGGGTCGCCGGCCCAGTCGGTGACCACGCGGATCGCCTCGGCCATGGTGAACATGCCGTGCGCGATGACGTCCGGCAGGCCGACCTCCCTGGCGAACTTCTCGTTCCAGTGGATCGGGTTGAAGTCGCCGGAGGCGCCCGCGTACCGGACGAGGGTCGCGCGGGTCACAGGGAAGGTCTGCGCGGGCAGTTCGGTGCCGACCTCGACGTCGGAGTAGGAGATCTTCGCTGTCATGGGATCGCTCACGCCTCCTCGGCCGCGCGGGCCACGAGCTTGGTCCAAGCGGTCACGACGTGCTCGCCGGCCTCGTCGTGGACCTCACCGCGGATGTCCAGGATGTCGTTGCCCGCGAGGGACTTGATCGCCTCGATGGTGGAGGTGACCGTCAGCCGGTCTCCGGCGCGGACCGGGCGGCGGTAGGCGAACTTTTGGTCACCATGCACCACGCGGCTGTAGTCCAGGCCGAGCTGCGGATCGTGGACGACCTGCCCCGCGGCCTTGAAGGTGATCGAGAACACGAACGTCGGCGGGGCGATCACATCGGGGTGGCCGAGCGCCTTGGCGGCCTCCGCGTCCGTGTACGCCGGGTTGGTGTCCCCGACCGCCTCGGCGAACTCACGGATCTTCTCCCGGCCCACCTCGTAGGGCTCGGTGGGCGGGTACGTCCGCCCCACGAAGGACTGGTCGAGCGCCATGGCCCGGCACCTCCTGGTTGCGCTACTGAACGATTCGGGTCATTCAACGACGCGAGGCCGCCCCCGATCACTCGGGAACGGCCTCGCGTACGAGCCTGTTTTTATCGCGTTTCGCGGTGCGCGGTGTGCGCGTTGCAACGCGGGCAGTGCTTCTTCATCTCAAGACGGTCCGGGTTGTTACGCCGGTTCTTCTTGGTGATGTAGTTCCGCTCCTTGCACTCCACGCAGGCCAGCGTGATCTTCGGGCGGACGTCGGTGGCAGCCACGTGAGTGCTCCTAAGACGAACGGATGGACTGTTTAACGCAAGAAGAGTAGCCGATCGAAGGACCGACCCCGCAATCGGCTACTGAGAGTAGCGGTGACCGGACTTGAACCGGTGACACAGCGATTATGAGCCGCTTGCTCTACCGACTGAGCTACACCGCTTTGATGTGGTCGGGCCCCGCCTCGCGACGGGAACCGTTCACACCAGAGCCCCAAAACGGAATCGAACCGTTGACCTTCTCCTTACCATGGAGACGCTCTGCCGACTGAGCTATTGGGGCGAGCGATGAAGACATTACACGCTCCGCCGCTGTTCGCCCAAATCCGTTTCGGGTACCCGCCCTGGACGTCGGCACCGTCCTCCCGGCAGCCCCGTGCGTGCCTCGCGTTCCGTACGACGGGCCACGCCGGTACGACTATTGCGCTCCTCCCCGCGACGGACGGGAGGCCGTCCTAGGCTCGACTCACTCTGAGTGATCATGCGTCCTCGCGTGCGCAGCCGAGCCCCAGGAGCGCGATGCCCGACAGCCAGCCGCAGCCGCCGCCCCCGCCGTCCTCGCCGGGTCCGGCCGACCCGTCGTCGCTGTTGCTGTGCGGGGCGCGGCTCACCGACGGCCGGACCGTGGACGTCCGGCTGGGCGGCGGGCGTATCGAGGCGGTCGGCACGGCCGGCAGCCTGGGGGCGGGCGGCACGCGCGCGTACGGGGCGCGCGTGGATCTCGGCGGCTATCTGCTGCTGCCGGCCCCGGCCGAGCCGCACGCCCATGCCGACACGGCGTTGTCGGCCCACGCCGTGGGCCCGGTCTCGTACGAGCCGCAGGACGTCCAGCGCCGGGCGACCGAGGCCGCGCTGCTCCAGCTCGGGCACGGGGCGACGGCGGTGCGGGCCCATGTGCGCGTGGGGGACGTGCAGGGGCTGGGCGCGCTGGCGGCCGTGTTGCAGGCGCGGCGGGCGCTGCGGGGGCTGGCCGGGCTGACGACGGTGGCGATGCCCCGGGTGTTGACCGGGGTGGCCGGGGCGGACGGGCTGGCGATGCTGCGGGACGCGGTGAAGATGGGCGCCTCGGTGGTGGGCGGCCGGCCGGATCTCGACCCGGATCCGACGGGGTACGTGGAGGCGGTCCTGGAAGTCGCCTCCGAGCACGGCTGCCCCGTCGACCTGCACACGGACGCCAGGGATCCGGCGCGGCTGGCCCGGCTCGCGGCGATGGCGGGCGGGCTGCGTCCCGGGGTGACCCTCAGCCCGTGCGGCGATCTCGGCCGGCTGCCCTCCGAGGTCGCCTCGCGGACCGCGGACCAACTGGCGGCGGCAGGGGTGACGGTGGTGTGCCTGCCGCAGGGCGGCTGCGGTGGCGTGGACCGGCGAGGGGCGGCTCCGGTGCGGCTGCTGCGGGCGGCCGGGGTGCGGGTGGCCGCCGGGAGCGGGGCGCTGCGGGACGTGTCGAACCCCGTGGGGCGCGGCGACCCGCTGGAGGCGGCGTTCCTGCTGGCCTCGCGCTACGGCCTGTCGCCCGAGGAGGCGTACGACGCGGTGAGCTCCTCGGCACGGGCGGTGCTGGGGCTGCCGGAGGTGCGGGTGGAGGCGGGTTTCCCGGCCGAGTTGCTCGCGGTGCGCGGGGACGGGCTGGCGGGGGCGCTGTCGCTGGCGTACAGCCGGGTGGTGGTGCACAGGGGGCGCGTGGTGGCCCGGACCAGCGCGGTGCGGGAGTACTGCAGTTCGGCGGCTTCGGTGGAGCTGGGGCTGCCGCGGCAGGGACGGGGGCAGTTGTCGTAGAGGGTGTGGCTCGAGTCGTTCGGCGGACGGTGCTGTCCGGGCGTACGGTCGAAGGCATGCGCATTGTCATCGCTGGTGGTCATGGTCAGATCGCGTTGCGGCTGGAGCGGTTGCTCGCCGCGCGCGGGGACGAGGTGGCGGGAATCATCCGCAAGGCCGAACAGGCCGATGATCTGCGGGAGGCCGGTGCCGAACCGGTCGTGCTCGACCTGGAGTCGGCGTCCGTGGACGAGGTCGCGGAGCGGCTCAGGGGTGCCTACGCGGCGGTGTTCGCGGCGGGCGCGGGCCCGGGCAGCGGGGCGGCCCGCAAGGACACGGTGGACAAGGCCGCGGCGGTCCTCTTCGCGGACGCGGCGGTGAAGGCGGGCGTACGGCGCTTCGTGATCGTTTCGTCCATGGGCGCCGATCCGCAGCACCAGGGCGACGAGATCTTCGACGTGTACCTGCGCGCCAAGGGCGAGGCGGACGCGTACGTGCGCGGGCTGGACGGCCTGGACTGGACGATTCTGCGACCCGGTCAGCTCACCGACGACGCCGGCACGGGCCTCGTACGCCTGGAGGCGCACACGGGCCGCGGGCCGATTCCGCGCGCCGACGTGGCCGCCGTGCTGGCGGAGCTGGTGGACACTCCCGCGACGGCCGGCCTCACTCTGGAGCTGATCAGCGGGCCGGCTCCGGTGTCCGTGGCGGTGAAGTCGGTGGCGGGGAACTGACCCCGCCGGGCCCCCTAGAACAGGGGCAGTTGGCCCGGGAAGTCGGGGACCGCGTAGCCGTCCAGGGAGGGCTGCTCCGGGCCGATCCGGGCCAGGCGGCGGGAGCCCGGGCATGAGGTGAGTTCGCCGTGTTCCCGGGCACCGGGCGGGTCGTGACGCGCGTACCGCCCGGCGACGACGGCGATCTCACGACGGCACTCGGGGCACGTTCTGCGACGGGAGGACATGGGGCCAGTGTGCCGCGCGGGCGGCTCGCGTATGCCTGCCCCCGCCCCAGGGCGGCGCGTTGACGCTCTCGGGCACCGGCGTGGACGACCACGACGTCGAACTCGCCCACGCCGCCGAGCACCCCGCCGCCTTGTCGGGTCACGCCGGCCTGCGAGGAGGCAGGCGCCTCGTCGGGTCACGGAGACGCGCGCAGCCAGGTGCGACGCCGCACGACCTCGGCAGCCGGCTGAACGAGTCCTGCAAGAAGGCTGCCTGACGTGCTCAGCCAGTCGTCGCCGCGCCGAACCACCGCGGCAGCAGGTCGAGCAGTTCCCGCTGGTCCTCGCCGACCCACGCCACATGGCCGTCCGGCCGCAGAAGCACCGCGGGTACGTCCAGTTCCTCGCTGACGTCGACGACGTGGTCGACCCGGTCCGCCCAGCCCTCCACCGACAGCCGGCCGGTCTGGTCGAGCAGCAGCCCGCGGCCGCCGCGCATCAGCTCGTAGAGGCGCCCCCGCTTCAGCGTCACGTCCCGCAGGCGCCGGCCGAGGAGTGCGTGGCCCTCGCCGAAGTCGTAGCGGACCGAGATCGCCGTGATCTTCTCGATCAGGTACCGGTTCACCTCCTCGAAGTCCATCAGTTCCTCGACCAGCCGGCGCACGGCCGTCGGCCCCGGCTCGGAGCTCAGCAGCTCCATCTGCGCGCGGGTGTTGTCCAGCACGGCGGCGGCCACCGGGCGCCGTTCGGCGTGGTAGCTGTCCAGCAGCCCCTCCGGTGCCCAGCCGCGCACTTCGGCGGCCAGCTTCCAGCCGAGGTTGAACGCGTCCTGGATGCCGAGGTTGAGCCCCTGCCCGCCGGTCGGCGGATGGATGTGCGCGGCGTCGCCGGCGAGCAGCACCCGGCCGACGCGGTAGCGCTCGGCCAGCCGGGTGGCGTCGCCGAAGCGGGACAGCCAGCGCGGCGAGTGCACGCCGAAGTCGGTGCCGGCGAAGTGCCGCAGCCGCTGCTTGAACTCCTCCAGGGCCGGCGGGACCGTACGGTCCTCCGTCACCCCCTCGGCAGGCACGATGACGCGGTACCTCCCGTCCCCGAGGGGCATGGTGCCGAACCGCCACTGCGTCTTGCGGACCTCGGCCACCACCGCCGCCATCTCCTCCGGCGGTACACCCACCTCCATCTCGCCCAGCAGCGTCTCGACCCGGGCGGGCTCGCCGGGGAAGCCCACGCCGAGCAGCTTGCGCACGGTGCTGCGGCCGCCGTCGCAGGCCACGAGGTAACGCGAGCGCAGCCGCGTGCCGTCGGCCAGTTCCGCGGTCACACCGTCGTCGTCCTGACTCAGCCCCACCAGCTCGCAGCCGCGCCGGATCTCGGCGCCGAGCTCGGCGGCGTGCTCGGTCAGCAGGCGCTCGGTGACGCTCTGCGCAATGCCGAGCACATACGCGTGCGCGGTGTCCATCCGGGCGGGCCACGTCTTGCCGATGCCGGCGAAGAACCCGCCTGTCTCGTACTTCTGGCCGAGCGCCAGGAACCGCTTCAGCAGACCGCGCTGGTCCATCAGCTCGATGCTGCGCACATGGATGCCGAGCGCGCGGGACTGCCCGGTCGGTTCGGCCAGCTTCTCCAGCACGACCACGTGCACGCCGCGCAGCCGCAGTTCGCCGGCCAGCATCATCCCGGTCGGTCCCCCGCCGACCACGATCACGTCCACCATCACAGCCCCCGATTTCCCCGATGTCGGCTTCGGCCGGTGATTCTGCGGGACAAGGGGGGCCTTGCCGCAAGACCCCCCTCGTGCTATAAGTTGAGAGTGGCAAGGAAGTACGACTCCTTGCCTTTTCTATTTTCTCGCTCCTTATATTCTCCTTTCTTACTTTCTGCCACCTGTCTGTCTTTTGACGTCAGCGGGTGTTCCCGTCGCATCGGCACACCAGGTCCCAGATGATCGTCCCCATGGGATCTCGTGTGTCCGAGGTGGCGCTTCCGCCTCTTTTCTGTCCTCTGGAATCCGCCATTCACCCGCGTGTCCGGCAGGTCGAGAAACGCGCCGTGGAGTGGATCGGCAGCAGCGGTATGTGCGCCTCCGAAGAGGAAAAGGCATGGGTCGTGGCCACGCACAGCACCGACTTCTACGGCCGGTTCGCCCCGGTCGCCGACGACGACCGGCTGCTGGCGACGGCCCTGTGGGTGTACTGGGGTTTCGGCTTCGACGACGCGCGCTGCGACCAGGGACCGCTCAGCACCCGCCCGGCACAGTTCAACGCCCTGGCCTGCCAGGTGCAGCGGGCGTGCGAGACCGATACGGCGATCGGGGAGGACCGGTACATCGGCGCTCTTAGGGACATCGTGCGCCGCTTCCGGTCACTCGCCACGCCCACGCAGGTGAGCCGGTTCGCACACGCCCACCGTGCCTGGCTGTCAGGGGTGGCCTGGCAGATCGGCAACCAGGCGCTGGGCCGGATGCCCGGCCTGGACGACTTCCTGACGATGCGGTTGCTGGCGGCGGGCGGCGAGCCGACCCTGGCGATGCTGGAGATCGCGACCGGCGCCGAGGTACCCGCCCGTGACCTGCACCGGCCGGCGGTCCGCGCGCTGACGGAGATGGCCATCCTGGTGGCCGCCCTCGACAACGACCGGCACTCGCTGCACAAGGAACTGACCCGGAACCAGGCCGACCAGAACATCTACACCGTCCTGATGCAGGAGCGGGGCCTCCCGCTGGACCAGGCGGTGGAGGTCGCGAACGGGCTGCGGGACCGCGTACTGCTGCGCTTCCTCGAACTGCACGACCGCGTCCGCCCGACGGCCGGCCTGGAACTCGCCACCTATCTCCAGGGGCTGCGGTACGGCATCCGCGGCAACAACGAGTGGGGGATGCGCGTGCCCCGCTACCTCAGCCTCGGCCACTGGCCCGACGCGATGGAGGACACCGCGCTGACCTGGGCCGAGGAACCGTCCGACACCCGGCCGGGCCCGCTGGAGGGCGCTCCCGGCATCGCCTGGTGGTGGGACGCGGGGCTGGGCTGAGCCCCGTCTCAGTGGCCCGTGGCCAGGTCCAGGGTCCACCAGGGTCCTCCAAAGCCGCCGGCCACACCGACCCCGGCGTGCTTGTAACGGCAGGTCAGGACGATGGCCCGATGCGGGGCGCTGTCCATCCGCCTACGGACGGCGGCCTCCGGTGTACCGGCGCCGGCGACGATGATCTCGGCGCTGAGGCGAGGGTGGTAGCCGGCGGCCCGCATCCGGGCGGCCGGGCTGCTGCCGTCGGTTCCGGTGTGGCTGAGGCGCTGCCCGCGGGCCATGTCGGCACTGTGCCGCCGGGCCGCCCGGTTGAGGGCCGGCCACAGCCGCACGGGGCCGCAACCGGCCTGGGCCCGGTGCCGGTTGACGACGGCGACCACCTCGGCCGCCGTGTGGTCGCGGGACCGGCCCGGAGGGGAGTACGTGGTGTCGTCGCGAGTTTGCTGGACGGGCCCGGGCGTCGGCAGGGGCCACAGGGGCGCCTCGTAGTACGGCGACGGCATCGGCGCGGGCGGCCCGGCCCAGGCGAGAAGGGTGCCCGCCAGGGCGAGAGCGGTCCTGCGCATCCCGGTCATCTTTTCCCTCTTCTTTTCTCGACGTCCCGCGGATTGCGGTGGACACCGTACCTATATTCATTTCCGCTGTTGCGGCCAGCCGTTCGTTCGGGGGAACACGGCATTTCCCGGACCGCTTCGGATGACTTTGGTGGCTAGGCTGAGATGCGCCGCTTGTTCACTCTTTCCTGCTCTTCCTTTCCTTTCTCTTCCGGAGGTTTCTCATGTCGCTGCGGGTTCGCCGCATCGCCGTAGTGTCGCTGAGCGCGCTGGCTCTCACCGCGGGCGGGACGGTGGTGGCTGCCGGCGCCTCGGCACAGCCGGCGGCCACCACCGTCGTCAACCCCGGCCCCGACGGACTCGGTGGTGGCCACCACGACGGGCCGCCGCACTACGGGCCATTCGAATTCCCCCGCTACGGCTCGGTCTCGGGCGGCTTCTCCTGGAGTGTGCAGGACTAGCGGGAGCTGATCCGTGCCGAGGGCCGTCCTTGGGGCGGCCCTCGGCCACGTGCGGTCCGGCCGGCCGTTCAGCGCTTGAGCGTGGTCGCGCTGACGACGAGGACCAGGACCACGCACGCCAGGATGAGCAGCGCGTCGCGGACGAACAGTCCGGTGATCCCGGTGTGCGTGGCGGCCTCTCCGGCGGCCTGGACGGCGTACGTCATCGGCATGACCTTGGCGACGGCCGACAGGGCGCCGTGCATCTCGTCGCGCGGCACGAACAGACCGCACACCAGGAACTGGGGCAGCACCCCGGCGGGCAGGAACTGCACCGCCTGGAACTCGTTGCGCGCGAAGGCGCTCACCAGCAGCCCCAGCGCCAGCCCCAGCAGCGCGCCGAGCATGGCGATGACCATGAGCAGATACGCGGGGCCCTTGATGTCCAGGCCGAGCGGGCCGATGGACAGCAGGGTGGAGAGCACCGCCTGTGACAGGGCCAGGAAGGCGAAGGCGAGGCTGTAGCCGAGCACGATGTCCAGCCGCTGCACGGGCATCGTCAGCAGTCGCTCGGCGGTGCCGGTGGTGCGTTCCCGCAGCGTCGACACGGACGCCACCAGGTACATCACGATGACCGGGAAGATGCCGAAGACCTGGGGGCCGACCCGCTCGAAGGTGGCTTCGGAGTCATGGAACATCAGCTTCAGCAGCACCATGAGCATGCACGGGATGGCCAGCAGCAGTGCGGTGCTGCCCTTGTCCCGGGAGATCTGCTGGAGCACCCGGACCGCGGTCGCGCCCGTGATGGTGGGCGAGAACGGCAGCCGCTCGGCCACCCGGACGCCGCTCACCGCACCGTGTCCGCGGCGAAGTAGGCCCGTTCCGCCTCGGGGGCGCCGGCCTGGTCGAGGAGGCCCGGCAGGGCCAGCGGCAGACTCTGCTCCGCGGCCCGCCGCCGCGCGCGTTCCTCGGCGTCGGACGCGGCCTGCACCAGATGCATGAACGCCTCTTCCACGTCGTCGCAGCCGGTGTGCTCCAGCAGCGCCTCCCGGTCGGCTCCGGCCAGCAACCGCCCGGCCCGCATCAGCAGCAGCCGGTCACAGCGGTCGGCCTCGTCCATCACATGGCTGGACACCAGCAGCGTGGTGCCCTCCTCGGCCAGCCGCTGGAAGACCAGCCACAGCTCCCGGCGCACCATGGGGTCCAGGCCGACGGTCGGCTCGTCCATCACGAGCAGGTCGGGCTTGTTCAGCAGCGCGACGGCCAGTGACACCCGCGAGTACTGGCCGCCCGACAGACGGGCGACCAGCTTGTCGGCGTAGGAGGCCAGATCGACGTCCTTCACCACCCGGACCACCGCGTCCTCCCGCTGCCAGCCCCGCATGCCGAGGGCGGCGGCGAAGTAGCGCAGGTTCTCCAGCACGGTCAGATCCGCGTAGACCGACGGCGCCTGGGTGACGTAGCCGACGCGGGTCCTCAACTGCGGGGCACCGGCCGCGTGTCCGAGGACCTGGACGTGGCCCGCCGTGGTCTGCTGCACGCCGACCACGGACCGCAGCAGCGTCGTCTTCCCGCAGCCGCTCGGCCCGAGCAGGCCCACGATGCAGCCGCGGGGAACGGTGAAGCTGATGTCCTGGAGGACGGTGTGGCGGCCGCGGACCACCCGCAGCCCATAGGCGGCCACGGCGGGAAGCTCACCCGGCAGCGCTGCGCTCGTCTCGGTCTGCTGCACGGCTCCACTGTGTTTCGTCACGATCGTTCCGCTCCGAGCGGCCGGGGTGCGGCCGGGGCTACGGCGGTTGGTCACGGCTGTGGGTGGGTGAGGGCTCCGGGCCGCCGCACAGACAACGGCCCACCCCCACGGAAGTCACGCCGCGGTACGTCCGCTCCCCCGTCTGCGCGGCAGGTCGCCTCCCTCTGGCCGGGGGTCAGGACTCGCGGCGGGTCATCGCCCAGGCGATGTCGTGAAGTTGCCGGTAGGCGTCGGGGGTGGGCCGCGCCCACGACAGGGCCCGCAGCGCGGCCGACACCTGGCGGCGGGCCTCCTGCTCGGCGGCCTGGCGGCCACCGGCCTCCTCGACCAGCTCGCGCGCCAGGGCGATGTCCTGCTCGTCCAGGGGGTGCGTGGACGCGTACAGCGCGCGGAGCCGCTCGGCCGCCGCGCCCTCGCCGCTCAGGGCCGCCACGACGGGCAGCGACTTCTTCCGCGCCGCGAGGTCGGCCCCGACCGGCTTGCCGCTGCGCGCGGTGCGGCCCCAGATGCCCAGGACGTCGTCGGCGCACTGGAAGGCCACGCCCAGTCGCCGGCCGAACTCCCGCAGCCCGCTTACCCGTTCGCCGTCCGCCCCGGCCAGTACGCCGCCCAGGGCGCAGGAACACCCCATCAGCGACCCCGTCTTGCCCTCCGCCATGGCGACGTACTGGGTCACCGACACCTCCGGCGCCTTCTCGAACGCCACATCGCGGCTCTGCCCCTCGACCAGCTCCAGCAGGGCCGCGACCAGCTCCTTCACCGCTTCGGCGGCCCGCCTTTGGGGTACGTCCGCCAGCGCGCGCAGTGCCGACACCAGCAGGGCGTCGCCAGTCAGCACCGCCGCCGGCGTGCCGAACACCGACCAGGCGGCCGGCCGGTGCCGGCGCAGGGCGTCGCCGTCGATGACGTCGTCGTGCAGCAGGGTGAAGTCGTGCACCAACTCCACCGCGACCGCGCCCGGTACGGCGAGTTCCGCACTGCCCCCGACCGCCGCCGCGGACAGCAGGACCAGGGCCGGGCGGACCGACTTGCCCTTCCGGGACGCCGTCGCCATCGGCGTGCCGTCGGCCTCGCACCAGCCGCGGTGATACCCGGCCACCCGGCTCTCGGCCGTCGGCAGCGCGGCGACGGCCGACCGGAGGGCAGGATTCAGCAGGTCGTCAACCCAGCCCAGACGAGGAAACGTGGCGACCGGGGCCGGATCGGTGATCTGCGACATGTACTGCTCCTCAAGGCTGCGAACGGAAACCGCTTTCGGCATCGACTGCCTGGTCACGTAGCCGCCTCAGTCAATCGGTGGCCCCCCACCCTGGCGAAGCCGCAGCGCACCTCCCGCAGAAAGATCACTTGGCCGGACCAGCCCTATTACGGTGCACCTAGCCGACAATCGGGCGATGGCACCGACGGGTTGGGGGGGGGACGGGGGCCGGCAGGTTAGGGGGGCGGGGGTCGGCGGGCTGGCGGGTTAGGGGGACGGGGGTCGGCGGGCCGGCGGGTTAGGGGGACGGGGGTCGGCGGGCCGGCAGGCCCGCGGCTCGGCGGGCCGGCAGGCCCGCGGCTCGGCGGGCCTGCAGGCCCGCGGCTCGGCGGGCCGGCAGGCCCGCGGCTCGGCGGGTCGGCGGGTCGGCGGACGAGGCACGACAGCCGTGGTCAGACCGCCGCTGTACGCACGTGCTGAGACCGGCCGCTGCCCCCGCCGCCGTCAACTTCCGGCTGACGCCCGGCGCCAGCGGCATCGTTTCTGCATACCGTCGCCGGGTGATCCCCGCGCCGTCCGCCGCGTCCCACCGGCCCGGTCGGCAGCCGTTTCACTCATCCTGCTGGGCGTGATCGCCTCCCTGTCACGCGCCTGTGCTGCCGCCCCGCTGGGCACCGCCTGCACCTTCGCCCTGTCCTGCCCCGCCCACGCCGCGACATCCCGCCCGCTGGACCAAGCCGTCGCCGCCCTGCCCCAGGCCGCCGAGTCCCGGGACGGCTACGAGCGCACCAGCTTCACGTACTGGAACGCCGGTGCCCATCCCGACGACGGGTGCGACACCCGCGACGAGGTGCTGATCGCCGAGGCGATCGAACCACCGGCCACCGGCCCGGACTGGAAGCTGAAGGGCGGCCACCTGGTCGCCCTACTACGACGCCCGCAGGATCACCTCCGCCGCGGCCATGGACGTCGACCACAGGGTGCCGCTGCCCGAGGCCTGGGATTCCGGCGCCTCCCAGTGGACGGCCGCCCGCCGCGAGGCCAACGCCAACGACCTCGTCGACGCACGCACCCTGGTGGCCGTGTACCGCCGCCGCGCACCGCAGCAAGGCCGACCAGGATCCCACCCAGTGGCTGCCACCCAACCCCAAGGCCACGTGCCGCTACGTCATCGAATGGACGGCCGTGAAACTGCGCTGGAACCTCACCGCGAACACCGAGGAACGCGAGTCCCTGTCCCGCCTCGCCGAGGCCTGACCGGACGCGGTCGTCACGTACACACCGGCGCCTAGGCGGGGCGTCCGGCCGGGGGCTCGGCTGGTGTTCTGGATGGTGTTCTTGGCTGGTGACTTGCACCGGCGCGCGTGGTCCTGGTCCGTGAGACGCGTCACCCCGTTCGGGGGCGGCTCCCGGACCGGCATCACCTACGAGCCACTCCATACGAAAGACCCCCTCCCATCTGCGTTTCCGCAGTTGAGAGGGGGTCTTCCCCAGTGTGGCGGCGCCAGGATTCGAACCTGGGAAGGCTGAGCCGGCAGATTTACAGTCTGCTCCCTTTGGCCGCTCGGGCACACCGCCGGGGTTGCTGCCCGTCGAACCGCTCTTCTTCGGTGGTGCTCCGTGGCAACGACGTAAACAATACCTGATGTGGAGGGGTGCTTCGCCACCCGATTGATCTGCACCCGGAGGGCGGGGGGTGGCTAGGCTTGTCCGGATGCGGCCCGGGATCTGAACAGGCCCGGCGGCCGCCCACGTACGCCGTACGCACGATACGCACCCCGATACAAGGAGCCACAGGACATGGCCGACTCCAGTTTCGACATCGTCTCGAAGGTCGAGCGGCAGGAGGTCGACAACGCACTCAACCAGGCCGCCAAGGAGATCTCGCAGCGCTACGACTTCAAGGGCGTGGGTGCCTCGATCTCGTGGTCCGGTGAGCAGATCCTCATGGAGGCGAACTCCGAGGACCGGGTGAAGGCTGTCCTCGACGTCTTCCAGTCCAAGCTGATCAAGCGCGGCATCTCGCTGAAGGCTCTGGACGCGGGCGAGCCCCAGCTCTCCGGCAAGGAGTACAAGATCTTCGCGTCGATCAAGGAGGGCATCTCCCAGGAGAACGCGAAGAAGGTGGCGAAGACCATCCGCGACGAGGGCCCCAAGGGCGTGAAGGCGCAGGTGCAGGGCGAGGAGCTGCGGGTCAGCTCCAAGAGCCGTGACGATCTTCAGGCCGTCATCGCCCTGCTGAAGGGCAAGGACTTCGACTTCGCCATGCAGTTCGTGAACTACCGGTAGGTCCGGTGGGATCCTCCGGGTTCCCGGTCTGCACGGGCGGGTTCCCGGTCTGCTTGGTTACGAGGAAGGGTGGGCACCTGTCGGGTGCCCACCCTTCTCGGCTGCTGGCTGCGGTCCATGGGCGCGTGCTGACCGTGGGCGTGGGTGCGGTCAGTTGCGTGAGTTGCCGAACATGAGGCGGTAGGCGATCAGGAGGACGAGCGACCCGCCGATCGCCGCGGCCCAGGTCGTGCCGTCGTAGAAGTCCTTGGTGATCGGGTGGTCCATCCAGCGGGCCGATATCCAGCCGCCGATGAACGCGCCCGCGATGCCGATCAGGGTCGTGCCGATGAGGCCGCCCGGGTCGCGCCCCGGCAGCAGGAACTTCGCGATGGCTCCGGCCAACAGTCCCAGGATGATCCAGCTGATGATGGTCATGCCGTGAACCTGCCCTTTCACGCTGTGCCCGCACTGTTCCGGCCATGTGATCTTGCTCCTGACAGGCCGTGCTCGTGCGCCGTACACCGGGCGTTCCGCGTGCGTCGTCCTTGCCGCGCGCGTTCACACCGTCTTGGTCGGGAAGACGCCCTGGGGGCGCCCGCCGGTTGCACTGATCAGTAGGGTGCGGTGCATGACAGCCTCCGCTTCCGGACTGCGCCGCACCCTTGGCGTCGGGGACGCCGTCGTCGTAGGACTCGGCTCGATGGTGGGAGCCGGGATCTTCGCCGCGCTCACGCCCGCGGCGCATGCGGCCGGATCCGGGCTGCTCCTCGGGCTCGCCGTCGCCGCCGTGGTCGCGTACTGCAACGCCATGTCGTCGGCTCGCCTCGCCGCCCTGTATCCGGCTTCGGGCGGTACGTACGTGTACGGGCGTGAGCGGCTCGGGGAGTTCTGGGGGTATCTCGCGGGCTGGGCGTTCGTGGTCGGGAAGACGGCCTCCTGTGCGGCGATGGCGCTCACCGTGGGCACGTACGTCTGGCCGGGGCAGGCGCACGCGGTGGCGGTCGCGGCCGTGGTGGCGCTGACCGCGGTGAACTACGGCGGTGTCCAGAAGTCCGCGTGGCTGACGCGGGTGATCGTGGCGGTGGTCCTGGCTGTCCTCGCTGCCGTGGTGGTCGGGTGTCTGGTGTCGGGCGAGGCCGAAGTCGGGCGGCTGGACATCGGGGCCTCGGGCGGCGCGGGCGGTGTGCTTCAGGCGGCCGGTCTGCTGTTCTTCGCGTTCGCCGGGTACGCCCGGATCGCGACCCTCGGTGAGGAGGTACGGGACCCGGCGCGCACCATTCCGCGCGCGATCCCGCTGGCGCTGGGCATCGCGCTGGTGGTGTACGCGGGTGTGGCGGTGGCTGTCCTTTCGGTGCTGGGGTCTGACGGTCTCGGGGACGCGACGGCGCCGCTGGCCGACGCGGTGCGGGCGGCCGGGATGCCCTGGCTCGCGCCGATGGTGCGTATCGGTGCGGCCGTGGCCGCGCTGGGGTCGCTGCTCGCCCTGATCCTGGGCGTCTCGCGGACGACGCTGGCCATGGCCAGGGACCGGCACCTGCCGGGCGCGCTGGCGGCCGTGCATCCGCGTTTCCAGGTGCCGCACCGGGCGGAGCTGGCCGTGGGTGCGGTGGTCGCGGTCCTGGCCGCCACGGTGGACGTCCGGGGCGCGATCGGGTTCTCCTCCTTCGGGGTGCTGGCGTACTACGCCGTGGCCAACGCATCGGCCTGGACGCTTGATTCGTCGCCGGTGGCACGGGTGGTGCCGGTGGTCGGACTGGTCGGGTGCGCGGTGCTGGCGTTCTCGCTGCCGGGGGTTTCGGTGGTCGTGGGCGCGGGTGTGCTGGTGGTGGGGGCGGTTGCGTACGGCGTGCGGCGGGTGGTGCGGGCGGGGGATGAGAGGGGGTAGAGCCGCCCTCTTGGCTGTGCTCGTGGCTTCTTGGCTGCGGTCCGGGGCTTTATGGCTGCTGCCGGGGCTCTCTTCGGTTGCTGCCCGTCAGGGGCCTCTGACCGGGCGGCAGGCTCAGGACGTGAAGTCCGCTTGCGGAAACAGGTGTTGTGAGACTTGGCCGTCGCTCGTGTCGGCAACTGCTCGATCGCGGTCATGTGTTCATGATGCAGGCCACCACCGACAGCCGGGCGGGCCTGTGGATAACCCGTGACCTGTGGAAACCGGGCGGCGTCGCCCCGCCGTCAGCGCACTGCGAACGGCTCGTTCGTCCGCACGATGTCGCGGCCCAGCGGGAGCAGCGAGACCGGGATGAGCTTGAAATTGGCGACGCCGAGCGGGATGCCGATGATCGTGACGCACAGCGCGATGCCGGTGACGATGTGGCCGAGGGCCAGCCACCAGCCCGCGAGGACCAGCCACAGGACGTTGCCGACGCAGGACGGTGCGCCCGCGTCGCGGCGCTCGACTGTCGTGTACCCGAAGGGCCACAGGGCGTAGACGCCTATGCGGAAGGCCGCGATGCCGAACGGGATGCCGATGACGGTGATACAGAGGAGCAGGCCCGCGACCATGTAGGCGAGGAAGAGCCAGAAGCCGCTCAGGACGAGCCATATGACGTTCAGAATGGTCTTCACTGGTGCCCACCTGCCATCTTTTCGAGCCGGGCGATGCGGTCCGCCATCGGCGGGTGCGTGGAGAACATCTTCGAGAGCCCCTGGCCGGGCCGGAACGGGTTCGCGATCATCATGTGGCTGGCGGTCTCAATTCGGGGCTCCGGCGGCAGCGGGAGCTGCTTGGTGCCGAGTTCGAGCTTGCGCAGGGCGCTGGCCAGGGCGAGCGGGTCGCCGGTGAGCTGGGCGCCGGAAGCGTCCGCCTGATACTCCCGGGAGCGGCTGATGGCCAGTTGGATGACAGAGGCGGCCAGCGGGCCCAGGAGCATGATCAGCAGCATGCCGAGCAGGCCGGGGCCGTCGTCGTCGTCCGAGCGCCCGATCGGGATCAGCCAGGCGAAGTTGACCAGGAACATGATCACGGAGGCGAGAGCACCGGCGACCGACGAGATGAGGATGTCGCGGTTGTAGACATGGCTGAGCTCGTGGCCGATGACGCCGCGCAGCTCGCGTTCGTCCAGGAGGCGCAGGATGCCTTCGGTGCAGCACACGGCGGCGTTGCGCGGGTTGCGGCCCGTGGCGAAGGCGTTGGGCGCCTCCGTCGGGGAAATGTACAGGCGCGGCATGGGCTGGCGGGCCTGCGTGGAGAGCTCGCGGACCATGCGGTAGAGCCCGGGGGCCTCGAACTCGCTCACCGGGCGGGCGCGCATCGCGCGGAGGGCCAGCTTGTCGCTGTTCCAGTACGCGTACGCGTTGGTGGCCAGCGCTACCAGGACGGCGATGACGAGCCCCATGCGGCCGAAGAAGCTGCCGATGACGATGATGAGTGCGGACAGTCCCCCGAGGAGGACTGCTGTCCTGAGCCCGTTGTGCCGGCGGTGCACGGTACGCCCTCCAAGTGGTGCGGCAGGGGGACCCTTGCTTGCTGCTCTGCGGTGCCGCTGGTGCCGTGATGTCACGTCCAGTGGACCCTCCCGTACTGGTCAACGCCAGGCGGGAGGCACTAGTTCCCTTGTGCGCGCGGCGACGGGTGCGGACCGTCCGGGTGAACGGCGCCGGGACGCGGCACGCGCGCGTGGAGGGCCGGGTGCCCCACGCGCGCGTGGTGAATGCGGCTGTTGTTCAGAAGAGGGCCGTGTCGGTGAAGCGCAGGACCAGCTGGGGTGCGCCGGACAGGGCGATGCCGAGGACTCCGGTGAGGGCGATCGCGGCGGTGAGCGGGGCCGGGACGCGGTGCTTCTCGGGTTCGCCCTCGGGGGCGCGGAAGAGCAGGGCCGTCCACTGGAGGTAGTAGAACAGCGCGATGACGACGTTGACGGCCATGATCACGGCCAGCCAGCCGAGGCCGGCGTCGACGGCCGCCGAGAAGACGGTGACCTTGGCGAAGAGGCCGATGATGCCCGGCGGCAGCCCGGCGAGGCAGAGCAGGAAGAACGCCAGGAGCAGCGCGGACAGGGGGCTCGACGCGTACAGGCCGCGGTAGTCGGAGACGCGGTTGAGGGACTTCGTTCGGCCGACGAGGGCGGCCACGGCGAAGGCGCCGAGATTCACCGCGCCGTACATCAGGGCGTAGGCGACGGTGGAGCCGATCGACTTCTCGGCGTCGCCGGAGTACGCGGCGGCGGCGATCGGTACCAGGAGGTAGCCCGCCTGGCCGACGGACGACCAGGCGAGCAGGCGTACCGCGCTGTACGCGCGCGTGGCCTGCTGGCGCAGGGCTCCGACGTTGCCCACGGTCATGGTGAGCGCGGCCAGGGCGGCCAGGGCAGGGCCCCAGACGTCGGCGTACGACGGTAGGGCGACGACCGTGACGAGGATCAGGCCGCTGAAGCCGACCGCCTTGCCGATGACCGACAGGTAGGCGGCGATCGGAAGGGGGGCACCCACGTACGTGTCGGGCACCCAGAAGTGGAAGGGCACGGCGGCTGTCTTGAAGGCGAAGCCGACGAGGGTGAGGACGACGCCGGTCTGGGCGAGCGTGTGGAGCTGTCCGTCGACGTTCTGGATGCGGTCGGCGACCTGGGTGAGGTAGAGGGTGCCTGTGGAGGCGTACACGAAGCTGATGCCCATCAGGCTGACCGCGGTCGCGGTGACCGAGGACAGGAAGAACTTCAGGGCCGCTTCGGAGGACTTCCGGTCGCCGTACCTGAGGCCGACCAGCGCGAAGGCGGGCAGGGAGGCGACCTCAAGGGCGACGATCAGGGTCGCGAGGTCGCGGGAGGCGGGCAGGAGGGCGGCGCCCGCCGCGGAGGACAGCAGCAGGAACCAGTACTCCCCCTCGGGAAGCTCCTTGCGGGCGTCCTTCAGGGCGGTGACCGACAGCAGAGCGGCGAGGAGGGCGCCGCCGAGGACCAGGAACTGGATGACCAGGGTGAAGCGGTCGGCCGTGTAGCTGCACACGGCGGCGTCGCCGGTCAGGCAGAAGGTGCTGCGGTCGCCGTCCAGGAGGGGCAGCAGCATCAGCGTGGCGGCGGCCAGGCCGACCACGGACGTCCAGCCGAGCAGCGTCTTCCGGTTCTCGGCGACGAACAGGTCGGCGACCAGGACGAGGAGTCCGACGACCGCCGCGATGGTGGGCGGTGCGATCGCGAGCCAGTCGACGGACTGGACCAGCGACGCGGCCAGGGGCTGGGCCGGGGAGCTCATCGGGTGCCTCCTGCGAGGAGCTGCTGGACGGCGGGGTCACTCAGGCCGAGGAGGGCCCTGGGCCACAGGCCGGCGACGACGGTGAGAACGACGAGCGGGGCCCAGGCCGCGAACTCGTAACTGCGGACGTCGGTGAGCCTGGGAGCGTCCTTGGGCAGGGCTCCCATGCAGACCCGGCGGACCACGATCAGCAGGTACGCGGCCGTCAGCAGGGTGCCGAACGCGCCGATCGCCATGAAGGTGAGGAAGGCGGGACGGCTGAGGCCGGCTGCGGGCTGGAAGGCCCCGAACAGCGCCAGCATCTCGCCCCAGAAACCGGCCAGGCCCGGCAGACCGAGCGAGGCGACGGCGGCGAAGGCGAGCAGGCCGCCGAGGCGCGGGGCCCTGCCGTAGAGCGCGGCTCCGGTCTCCTCCGCGAGGGTGTCGAGGTCGGTGGTGCCGGTGCGGTCCTTCAGCGCACCGACGAGGAAGAAGAGCAGGCCGGTGATGAGGCCGTGGGCGATGTTGGCGAACAGGGCGCCGTTCACGCCGGCCGGGGTCATCGTGGCGATGCCGAGCAGGACGAAGCCCATGTGGCCGACGGAGGAGTAGGCGATGAGGCGTTTGAGGTCGCCCTTCGCGCCCTGCTTGGCGAGGGCCAGGCAGGCCAGGGATCCGTAGATGATGCCGACGACGGCGAGCGCTGCGAGGTAGGGCGCGAACGTGCGGAAGCCGTCCGGTGCGATGGGGAGGATGATCCGGACGAACCCGTACGTACCCATCTTCAGCAGGACACCGGCCAGCAGGACCGAGCCGACGGTCGGCGCGGCGGTGTGGGCGTCGGGCAGCCAGCTGTGCAGCGGCCACATCGGCGTCTTGACGGCGAGGCCGATCCCGATCGCCAGAACGGCGATGACCTGCACGGATGTGGTCAGCGACCGGCCGTTGTCAGTGGCGAGTGCCATCATGTCGAACGTGCCCGCCTTGATCCCGATCAGGAGCAGGCCGAGCAGCATGACCACGGAGCCGAGCAGCGTGTAGAGGATGAACCGCCAAGCGGCCTGGCTCCGGCCCTCGCCGCCCCAGCGGGCGATGAGGAAGTACATCGGGATGAGAACCATCTCGAAGGCGAGGAAGAACAGCAGCAGGTCGAGGACGGCAAACGTCGCGAGCGTGCCGGACTCGAGGACGAGCAGCAGGGCGACGAAGGCCTTCGGGGCCGGACCCGCGGGCATCTTGAAGTACGAGTAGAGCGCGCAGAGGAAGGTCAGCAGCGCGGTCAGGACCAGAAGGGGGAGGGAGATGCCGTCGATGCCGAGGTGGATGCGTACGTCGAGTGCGGGGATCCAGCTGATGTCCGTGCTGGCCTGCATCTTCGACGGCTGGTCGTGGTCGAAGCCGAGCGCGAGGACGATCGCCGCGATGAGGACGGCGCCGGTGACGGTGACGCCGTGCCGGAGCACGGCCTGCTCGGGTGACTTCCCCTTCAGCCCGGGCGGGGCCGGCAGGAGAGCCGTGGCCGCGCCGAGGAGCGGCCCGACGACGACGAACGCCAGAAGGAACTGCATCACGGACTCGTTGATATCGATCACGCCTGCTCACGCTCCCGTGGCGACGAGGACGACGGCGACCGCGAGGACGACGGTGCCGGCGAGCAGCGCGCTCACATAGGTCTGGACGTTGCCGGTCTGGGCGCGCCGTACGGCGGCGCCGAGCCAGCGGGGCAGCGCACCCGCTCCGCGTACGTAGGTCTCGACGACCTCCCGGTCCAGGAACCGCACGAGGCTCGCCCCGGCCTGGACCGGCCGGACGAAGAGGGCCCGGTACACGGCGTCCAGGTGGAAGCCGGCGGCCGCGTGGCGGTGCAGCGGGCCGAGCAGGAGCCGTCCGGGGTCGGCGGGGTCGGGCGCGTAGGCGATGTCGCCGTAGGCCGGCTTGTGGGTGGCGATGGCCTCCGCCTCGACCTGGGCGGCGTCGCCCTCGGGGTGGGCCGCGACCGCGCCCAGCGGGACGCGTGCGGTGAGCGCAGTGGTGTGCCGCCAGGCGCCGTAGGTGACGATGCCGCCGACCAGGGCCACGCCCGTGCCGAGCACGGAGGTCGTGAGGGTCGGGTTGAGGTCGCGGCCGTCGAACCAGTCGGGCAGCAGGCGGAACGCGAAGCCGCCGAAGGCCAGGGACGGGGCGGCGAGCACCCACAGCACGACGGTCATCGTCAGCGGCTGCCTGCCGTGGTCGGGGGCTTCGGCGCCCCGGCCGCGGAAGGCCAGCAGCCACAGGCGCATCGCGTAGGCGGCGGTGAGCACGGCCGTGAGCAGGCCGGCGACGAGGACGATCCAGCCTGCGGCGGCAGGGGCGTGCGCGGTGTGTCCGGTGACGACGTGTTCGGCGACGCCGAGGACGGCCTCCTTGGAGAAGAAGCCGCTGAACGGCGGGATCGCGGCGAGCGCGAGGAGCGCCACGGTCATCGTCCAGTAGGCGTCGGGGATGCGGTCGCGCAGGTTCCGCATGCGGGACATCGCGGCGAGCGAGTTGGTGCCGGCGGCGTGGATGATCACGCCGGCCGCGAGGAACAGCAGCGCCTTGAAGGCGCCATGGGACAGGAGGTGGAAGACGGCGGCGCCGCGGTCGCCGACGGCGAGGGCGCCGGACATGTAGCCGAGCTGGCCGATCGTCGAGTAGGCGAGGACGCGCTTGATGTCGTCCTGGGCGAGCGCGGCGAGCGCCGAGCCCGCCATCGTGACGGCCGCCATGACGGCGAGGACGACCATCGCGGCCTGGGAGGCCTCGAACAGCGGGAGGAGACGGGCGATGAAGTAGACACCGGCGGCGACCATCGTCGCGGCGTGGATCAGCGCGGAGACGGGGGTCGGGCCCGCCATCGCGTCGGGGAGCCAGGTGTGCAGCGGGAACTGCGCGGACTTGCCCGCCACGCCCGCCAGGAGCAGCAGGGCGATCAGAGTCGGGTGGTCGAGCGAGCCGCTCGCGACGGCGCCGAGGACCCGGGTGATGCGGAACGAACCGGCGTCGGTGGCCAGGGCGAACAGGCCGATGAGGAAGGGGACGTCGCCGAGCTTGGTGACCAGGAAGGCCTTGAGGGAGGCGGCGCGGGCTTCCGGGGTCTCCCAGTAGTGGCCGACCAGGAAGTAGGAGCAGATGCCCATGACTTCCCAGCCGACCAGCAGCACGATCAGGTCACCGGAGTAGACGACCAGGAGCATCGCGGAGGTGAAGAGGGAGACGAGGGCGGCGTACGAGGGGTAGCGCGGGTCGTCGCGCAGGTAGCCCGTCGAGTAGATCTGCACGCAGGAGGCTACGAGCCCGACGAGGACGGCGACGAGGGCGGCGAAGCCGTCGATGTGCAGGGCGAGTTCGATCGGGACGGAGCCGGTGGGGGTGAGTTCCGTGGCCGCGTTGACGACCGCGTCACCGCCTTGCCGCGCGGCGACCAGCGCGGCGAGCACCAGGGAGGTGAGCGTCGGCAGGACGGCGAGCGGGCGGACGAAGCCGGGTGCCGTGCGGCCCAGGAGCAGGCCGGCGACGGCACCGAGGAACGGAAGGAGGGGGACGAGGACGGCGAGGGTGGTCGTGGTCACGCGGTGGCCTCAGCCTTCTGGGCCTCGCCGGACTGCTCGGCCGTAAGGGCGTCGTGGTCGGTGCCGTCGGGGTCGTGCCGTTCGGCGGTGTCGCGGAGCTTGTCGATGTCCGCGGTGCCGCGGTTGCGGTGGACGGCGAGGACGATGGCCAGGCCGATGCCGATCTCGGCGGCGGCGATGGCGATGGTGAACAGGGTGAGGGCCTGGCCGGAGTGCAGGGTCTCTTCGGCGGTCTTGCTGAGCCAGACGTCGAAGGCGACCAGGTTGAGGTTGACGGCGTTGAGCATCAGCTCGACCGACATCAGGACCAGGATCGCGTTGCGTCGGGCGAGGACGCCGTACAGGCCCGTGCAGAAGAGGAGGGCGGAGAGGACGGCGGGATAGGCGAGGTGCATCAGCGGGTCCCTTCCTGCTCGCTCCGGGGGGCCGGGGTGCTCTCGGCCGCGGTCGCCGTGGCGGCCTTCGCCTTGCGGGACAGGACGATCGCGCCGACCAGGGCGGCGAGGAGGAGGACGGAAAGAGCCTCGAAGGGGAGGACCCAGTTCTGGAAGAGGCTCGCGCCGGTGACCTTGGTGGACCCGGCGGCGGGTCCGTCCAGGTCGATCCAGGTGGTGCGGAAGGCGTCGACGACGACCCAGACCAGGGCGGCAGCGGCGGCGACGGCCACGGTGAGGGCGGCCCAGCGGTTGCCGGAGTCGGCGTCCGGGGAGCGGCCGATGGGGGCCCTGGTGAGCATCAGACCGAACAGGAGGAGGACGACGACGGAACCGACGTAGATGAGGACCTGCACCCAGGCGATGAACTCGGCGGTGAGCAGGAGGTACTCGACGGCCAGGCCGCCGAGGGTCACCACCAGCCACAGGGCGGCGTGCACCAGCTGCCGGGTGGTGACGGTGACGAGCGCGGCGCCGAAGGTGACCAGGCCGACGAGGAGGAAGGCGATCTCGACGCCCGTCGGGGAGAGGAAGCCGTGGGTCTCGGCGGCGGCCGTGGTGGCCGGCCCCGTCGCGAGGAGGCCGGTGGTTGCGGTGAGGGTCATTCCCGGCCCTCCTGCCCGGGCGTCGGCTGGTCCGGCTTCAGCTGGTCCGGCGTCGCCTCACCCAGCTTTGGGTGATCCGGCTTCGTCTGGCCCGGCGTCGGGTGATCCGGCTTCGTCTGGCCCGGCGTCGGGTGATCCGGCTTCGTCTGGCCCGGCGTCGGGTGATCCGGCTGTGCGTGATCCGGCTCCGGCTGGTCGGTCTGCTGCTTGGAGGCGCCCTGGGGGCGGGTGGGCTGCTCCGCGGCGCGGGCCTGCTCGTCGGCGTGCGGTTCGGTGGCGGCGGGCGGGGCCTGCTGGGCGGCCAGCTTGTCGGCGGTCTTGCGGGCGGTGGCGAGTTCCTTCGGCTCCTCCGCGCCGGGGTCGAGAGCCGGTGGGGCCGGGACGGTCCACATCCACTCGCGGAGCTTGTCGCGCTCGTGGGTGAGGTCGCGGATGTCGGTCTCGGCGTACTCGAACTCCGGGGACCAGAACAGGGCGTCGAAAGGACAGACCTCGATGCAGATACCGCAGTACATGCACAGGGAGAAGTCGATGGCGAAGCGGTCGAGGACGTTGCGGCTGCGTTCGCGGCCGCCGGGGGCCGCCGCCGGGACCGTCTCCTTGTGGGAGTCGATGTAGATGCACCAGTCCGGGCACTCACGGGCGCACAGCATGCAGACCGTGCAGTTCTCCTCGAACAGGCCGATCACACCGCGGGTGCGGGGCGGGAGGTCGGGCTGGGCGTCCGGGTACTGCGCGGTGACGGACTTCTTCGTCATCGTGCGGAGGGTGACGGCCAGGCCCTTGGCGAGGCCGGAGCCGGGGATGGGGGCCATGGTTAGTTGATCACCACCTTGACGATGCCGGTGAGGGCGATCTGGGCGAGGGAGAGGGGGACGAGGAGGGTCCAGGAGAGTTTCTGGAGCTGGTCCTCGCGCAGGCGGGGGTAGGTGACGCGGAGCCAGATCACGATGAAGGCCAGGACGGCGGTCTTCAGCAGGGTCCAGACCCAGCCGAGGCCGTCGGCGCCCCAGGGGCCGTGCCAGCCGCCCAGGAAGAGGACGGTGGTCAGGCCGCACAGGACGACGATTCCGGCGTACTCGGCGAGGAGGAAGAGGGCGAAGCGGAGGCCGGTGTACTCGGTGTACGCGCCGAAGATGATCTCCGAGTCGGCGACGGGCATGTCGAAGGGCGGGCGCTGGAGTTCGGCGAGGCCGGCCACGAAGAAGACGATCGCGCCGACGATCTGCCAGGGCAGCCACCACCACTCGAAGGCGTCGAGGATGCCGGGGATCGAGACGGTGCCGGCCGCCATGGCCACCGAGGCGGCGGTCAGGAGCATCGGGAGTTCGTAGGCGAGGAGCTGGGCGGCGGTGCGGAGGCCGCCGAGGAGGGAGAACTTGTTCGCGGACGCCCAGCCGGCCATGAGCGAGCCGAGGACGCCGACGCCCATGACCGCCAGGACGAAGAAGACGCCCGCGTCGATGACCTGGCCGACGGCTCCCTCGTCCGGGCCGATGGGGATGGCGAGCAGGACGAGGAGGTACGGCAGGAGGGCGACGGCGGGGGCCAGTTGGAAGATGCGGCGGTCCGCGCCCGCGGGGACGATGTCCTCCTTCTGCGCGAACTTCACGCCGTCGGCGATCAGCTGGGCCCAGCCGTGGAAGCCGCCGGCGTACATGGGGCCGAGGCGGCCCTGCATGTGGGCCATCACCTTGTGTTCGGTCTGGCCGATGATCAGGGGGAAGGTGAGGAAGACGACGAAGACGATCAGGAGTCGCAGGGTGACGTCGAGCACGTCGTTCACCGCGGGCCTCCTGCGGGGTCTTCGGGGATATCGGTTGGCTGCCGGCTGCTCGTCGGTTCCGGGGTGTCGGGGGCGTCCGAGAGCCCGGGGCTGTCCGCGGGCTCGGGAGCCTCCGCAGGCTCGGAAGCCTCCGCAGGCTCGGGAGTCTTCGGGTTGTGCGTTACCTTCGTGCTGTCGGGGGACATCGCACTGTCCGTCGGCTTCGGGGTGTCCGGTGACTCCGAGGCGGTGTTCGGGGTCTTCGAGTCACCCGACGGCTCGGGAGCCGGCAACGGGCCGGCCTCGGGCGACGGTTCGGGAGCCGGTTCGTCGAAGGCCGGGCGGGCGTGGTGCCAGGGGGCGTCCGTGCTGCGCGGGGCGCGTGAAGCCGTGCCCGGCCGGCTGTCGCGGGGGTCGGGTGCGGCCCGCCGGCTGGCTGAGCCCTCCGATGCGCTGCGCGCCCGGCGAGGGCCGGAGGCACCTGGCTGCGTCCGCTGCGACGCCGAGCCGTCGCTCGCGCTTCGCGCCCGGTGCGGCTCCGCCGAGGTGGTCGGGGACCCGGGCTCGGCGGCTGATGGCTCCGGCTCGGTGGCCGACGGCTGGGAGCCGGTCCCGGTCGCCGCAGGTTCGGCTTCGGTCGCCTGGGAATCGGTGCTGGACGTCGTGGATTCAGGGTCGGTGGACGTCTGGCTTACCGAGCCCTGCGCCGCCGTACGGCTCCGCCGCGGGGCAGCCGGAGACTCGGGAGGCGTATCACCCGTCGTGGCCTGGCTCGCCGAGCCCTCCCCCGCCGTTCGTGCACGGCCTGGAGCAGCCGGAGACGAAGTGCCCGCGTCACCGGAAGCGGTCTGACTCGCCGAGCCCTGCGCCGCCGTACGGCTCCGCCGCGGGGCAGCCGGAGACTCGGGAGGCGTACCACCCGTCGCGGCTTGGCCGGCGGAGCCCTCCGTCGCCGAGCGGTCAGGAGGCGGCCCCGACGATGCCGGAGCAGCCGACTCCCCGGACACGGCCTGGCTCGCCGAGCCCTCCGCCGCCGAGCGGCTGCGGCGCGGGGCAGTCGGAGGCGGTGTGCTCCCGTCACCGGAAGCGGCCTGGCTCGCCGAGCCTTCCCCCGCCGAACGGGTCCGTCGCACCGGGCGTTCGCCTGCGGGGCGGGTGGCGGTTCGGGGTGGGCGGTCGGCTGTTGCGCGGGCGGCGCCGCGGGAC
Organism: Streptomyces caelestis; assembly: GCF_014205255.1. Classification (GTDB taxonomy): domain Bacteria; phylum Actinomycetota; class Actinomycetes; order Streptomycetales; family Streptomycetaceae; genus Streptomyces; species Streptomyces caelestis. Next base: position 5,223,778 of record NZ_JACHNE010000001.1, on the reverse strand, counting down.
GGGGCCGGGGGGAGTTGGCCCTTCAGGGGGCCCCATTCGTTCGGGTCGGGGACGCCGGGGGGAAGCATCTGGCGGCGCTTGGGGCCGCCGTGTTCCGACTCGCCGGGTTCCTTCGCGCCGGGCCAGGCCTTGGCGACGCGTGCGGCCAGGACGAAGTCCTTGCGCAGGGGGTGGCCTTCGAAGTTCTCGGGCAGGAGGAGGTGGTCCAGCGCCGGGTGGCCGTCGAAGGTGATGCCGAACATCTCGTGCGTCTCGCGTTCGTGCCAGGCGGCACCCGCGTAGACATCGACGGCCGAGGGCAGGGCGGGGGCCTCGTGCGGGACCGTCGTACGCAGGAGGAGGCGTCGGAGCGGGGACAGCGCCGCGACGTGGGCCGTGACGCGGAAGCCCGTGCCCGGTTCGTCGACCGCGCTCAGCCAGTCGAAGTACGTGCAGCCCAGGCGGTCGCGTGCGGTCTCCAGGGCGGAGATCCAGGCCGCCGGCGGTACGTCGACCGTCAGGACCTCGTACGACTCCTCGGCTGTGGCGTCGGCGCCGAAGAGTTCCCCGGCGTCGGCGGGGAGCCAGCCGGTCGCGGTCATCGTCCCTCCCCCGGCGTCGAGTCGGAGGCCGGGGCCGGCGGTCGCACCAGGCCGCTCTGCAGCGCCGCCGCCGAGGGCCGAGCCGTGCCGTACCGATCCCCCAGCGACTCGCGGGCGATCTTCTCCTGGAGCTTCAGGATGCCCTGGAGCAGCGCCTCGGGCCGGGGCGGGCAGCCGGGGACGTAGACGTCGACGGGGATGATCTGGTCGACGCCCTTGGTGACGGAGTACGAGTCCCAGTAGGGGCCGCCGCAGTTGCTGCACGCGCCGAAGGAGATGACGTACTTGGGTTCCGGCATCTGCTCGTAGAGGCGCTTCACCGCCGGGGCCATCTTGTCCGTGACCGTGCCGGAGACCACCATCAGGTCGGCCTGGCGCGGGCCCGGCGCGAAGGGGATGACGCCGAGCCGGATGAAGTCGTGCCGGGCCATCGACGCCGCGATGAACTCGATCGCGCAGCAGGCGAGACCGAAGTTGAAGACCCAGAGCGAGTAACGGCGGCCCCAGTTCAGGATCACCTTCATCGGCTCGGGCGCGAGACGCGCGAGGGCGCCGAGCCGCTTCGGCTCCGGAAGCAGCACGGGCTCGGGGCTGGAGGGGGTCACGTCCATGCCAGCACGCCCTTCTTGTATGCGTAGAGCAGGCCCACGGCCAGGAAGCCGAGGAAGATGAACATCTCCACCAGGGTCGTCGCGCCGTAGCCGGGGGCTGCGAAGACGGTCGCCCAGGGGAACAGGAAGATCGAGTCGACGGCGAAGATCACGTAGAGGAAGGCGTAGACGTAGTAGCGGACCTGGGTGTGGGCCCAGCCTTCGCCGACGGGGTCGACGCCGCACTCGTACGTCAGGAGCTTCTCGGGTGTGGGGACCACGGGCCGCAGCAGACGGCCGGCCCCGAAGGCGACGGCGACGAACAGCACGCCGACGACGGCGAGCAGGCCGACGACCGAATAGGACTGGAAGTAGTCCGCCGCGACGACGGTCGTGGTGACGACGGTCGGTTCCGGCACGTCCGTCCCTCGCTCCCTGAAACTCGGACTGGATCCTGCGACGGTTCCGCGGCTCCGGGGCACGGCCGGGGACTACGGACGCCGCCGTTCGACGAACAACGGACGCCGCCGTTCGACGATCTGTACGCACGGGAGTCTAGGCCCTGATAAAGGCAGGGTAAGCAGCCCGTCACGCCCTGGCACGCGGGGGTGGGGTTTACCTCAGTTCATCCTGGCGGTCTGCCTCATGGCGCGGCTGCCCGCCGCCGGGCACGCTGACGCATATGACCGAACGCATCCCGCCCTCCGGCACGAGCACGGCCACGTCGGCGGCCAGGCAGGACGACCGTCCGCCGCCGCCCCGTCTCGCCTATGACCGGCACACCTGGAAGGAGATCGCGCACCTCCTGGCGAACCTTCCGGTCGCGCTGCTCGGATTCACCTACGTCGTGACGGTCCTGTTCACCAGCTTCGGGCTGACGATCACGGTGATCGGGTTCCCGCTGATCGCGGCCGGACTCATGGGCGCGCGGCTGCTGGGCCGGATGGAGCGGGCGAGGGCCAGGGCGCTGCTCGGGGTGCGGGTGGACGAACCGAGCCGGTTGCCGCTGCGCGGCTCGGGCGGCTTGCTCCCGCGGCTGTGGATGTCGCTGAAGGACCCGGTGGGCTGGCGCACGGTGCTGTACGAGTTCATCCGGCTGCCGTGGGGTGTCCTCACCTTCACCATCACACTGACCTCGCTGTTCGTGCTGTGGCCGGTGCTGCCGTTCATCGCGCGGGGCATGGCCAACGCCGACCGGGCCATGGTGCGCGGGCTGCTGTCGCCCTCCGACGAGCTGGAGCGGCGCATCGCCGAACTGGAGTCCGACCGGGGGGTCGTGGTCGACACGGCGGCCGCCGACCTGCGGCGCATCGAACGGGATCTGCACGACGGGGCGCAGGCCCGGCTGGTCAACCTGGCCATGGGGCTGGGCCTGGCGAAGGAGAAGGTTCTCGAGGATCCCGACGCGGCGGCGGCGATGGTCGAGGAGGCGCACGGCGAGGTGAAGCTGGCGCTCCAGGAGCTGCGCGACCTGGCCCGTGGCATCCACCCGGCGGTCCTGACCGACCGCGGGCTGGACGCGGCCCTGTCCGCGGTCTCCTCGCGCTGCACGGTCCCGGTCAAGGTGACGGTCGACCTGCCGGCACGGCCGGCCGCGGCCATCGAGGGCATCGCCTACTTCACCGTCTCGGAGCTGCTCCAGAACGTCAGCAAGCACAGCGCGGCGAGGTCGGCGTCGGTGGATGTGTGGCGGACGAACGACCGGCTGCTCATACAGGTGTGGGACGACGGCCGCGGCGGCGCGAGTCTCGACGGCGGTACGGGGATGAAGGGCCTGGCCGAGCGGCTGGACGCCGTCGACGGGCTGTTCGTCCTGGAGTCACCCGAGGGCGGCCCCACGACGGTCACGGCGGAACTGCCCTGGCGCGACCGCACGGACGCCTCCGGCGCGGACAACCGCTAGGTCCTGCCGCCCACCAGTGCCTGACGCCGCAGGCGCGGGGTCGGTGACGGGAAGCGCGGGGGCCCTGACCGCAGCGCGGGGTCGGTGACGGGAGGCGCGGGGGCCCTGACCGCAGCGCGGCCCGTGGCCGCAGAGCGAGGCGAAGCCCGCAGACGCAAGGCCGGCGGACGCCTGCGCCGGGCCCCCGGCCGCAGCGCCGGGCCCTGACCACAGACGCGGAGCAAAGCCCCGCAGACGCAAGACCAGTGGCCGCAGGCCCAAGACCAATGGCCGCAGGCCCAAGGACGGTGGCCGCAGGCCCAAGACCAGTGGCCGCAGGCCCAAGGACGGTGGCCGCAGGCCCAAGGACGGTGGACGCACGCGCGGGGTGGGGAAAACCCCCCGTCCAAGACGCCGACGGACTCCATGGTTCGCCTACCTGCGGCGGAGCAGGGTGGAGGTACGAGGGAACAGCCGCAGGACGAGGAGAAGGACGACGCCGATGGCCACGGAGTACGGACAGGGATACGGGCTCGACGGCAGGCCCGGGTTTCCCGGGAGCACCGAGCGGCGGCACCGGCTGCCCGCCGCGCTGCGGGCGCCGGTCGAGGGCCGCACCTGGCGCGAGCTCGGATACGTGCTGCTCAGCCTGCCGATCAGCATCCTGCTGTTCACCTACGCGGTCACGATGGTGTCGCTGGGGGCGGGACTGCTGGTGACGTTCCTCGGCATACCGGTGCTGGCGGCGGCACTCGCCGGGTGCCGTGGCCTCGGGGCGCTGGAGCGGCTGCGGGCGCGGACGTTGCTGGGCATGGAGGTGGCCGACCCGGAGCCGCTGCGGATGAAGAAGCCGGGCGCCATGGCGTGGATGGGGGCCGTCCTCAAGAGCGGCGCCTCGTGGCGGGCCCTGCTGTACGCGGTGCTGCATCTGCCGTGGGCGGTGTTCTCGTTCGTCGTCGCCGTGAACGTCTGGGTGCTGGGCTGGGCGCTGCTGACGTATCCGCTGTGGTTCTGGGTGTTGGTGTACTCCGGCGAGGACGGGATGCAGCTGTACGGCGACGAGACGCACCGGGTCTACCTCGACAACCCCTTCGAGATCACGGTGACCGCGCTGGTGGGTCTGCTGCTGACGATCGCCACGCCGTGGATCGTGCGGGCGCTGACGATGGTGGACCGGCTGATGGTGCACGGGCTGCTCGGGCCGTCGCGGCTGGCCTCGCGAGTGGTGGAGCTGGAGTCGGACCGGGGCCTCGTGGTCGACACGGCCGCCGCCGACCTGCGGCGCATCGAGCGGGATCTGCACGACGGCGCGCAGGCACGGCTGGTGGCGCTGGCCATGGATCTGGGGCTGGCGAAGGAGAAGCTCCAGGAGGATCCGGAGGCGGCCGCGCGGATGGTGGACGAGGCGCACGGTGAGGTGAAGACGGCCTTGCAGGAGCTGCGGGACCTGGCCCGGGGGATCCACCCGGCGGTGCTGACGGACCGCGGGCTGGACGCGGCACTGTCGGCGGTGGCGTCGCGGTGCAGGGTGCCGGTGCAGGTCGAGGTCGACCTGGCGGAGCGGCCGGCGCCGGCCATCGAGGGGATCGCGTACTTCACGGTGTCGGAGCTGCTCCAGAACGTCAGCAAGCACGCGCGGGCGACCTGGGCGGGCGTAGAGGTGTGGCGGACGGGGAACCGGCTGATGCTGCAGGTCGTGGACAACGGCGTGGGCGGGGCCGACACGTCCCGGGGGTCCGGGCTGGCGGGGCTGGCGGAGCGGCTGGACGCGGTGGACGGGATCCTGGTGGTGGACTCGCCGGCGGGCGGGCCGACCCGGGTGACCGCGGAGCTGCCGTGGCGGGGCGCGCACGTGAGGTGACCTTCGGTCGAAGGGGGCGGCAGGGGCGAAGTCCCCTGCCGCCCCTGAGGGCCGTGCCGAGGCCTGATCTCCGCCCGTTGCCCTCCCCCGCCCGCGGCCCTCCCCACCACTCCGAAGCCCTCCCCACCACTCCGAAGCCCTCCCCCACCGCCCGAATCGGCCGCATCGCCGGACAACAAGCCCGTCCAACCCCCATCCCCCGCCCGATCCTGAAATGCTGGACCCGTCGCACGGGTGGGCGCGGAGCCGTTGTGGGCTGCGGACGGGCGACATGGGGCTGTGGGGGCCGAACATCGTGGAGGACAGGGTGCGGGTGGTCATCGCCGAGGATTCAGTGCTGCTCCGGGAGGGCCTGACCCGGCTGCTGACCGACCGGGGCCACGAGGTCGTCGCCGGGGTCGGTGACGGTGAGGCTCTGATCAAGACCATCACGGAGCTGGACGCGCAGGGCGAGCTGCCAAACGTCGTGGTCGCCGACGTACGGATGCCGCCGACGCACACCGACGAGGGGGTGCGGGCGGCGGTGCAGCTGCGCAAGGCGCACCCGGGGCTCGGCGTGCTGGTGCTGTCGCAGTACGTGGAGGAGCGTTACGCCACGGAGCTGCTCGCGGGGTCCAGCCGGGGTGTCGGCTATCTGCTGAAGGACCGGGTGGCCGAGGTGCGTGAGTTCGTGGACGCGGTGGTGCGGGTGGCCGAGGGCGGGACGGCCCTCGACCCGGAGGTCGTCGCGCAGCTGCTGGGCCGCAGCCGTAAACAGGACGTGCTCGCGGGGCTGACCCCGCGCGAGCGTGAGGTGCTGGGGCTGATGGCCGAGGGGCGGACGAACTCGGCGATCGCCCGGCAGCTCGTGGTCAGCGACGGGGCGGTCGAGAAGCACGTCAGCAACATCTTCCTGAAGCTGGGGCTCTCCCCGAGCGAGGGGGACCACCGCCGGGTGCTGGCCGTGCTGACGTACCTGAATTCCTGACCGGCGAGGTACCTGAATTCCTCAGCGGCCGCCTGGCCCGGAACAGGACAAGTCAGCGCGGGTGATCGTCTCAAAGTCGTGTCCAACATGCGAATGACCCGCAGAAGGCGACCTCTGCGGTCGTAGTGTTGATCCTGGGAAGGCCTGCGGGAAGGCCCTCCCGGACAGCCGCCTCGAGGGAGGTCCAGTTCAGTGACCAGCCAGGTCAGTAGCCCAGCGGAGCAGGCCGACGAAGCAGTCGTAGGAGAGCAGCGCAAAGCGGCGGGCGCGAAGGACGTTCGCCGCCTCGACCGGGTGATCATCAGGTTCGCGGGGGACTCGGGTGACGGCATGCAGCTCACCGGTGACCGTTTCACCTCGGAGACCGCGTCGTTCGGCAACGACCTGTCGACGCTGCCGAACTTCCCGGCCGAGATCAGGGCGCCCGCCGGGACCCTGCCGGGCGTGTCGTCCTTCCAGTTGCACTTCGCCGATCACGACATCCTCACGCCCGGCGACGCGCCGAACGTGCTGGTGGCGATGAACCCGGCCGCCCTGAAGGCGAACATCGGCGACCTGCCGCGCGGTGCCGAGGTGATCGTCAACACGGACGAGTTCACCAAGCGCGCGATGCAGAAGGTCGGCTACGCCACCAGTCCGCTGGAGGACGGGTCGCTGGACGGCTACCAGGTCCACCCCGTGCCGCTGACCACGCTCACCGTGGAGGCGCTCAAGGAGTTCGACCTCACCCGCAAGGAGGCCGAGCGCAGCAAGAACATGTTCGCGCTGGGCCTGCTGAGCTGGATGTACCACCGGCCCACCGAGGGCACGGAGAGATTCCTCCGGTCGAAGTTCGCGAAGAAGCCCGACATCGCGGCGGCCAACATCGCCGCCTTCCGGGCCGGCTGGAACTTCGGCGAGACCACCGAGGACTTCGCCGTCTCCTACGAGGTCGCCCCGGCGGCCACGGCGTTCCCGCCGGGTGTCTACCGCAACATCTCCGGCAACCTCGCCCTGTCGTACGGCCTGATCGCCGCGAGCCGGCAGGCGGATCTGCCGCTCTACCTGGGGTCGTATCCGATCACACCGGCGTCGGACATCCTGCACGAGCTGAGCAAGCACAAGAACTTCGGCGTGCGGACCTTCCAGGCCGAGGACGAGATCGCCGGTATCGGGGCGGCGCTGGGCGCGGCCTTCGGCGGTTCGCTGGCCGTGACCACGACGAGCGGCCCGGGTGTGGCGCTGAAGTCGGAGACGATCGGTCTCGCCGTCTCGCTGGAGCTGCCGCTGCTGATCGTGGACATCCAGCGCGGTGGCCCCTCGACCGGTCTGCCCACCAAGACGGAGCAGGCGGACCTGCTCCAGGCGATGTACGGGCGCAATGGCGAGGCTCCGGTCCCGGTGGTCGCGCCCCGGACGCCGGCGGACTGCTTCGACGCCGCGCTGGAGGCGGCCCGGATCGCGCTGACGTACCGCACGCCGGTGTTCCTGCTGTCCGACGGTTACCTGGCCAACGGCTCCGAACCGTGGCGCGTTCCGGACCTGGAGGAGCTGCCTGACTTGCGGGTGCAGTTCGCGCAGGGGCCGAACCACACGCTCGACGACGGCACCGAGGTCTTCTGGCCGTACAAGCGCGACCCGCAGACGCTGGCCCGCCCGTGGGCGATCCCGGGCACGCCGGGTCTGGAGCACCGGATCGGCGGCATCGAGAAGGAGGACGGCACGGGCAACATCTCCTACGCCCCGGCCAACCACGACTTCATGGTGCGCACCCGGCAGGCGAAGATCGACGGCATCGAGGTCCCGGACCTCGACGTGGACGATCCGGACGAGGCCAGGACCCTCGTCCTGGGCTGGGGCTCGACGTACGGACCGATCACGGCCGCGGTGCGGCGGCTGCGCCGGGCCGGGGAGTCGATCGCGCAGGCGCATCTTCGCCACCTCAACCCCTTCCCGAAGAACCTGGGCGCGGTCCTCGGGCGTTACGACAAGGTGGTGATCCCCGAGATGAACCTCGGGCAGCTCGCCACGCTCATCCGGGCGAAGTACCTGGTGGACGCTCAGTCGTACAACCAGGTCAACGGTATGCCGTTCAAGGCGGAGCAGCTCGCCGCGGCTCTGAAGGAGGCCATCGATGGCTGAGACGTCCACACAAGGAACGGGCACCATCGAGGCGCTTTCCCTCGTCCCCAAGGCCGAGGGCAGGCAGTCGATGAAGGACTTCAAGTCCGATCAGGAAGTGCGCTGGTGTCCCGGCTGCGGCGACTACGCCATCCTCGCCGCGGTGCAGGGCTTCATGCCCGAGCTGGGGCTGGCGAAGGAGAACATCGTCTTCGTCTCGGGCATCGGCTGCTCCTCCCGCTTCCCGTACTACATGAACACGTACGGGATGCACTCCATCCACGGTCGCGCCCCGGCCATCGCCACGGGTCTGGCCAGCTCCCGCCGCGACCTGTCGGTGTGGGTCGTCACGGGTGACGGTGACGCGCTGTCCATCGGCGGCAACCACCTGATCCACGCGCTGCGGCGCAACGTCAACCTCAAGATCCTGCTGTTCAACAATCGGATCTACGGTCTGACCAAGGGGCAGTACTCGCCGACCTCCGAGGTCGGCAAGATCACCAAGTCGACGCCGATGGGCTCGCTGGACGCACCCTTCAACCCGGTGTCGCTGGCGATCGGCGCGGAGGCGTCGTTCGTGGCGCGGACGGTCGACTCCGACCGCAAGCACCTGACGGAGGTGCTGCGCCAGGCCTCCGCCCACCAGGGCACGGCCCTGATCGAGATCTACCAGAACTGCAACATCTTCAACGACGGCGCCTTCGACGCCCTCAAGGACAAGCAGCAGGCCGAGGAGGCCGTGATCCGGCTGGAGCACGGCAAGCCGATCCGCTTCGGCAGCGACCTGGCCAAGGGCGTCGTACGGGACCAGGTGACCGGTGATCTGAAGGTGGTCGCGGTGACGCCGGACAACGAGGACCAGGTGCTCGTCCACGACGCGCACGCCGAGTCCCCGACCACGGCGTTCGCGCTGTCCCGCCTCGCCGACCCGGACACCCTGCACCACACGCCGATCGGTGTGCTTCGCTCCGTCGACCGGCCCGTCTACGACACGCAGATGGCCGACCAGCTGGACACCGCGATCGAGCAGCACGGCAAGGGCGACCTGGCCGCGCTGCTGACAGGCGGCGACACCTGGACGGTCGTCGGCTGAGCACGACCACGCCCTACGGCAACGAGGCCCGGGCCCGCTAGGAAGCGGCCCGGGCCTCGTCGTATGCCCGGCGGGCCTTCTCCACGTCGTCCATGCGCCGATGCGTCCACTGCGTCAGGGCCCGCACCTGCTCGGCGGCCTCGCGGCCCAGGTCGGTGAGGGAGTAGTCGACGCGGGGCGGGATCACGGGCTTGGCGTCGCGGTGGACGAGGCCGTCGCGCTCCAGGGTCTGGAGCGTCTGCGTGAGCATCTTCTCGCTGACCTTCCGGCCCCCGTCATGGCTGATCGCCCGGCGCAGCTCGCTGAACCGGTACGGGCGGTCCAGCAGCTCGGTCAGGACGAGCACGCCCCAGCGGCTGGTGACGTGCTCCAGCACCAGCCGGTACGGGCACAGGGCCTCACTTTCGCTTACCGCCATGCCAGTACCTTACTTCAAAGTGGGTACTTTCCAAGAGTTAGCGCATGCCATAGGGTTAGTGCCATCGCACCCCACAAGGAGAGCCATCACCATGAGCATCGTCGTCACCGGAGCCACCGGACACCTCGGCCGTCACGTCGTGGAGCAACTGCTGGAGAAGGTCCCCGCCGAGCAGATCACCGCGGTCGTCCGCAACGCGGAGAAGGCCGCCGACTTCGCGGAACGCGGTGTGAAGATCGCGCTGGCCGACTACAACGCGCCCGCGTCCTTCGACGGCCTCTTCTCCGCCGGCGACAAGGTGCTGCTGGTCTCGGGTAACGAGTTCGACAAGGGCCGTGTGCAGCAGCACAAGGTCGTCATCGACGCCGCCAAGGCGGCCGGTGTGGCCCTGCTCGTCTACACCAGCGCCCCGGGCACGCTGACCGCCGCGCTCGCCGACGACCACCGCGGCACCGAGGAGCTGCTGCTGGACTCCGGCGTGCCCTTCACCCTGCTGCGCAACGGCTGGTACCACGAGAACTTCACCGAGAACCTCGCCCCGGTGCTGGAGCACAACGCGGTCGTGGCCGCCGCCGGTGAGGGCAAGGTCTCCTCCGCCGCCCGCGCCGACTACGCCGCTGCCGCCGTCGCCGTGCTGACCGGCGAGGGGCACGAGAACAAGACGTACGAACTGGGTGGCGACACCGCGTGGAGCTTCACCGAGTACGCGGCCGAGCTGAGCCGTCAGACCGGCAAGGAGATCACCTACAACCCGGTCTCGACCGAGGTGCTCACCGGGATCCTGACCGGCGCCGGCCTGCCCGAGCCGCTGGCGCAGACGCTCGCGGGCGTGGACGCCTCCATCGAGAAGGGCGAGCTGGTCGTCTCCACCGGGGATCTGTCCCGGCTGACCGGCCGTCCGACCACCCCGTTCTCCGAGGCCATCGCCACGGCGCTCAAGGGCTGAACTCCCCCGGCGGGCCCTTGAGCCGCCCCACCCCCGGCTGTCATGACCGTATACCGATACGGGCATGACAGCCGGGGGCGCTCGGCGATACCGTCGTGAACGCGGAACACACGTACGGAGGAGGGGCCCGTGAGCGCCAAGCCGAGGGGTGAGCGGCACATCGGACTGCTGAACGGCTTCGCGGCCTACGGGATGTGGGGGCTCGTCCCGCTGTTCTGGCCCCTGCTGAAGCCCGCCGGGGCGCTGGAGATCCTGGCCCACCGGATGGTGTGGTCGCTGGTCTTCGTGGGCGCCGCCCTGCTCGTGCTGCGCCGCTGGGCCTGGGCCGGAGAGCTGCTGCGGCAGCCGCGCAGGCTGGGCCTCGTCGCGATCGCCGCGACCTTCATCACCCTCAACTGGGGCCTGTACATCTGGTCCGTGAACTCCGGGCACGTCGTCGAGGCCTCGCTCGGGTACTTCATCAACCCGCTGGTCACCATCGCGATGGGGGTCCTGCTGCTGAAGGAGCGGCTGCGGCCGGTGCAGTGGCTGGCGGTCGGGACCGGCGCTGCGGCGGTCGTCGTGCTGACCGTCGGCTTCGGCCGGCCCCCGTGGATCTCCCTCGGCCTCGCCTTCTCCTTCGCCACGTACGGGCTGGTGAAGAAGAAGCTGAACCTCGGCGGCGTGGAGTCGCTGGCCGCCGAGACCGTGGTGCAGTTCCTGCCCGCGCTCGGCTTCCTGGTGTGGCTGACCGCGCGGGGCGACTCCACCTTCACCACCGAGGGCGCGGGGCACGCGGCGCTGCTCGCCTCGGCCGGGATCGTCACCGCGCTGCCCCTGGTCTGCTTCGGCGCGGCCGCCATCCGTGTGCCCCTGTCCACGATCGGCCTGCTGCAGTACCTGACGCCGGTCTTCCAGTTCCTGCTCGGCGTCTTCTACTTCCACGAGGCGATGCCGCCGGAGCGCTGGGCCGGGTTCTCGCTGGTGTGGCTGGCACTGACACTGCTCACCTGGGACGCCCTGCGCACCGCCCGCCGGGCCTCCCGCGCACTCACCAGCGAGATCAGCGTGCCCAGCACCACCAGGACCACCGGCACGGTCAGCGCCGCCCGGAACGCCGACAGCGTGGCCTCCGGGCCGGACCCGGTGGACGCCAGGCCGTAGACCGCGGTCACCGCCGCGATGCCGAGGGCGGAGCCGAACTGTGTGGCGGTGGTCAGCAGCCCGCCGGCCAGGCCCTGCTCCGAACCGGTGACCCCGTCCGTGGCGGCGATCGTCAGCGGCCCGTAGGCCAGGGCGAAGGCGAGGCCCGAGAGGAACAGGGTGGGGAACATCGCGGCGTAGGACCAGTCCATGCCCACCGGCAGGAACAGCGCGTACGCGATCACGGCCAGGACGAAGCCGCCGACGATCACCTGGGCGTTGCCGAAGCGGGCGACCAGCCTCGGGGTGAGCGTCGGGGCGAGGACGGCGTCGACGCCCATGACGATCAGGGCCACCGCCGTCATGAGGGGCGACCAGCCGCGCAGTTCCTGGAGGTAGAGCGTGACGAGGAACTGGAAGCCGAAGAAGGCGCCGAGGAAGAGCAGCGCTCCCAGGTCGGCCCGCACGACCGGGCCCTGGCGCAGGATGCCGAGCCGGACCAGCGGATCCGGGCTGCGGCGTTCGACCACGACGAACGCACCGGCCAGCACGAGCGCCGCGAGACCGGAGACCACGGTGAGCGGCCAGTCGCGCAGGCCGTGTTCGAGGCGTATGACGGTGTAGGCGGCCAGCAGCATGGCGCCGGCGGCGGTGATCACGCCGGGCAGGTCGAATCCGCGCCGGCGCGCGGGCGGGCCGTCCTGCCGGGGCACCAGGCGTACGGCCGCGACGAGCAGCGCCGCGGCCAGCAGCACCGGCGCGAAGAACACCCAGCGCCAGCCGAGCTGGGTGAGCAGACCGCCGATGACCAGGCCGAGGGAGAAACCGGCCGCGCCCGTGCCGGCGAAGACCAGCAGGGCCTTGTTGCGCTTGGGGCCCTCCGCGTACGAGGTCGTGATCAGGGAGAGCGCGGCCGGGGTCATGAACGCGGCGGCGACGCCCGTGACGAACCGGGCGACGACCAGCATCCAGCCCTCGGTCGCGAAGCCGCCGAGCCCCGAGAAGGCGAGGAAGACGGCCAGCCAGAAGAGGAACATCCGCCGCCGCCCGAGCAGGTCGGCGGCCCGGCCGCCCAGCAGCGTGAAGCCGGCGTAACCGAGCACATAGCCGCTCATCACCCAGGCCGCGGTGTCGGTGGCCAGACCGAGATCGGAGCGGATGGCCGGGATCGCCACCGCCATCATGGCGACGTCGATGCCTTCGAGGAAGATCGTCCCGCAGAGGACGAACAGCAGCGCCCAGGCACGGGTGCCCATGAATCAACACTCCTCGTGTCAGGATCGGTTACGCAAGTGAGGGTCGGTTCCCTCTTGCCTGGTGACCAGGACGGAGCGGCACCAGGAGGAGATCGCGGCGGCCCGCACCGCGTACGACGCCCGCGAGGCGGAGACGCGGGCCGCGGAGACTACGGCGTCCTAGCGGGCCGCGGAGACTACGGCGTCTCAGCCAACCGCGGGGACTAGGGCGTTCTGGGAGCCTGGCGGGACCGGTGTGCCCGGGCCTTCTCGCGGTTGCCGCAGTGCTCCATCGCGCACCAGCGGCGACGGCCCGGGCGGGAGGTGTCGACGAAGAGCAGGTAGCAGTTGTGGGCGCCGCACTCGCGCACACGGTGCGCGTAGGGACCGGTGAACAGGTCGATGGCGTCCCGGGCGATCGTGGAGAGCAGGTGGGCTCCGGTGGCGCCAGGGGCCCAGGCGCGGGTGCCGTCCGGCTCGATGCGGGCGACGAGCGGGGGCCCGGCCGCGGTGGTGTTGACGACGTCCAGGTGGGCGGCCCGCAGCGGGCGGCCGTGGGCGCGGTCGGCGGCGAGCGGGAACACGGCGTCGCGCAACGTGCGGGCGCGCTCCAGCTCGTCCTCGGTGACGGTGATGTCCAGGCCGTCCGGGAGGCGGCTGCGCGCCGTCCAGGCGACCAGGTCGGCGGGCTCGTGCAGCACCTCGTAGCGCGCGAACTCCCCGGGGCCGCCCGTCGTCAGCAGCTCCAGGCACAGCGCGCCGGGATCGAAGCGGAAGGCCTTCCCCTGAAAAGAGACCAGCGTCAGGCCGGGTGTCCTCTCCGGCGTTTCCCCTGCGCGCCCACTCATGTAACCAGTATAACTGGTTACATGACACAGACCCCGGCATCACCCGCCCCCGTGCACTGGAAAATCTCCATCGACGCGAACGACCCGCACGCGCAGGCCGACTTCTGGGCCGCCGCCCTCCGGTACGAGGTCGAGGACAACAGCGCCCTCATCGAGAAGCTGCTCGGCTTCGGCGCCCTGCCGGAGGAGCTCACCGTCGAGTTCCACGGCCGCCGCGCCTTCCGGGACCTGGTCGCCGTACGGCACCCCGAGGACCCGTTCGAGGAGGAGAGCGGGACCGGGCTGGGGCGGCGGCTGCTGTTCCAGCGGGTGCCGGAGGAGAAGACGGGCAAGAACCGGCTCCACCTCGATCTGCACCCGGGCGAGGGGCGGCGCGAGGAGGAGGTCGCACGACTGGAGGGGCTCGGTGCGCGTGTGCTGCGGCGGGTGGCCGAGCAAGGCGGCGAGTGGGTCGTGATGGCGGATCCGGAGGGGAACGAGTTCTGCGTGCATTGATACTCTCCTCCCTGCCGCGCGACCTTCCTGCACGCCTTGGCACGCAGCTGCTTCGCCTGGCGGCAACCCTTCGACGCCGGCTGCCCCTTGGCGGGTCTGCGGCGGGCCGTCATCCGGTCGTACCGGGTCAGCTTCGCCTTGGCCTTCCTGCCGTGTTCGGCGCGTGGGAGGTCGTGGGCGTCGGAGGTGGTGGTGGCGGTCTCCAGTCGATCCCGATCACGCGGCCGGTGACGGGCGGCGGCTGGACTTCGGCGGGAACGACGAACGAGGCGTTCCCGTGGCCGACGCTGTCCCGGTACACGCGCACACTGGACGGCTCGGCGGCACGCGCGGGACCACACCACCGTCAGCACGATGCCTCCGGCCAGGCGCAGGCGCCCGTCCTTGAGCCGGAAGCCGCGCCGCGTGCAGTTGAGCGTGGGGGTCGGCCTCACGCTTCCTCTTGTATGCCGGCATACCGGCTCGCCGCCGCTGCGAAGACCGTCCTTGCACGGTGTCACGGCACGGGCCTCGGTCAGCATCCTGTCCAGCCGGGCGGAGCCGGATTCACAACGCCCTGACGTAATAGTGCTCTTGACGAACAGTCAGTAACAGTTTCACCATCCAGGCACCCCATTCACTGTGGGCTGCCTGTGGACACCCCACGGGCTTCCCGAAGGAAGTCGGAGCCCCCACATGAAGCTCTCCGTTTCCGCGCGTGCCGTGGCGGCCGGTGCCGTGGCGACCGCCATGCTCCTGACCGGCGGTGCCGTAGCGGACGCCGCGTCCGCTCCCCCGAGACCGGCCGCCGCGCCCGACATACCCCTGGCGGGCGTCAGGGCCCACCTGTCCCAGCTCCAGTCCATAGCCACCGCCAACGGCGGCAACCGCGCGCACGGCCGCCCCGGCTACAAGGCCTCGCTCGACCACATCAAGGCCAAGCTGGACGCGGCCGGGTACACCACCACGGTCCAGCAGTTCACCGCCTCCGGCCGCACCGGCTACAACCTGATCGCCGACTGGCCCGGCGGCGACGCGAACCGGGTCGTGATGGCCGGCTCGCACCTCGACAGCGTGTCCTCCGGGCCCGGCATCAACGACAACGGCTCCGGCTCGGCCGCCGTCCTGGAGACCGCCCTCGCCGTGTCCCGGGCGCAGTACAAGCCCGCCAAGCACCTGCGGTTCGCCTGGTGGGGCGCTGAGGAAGTCGGCCTGGCCGGCTCCCGCCACTACGTCAACCGGCTGGCCACCGGGGACCGTTCGAGGATCAGCGCCTACCTGAACTTCGACATGATCGGCTCCCCGAACCCCGGCTACTTCGTCTACGACGACGACCCGGCGATCGAGAAGACCTTCAAGGAGTACTTCACCGGCCTCGGCGTCCCGACCGAGATCGAGACCGAGGGTGACGGCCGCTCCGACCACGCGCCCTTCAAGAGCGCGGGTGTGCCGGTGGGCGGCCTGTTCACGGGGGCGAGCCGGACGAAGACGGCGGCGCAGGCGGCCAAGTGGGGCGGTACGGCCGGGCGGGCCTTCGACCGCTGCTACCACTCCTCCTGCGACACCACCGCCAACATCGACGACACCGCCCTCGACCGCAACAGCGACGCCGTCGCGCACGCGGTGTGGGAGCTGTCGCGGTAACGGCGCCTACTGGTTGCGGGCGCGTTCGGTCAGGCGGCCCATGCGGGCCCGGGCCGACTCCAGTTGCTCGACCTCCTCGGCGGCGGGGCCGTCCTCGGCGGCGAGTTCGGTCCACAGGCCGATCAGGTCCCGCCCCAGCTCCAGTCCCACCGCCGGGTCGCGCACCGCGCGCCAGGCCGTGGCCGCGCTCTCCACGTTGCCGTAGGCGGCCTCCGCGTCGCCCGTGCGGCGGCGAGCACCGGCCAGGTCGAGGGACAGCCGGAAGGCACGGAGCGGATCACCCGCCAAGTAGGCGATATATGCGGTGAGTTCGCGCAGCCGGAGCACCTCGGGGTGCTCCGGCCCGAGCGTCCCGGACGCCT
This sequence comes from Streptomyces caelestis, assembly GCF_014205255.1. Taxonomy (GTDB): domain Bacteria; phylum Actinomycetota; class Actinomycetes; order Streptomycetales; family Streptomycetaceae; genus Streptomyces; species Streptomyces caelestis. The sequence goes on along the minus strand of NZ_JACHNE010000001.1, from coordinate 5,207,655 downwards.
CCGCGACGGCCTGGTCCGCCAGCCCGGACGCCTCGTCGATCCGGCCTTCCCTGACGGCCTCGTTGATCCGCCCGATCGGCTCCGCGAGGAGAGCGGGGGCGGCGGGGTCGCCCGGGGCGCCGAGCAGTTCGTCGCCGAGCACGGCCTCCGCTACGGCGTCGAAGCCCCGGACGGGAGTCGGCTTGGCGTCGGCTTCGGCCGCCAGCAGCTCCGCTTCGGACATCGGCTCGGGCTCCCGCCTGCGGTGGGGCCCCGGGCCGCTTCCGGGGACGGGGAGCGGCCTGACGTCCATGAGCGGGGGCGGCCCGAACTCGCCGGTCGGGGGCGCGACGATCCCGGGAGGGGTGACCGGGCCCGAGGGCGCGAACACGTCCGCCGACGTGGACGTACCCGAGGGCTGGGGCGTGTCGGGCGGCGTGGGCCAGGCCGGTGGTGCGTCTTCCGGTTCGGGCACCGCCCGCAGCGGGAACGTCGAGGCCGTGCCACGGCCGGACCCCGGTACGGGGCGCAGGACGTGCGTGGCCCTGTCGTCCCGCGGGTGCTGCCGCTCCGGCGCGGACGGCGTCGGCCCGGGCGGCTCCGTCACCGGTGCTTCGGCGGCGACGGCGTCCTGCGGCGGTGCCGTACGGACCGGCTCGGCGGTGAAGCGGCTGGAGCCGTCCGGATCGACCTGGAGCGGCACCACGTAGCCGATGCGCTCGTCGTGGACCGTGGCGAGGACGGGATGGCCGGTGGCGAGGGCGATGTGGTGAAGGCGGTTCAGCACGGCCTGCTGGATCTCCTCCCCGGGGGCCGCGAAGACGGGGACGCCGCCGACCGAAGCGCCGTCGGAGACACCCCCCGCGCCGGCTCCCGGCCCCGCTCCTGCCGGGTCCGTTCCGGCCCCGGGGACACGGACGTCGATCGGCGCCGCCGGGGTCGCCGCGTGGGCGGCCTGCTTCTGTTCCCGCTTCTTCTCGCGGCTGAGTCGAGACATCGTCCCCTCATTCGGCGTCGTACACCTGCTGTCGAGTGTGTCCGCTCGCTCGCGTTTCTCACGTCACCGCGGTGTCACAGGCTCGTCCCAACGGTTCCAGGCCGCGGCATGGATCGTTCCGGATGGCATGAGGATCGAGCGTACGAGGGAAGAGAGGGGCATGCAGACAGGCATGCGACAGGGACCGGAGATCTGGATCCGCGGTCCGGTGACGAGCACGCGGGAGCCGGGGCCGCCGGGGTCCGGTCACGCCCATGCGGCGGTACGGCGTTTCTCCTGGGTCGGCACACACGGCGGCGCGGGCGTCTCCACCCTTGCCGCGGTCTACGGCGGTCATGACAGCGGCCGCGCCTGGCCCGGGCCGGGCGACCCGCCGTCCGTGCTGCTGGTCGCTCGGACGCACGCGGCCGGGCTGGACACGATCGCCGGGGCGGTGGAGATCTTCCGGCGAGGTCAGGCGCCGCCCGGCCTCGACCTCGACGCCGTCGTCCTGGTGGCGGACGCTCCGGGCCGGCTGCCGCGTCCGCTCGCCCAGCGGATCAGGTCCCTGGAGTCGGTCATCGACGTGTACCGCGTGCCGTGGGTGCCGGCCTGGCGGCTGGGTGAGCTGGGGCATCCGCCGCGCGAGACTTCGGCCCTGGTCCGCCTGACGGGAGCGGCGCGCTGATGGCGGTGCCGCTGTCGGCCGGGGAGATCGCGGCGGGCGTGCGGGCCCGGGAGCTGCGCGCGGTCGACGTGGTCGAGGCGGCGCTGGAGCGGATCGATCGGGCCGATCCGCAGCTGTGCGCGTTCGTCGAGGTGTGGCGCGAGGAGGCGTTGCGGCGGGCGGGCGAGGTGGACGCGCGGCTCGGCCGGCGTGCCGCAGATGTCACCCGAAAGGGGGAAGCGCTGCCGTTGGCCGGGGTGCCGATCGCCGTGAAGGGGCGGCACGGGCTGCGTGCGGCGGGGCCGTTGCTCGCGGCCGGTTGTGTCGCCGTGGGCGCGACCTCCGTGCCCGGGCCGGGAACGCCCTGGCAGACCTGGGGACTCGGCGCCCGGGGCCGGACCGTCAACCCGTGGCGGGCGGACCGTACGCCGGGCGGTTCGTCGGCCGGGGCCGCTGTGGCGGTGGCGGCCGGATTGGTGCCGCTGGCGACGGGCAGCGACGGGGCCGGGTCGGTGCGGATACCGGCGGCGTGGTGCGGGGTGACCGGCCTGAAGACCACGGCCGGACGGCTGCCCTCCGCCGACCGTACGGGGCTCGCCGTGCAGGGTGTGCTCGCCCGCTCGGCGTCGGACGCGGCGCACTGGTGGCGGGTGGTGTCGCAGGAGCCGGTGCCGGCCGGCCCACCTCTCCCCGTCACCGCCGTCTGGTCGTCCGACCTGGGCTTCGCCGGGCCCGACCCGGAGCCCGTCGCGCTCGCCCGGGCGGCGGTCGAACGGCTCGTGGCGGCGGGTGTCGTACGGCTCGTACGGCCGCCGGTGCCCTTGCGGCTCCTGGACCCCGGGCCTGCCTGGCTCGCCCTGCGCACACCCGGTGCCGATCCGGGCGATGCCCACCATGTCCGGGCGGAGAACGACCGGCGGCTGGCCGGACAGTTCGCCGGAGCGGAGCTGCTGCTGACGCCGACCACACCTACCCCACCGCACGGGCACGACGGCCCGGGCGACCGCTACTCCACGTCTCTCACCTGGGCGTTCAACCTCAGTGGGCATCCGGCACTGAGCCTCCCGGCGGGCTTCGGCGGTGACGGCTGCCCGGCCGGGCTGCACCTCGTGGCGCCGCACGGCCGGGAGGCACTGCTGCTGGCCGTGGCGCGGGAGGCGGAGGTGCGCATCGGGAGCTGACGGCCGCGCCCCTGGTGCATTTAGATGCGCACGCATATGATGCATGCGCGTGTAATTGATGTGCGCCTATCTTCTGGGGGGACACCCATGACCCGTCGCTTCCTCTTCGTCCTGGGCAGCGCCCGTGCCGACGGCAACACCGAGCTGCTCGCCCGCCGGGCCGCCGAGCAGCTGCCTTCGGACGTCGAACAGCAGTGGTTCGACCTCGCCGAGCATCCGGTGCCCGACTTCGAGGACCTGCGGCACGACAGCGACCACGTCCGTCCGACCGAGGGGAACGTGGCGCTGCTGCTCGACGCCACCCTCGCGGCCACGGACATCGTCATCGCCTCGCCCCTGTACTGGTACTCGGTCTCCGCACAGACCAAGCGCTACCTGGACTACTGGTCGGGCTGGCTGCGCACCCCCGGCCTCGACTTCAAGGTGACCCTGGCCGGACGCACCCTGTGGGGCGTCACCGCGCTCGCGCACACGCAGCCGGAGGTGGCCGACCCGCTGGTCGGGACGCTCAACAACTCGGCCGCGTACATGGGGATGCGGTTCGGCGGGGTGCTGCTCGGCAACGGCAGCAAGCCCGGTGACGTGCTGAACGACACGGAGGCGCTGGCCCGCGCGAAGACGTTCTTCGCCCAGGAGGCACCACTGGCCCGGTTCGTGTACGAGGACTGAGCGCTACGCGGTGATGTCCTTCGTCGTGAAGCGGGCCCAGGCCGCCGAGCCGAACACCGCCGCGTACAGGGCCTGGAGGCCGAGGTTCTTCGCCAGGTCGTCCCAGTAGACCGGCTCGCGCAGGAGGTCGGCGAAGGACAGCCAGTAGTGCGAGAAGAAGTACGGCTGGAGGGCGTGCAGTTGCGGGATCTGGTCGAGGATCTGGACGGTGATCAGCAGGCCGACGGTGGTCGCCATCGCCGCGATGCCGCTGCCCGTGAGCGTCGAGACGAACAGTCCGAGCGCGGCGACGCCGATCAGTGACGCGGCGACGACCAGGGCGATCAGCAGGGCTCTGCCCAGGCCCTCGGCGAAGCCGATCCGCGTGCCGGAGATGGTCGTCAGATCGCCGAGCGGGAACAGCAGCGCGCCGACCGTCAGCGCCGAGACGGCCACGACGAGGGTGGCGGCCAGGCAGAAGATGACGACGGTCGCGTACTTGGTGAGCAGCAGACGGCTGCGGCCGGCCGGGGCGACCAGCAGGTAGCGGAGCGTGCCGGCGTTCGCCTCGCCGGCGATCGCGTCGCCCGCGACGACCCCGATCGCCATCGGCAGGAAGAACGGGAGGGTGGCGGCCAGCGCGGTGAAGACGAGGAACAGGCCGTTGTTGGTGATCTGCGAGATGAAGGCCGGTCCCCCGCCGCCGGGCGACGAACCGCCGCTCGTCTCGATCTTGATGGCGATGCCGACCAGGACGGGCACGCCCGCCAGCACGGCGAGCAGCGCGAGGGTGCGCCAGCGCCGGAAGGTGGTGGTGAGCTCGCTGCGCAGCAGCCCGAAGGTCCACAGCGGGCTCACCGGCCGTACGGTCTGCCCGACTTCAGCCCGCGACATCGAAGCCCTCCCCGGTCAGCGCCACGAACGCGTCCTCCAGCGAGGCCCGTTCGACCATGAAGCCGCGTACCCGCACACCGGCCGTGACCAGCGCGGCGTTCACGTCGGCGAGGTCGCTCTCCGGTGGTTCGCCGGTCACCCGGTCGTCCGTGACGACGACGTCGCCGACGCCCTGCTCCTTCAGCACCCGGGCCGCCTCCGCCGGGTCCGGCGTGGTCACCACCAGCCGGCCGCGCACCCCGGCGGACAGCTCGGCGACCGGGCCCTGGGTGATCAGACGGCCCTGCGTCATCACAGCCGCGTGTGTGCAGACCTGCTCGATCTCGTCGAGCAGATGGGAGGAGAGGAAGACCGTCGTGCCGTCCGAGGCCAGCTCACGTATCAGGGCGCGGATCTCGCGCATGCCCTGCGGATCGAGGCCGTTGGTCGGCTCGTCGAGCACGAGCAGCCGGCGCGGCTGGAGCAGCGCGGCCGCCAGGCCCAGGCGCTGTTTCATGCCCAGCGAGTACGCCTTGGCCTTCTTGCCCGCGGCGGCCGTCAGGCCCACCCGGTCCAGCGCGGCGGCGACCCGGTCCCTCCGGGTGCGCGGATCGGCGGCCGGGTCGGCGGAGTCGTACCGGATCAGGTTGTCGCGGCCGGAGAGGAAGCCGTACAGGGCCGGGCCCTCGATGAGGGCGCCGACGTGCGGCAGCACGGCGCGGGTGGCCCGGGGCATGGGCTGCCCGAGCACCTGTGCCGTGCCGGAGGTGGGCTCGATGAGGCCCACCAGCATGCGGATGGTGGTGGTCTTGCCGGAGCCGTTGGGGCCGAGGAAGCCGAAGACGCTGCCCGCCGGGACGGTCAGGTCGAGGCCGTCGACGGCGAGCTGTCCGCCGCGGTAGCGCTTGGTGAGCGCGCGGGTCGCGATGACCGGTTCCCCGGCCCCGGCCCGCACCTCGCTGTGCTCCGGCTCCGCGGCGGACAGTTCGCCCATCGGCTTCCTCGTTCTCTTGAAAGGACTTACTTGCCGGCGTCGGCCGCCTTCACGAGCGCGTCCTTGGTGACGGCGCCCACGTAGACCTTGCCGTCGTCGGTGACCAGGGCGTTGATCAGGCGGGTCGAGAAGACCGTGCCCGAGCCGAACTTGCCGGTGACCTTGTCGCCGAGCGAGTCGATGAAGCCGCCGAACTCGCCGCCGGCCTTGCCCGAGGGCACGCCCTCGCCGCCGGTGTCGAAGGTGGCTATGGAGCTCCAGCCCTCGCCGATGGTCTTCATGCCGTCGAGGCCCTTGCCGAAGTCCTCCCCGGCCTTGGGGGCGTGCTCGCGCGGCCCGCCCTTCTCGAAGCCCTTGCCGAGGTGCTTGTCGGAGCCCTTGCCGAAGTCCTTGGCGGCGTCCTTCTCCTCGGTGACCTTCGCGCCCTTGGGCGGGGTGAAGTCGAAGGTGGACGCGGCCGGCTCGGCGAAGCTGACCTGGGTGAAGCCCGCGTCGACGACGGCGGCGCCGCCGCTCGCCGGGGTCAGCGTGAACTTCAGCGGCATGCCGGTCTTCGCGTCCACGGCCACGGTGACCGCACCGACGGTCGAGCCGGACTGCTTCGGCTTGACGACCAGCTTGTAGGCGTCCCGGCCGGCGACCTGGGCGGTGCCGTCCACGGTCACGGAGGTCGTGTCGTCGACGGCCTTCAGGGCCTCCTCGGCGAAGTCCTTCGGCGTCGCCGGCGGCTGCTCCTTCTCGCGCTCCGGGCTCTGAGAGGCGGTGCCGTGGTAGACCTCGTTCGACTTGCTGTCGTAGCCCCACACGTCCTTGCCGTTGTGGACGAGGCTGTACTCGGCGGCGTTCTCCAGCAGCGACACCTTCTGCTTGTCCGGGCCGTCGGCCGCGACGCGCAGGGTGTGCGTGCCGGAGGCCAGTTCCGTGAGCTTGGCCGTCGGGTCGGCGGAGGAGCCGCCCTCGCCCTGGCCCGCGGCGCCGGACATCAGGCTGCTCTCCAGCCCGCCGAGGTCCGGCAGGCCGAGGTCCGTGCTGATCTTCACCGTGCCGGACAGCTGCTGGACGTCGGACTTGGCGATCTTCTCGATGAGCTGCTGGGCGGTGATCTTCGGGAGGTCGGGGTCACCGGAGTCGGCGAGTGCGGGGACCAGCCCGATCGTCGCGGCCGCCACCCCCATCACCGTGACCGGGACGACGTACCGCGCGGCTTTGCGCCGCCCGGAGCGCCGCTCGTCGGCCTCCCCGCCGGTCGTGCTGTCGTCGGATGCGTACGGTGCCATGTGTGCCCTACCTCCGTGGTCGGCGGCGGCTGTCCGTGTCGTCCACGCACTCGTCCCTGTGCCGCCATTCTCACCCGAAGTGGTGAGGAGTGGTGTTTTCCGTGGTCTCCATCTGACCAAATCGGCCAGGGAGATACGTCAGACCCCGGGCTCAACTCCACGTACTGCTGCGGTATGACACGAGAGGGCTTCTTCTCCCGCGACCCGTAGGGGTCGTAGGGAGAAACGCGCTAACCGGCCCGGTGCACGACCGCGTCGGACAGCTCCACCAGCGCCGTCTTCGCGGTGCACTCGGGCAGCGGCGCCAGCGCCGAGCGGGCGTCCTGGGCGTAGCGGATGGTGTCCTGCCGGGCCTGTTCCAGCGCGGGGTGGGCGCGCAGCAGGCGCAGGGCCTCGGCGTGCCGGTCGTCGTCGGTGAGGTCGGAGTCCAGCAGCTCGCACAGGGCGATGTCGTCCGCGAGCCCGAGCCGGGCGGCCCGCTCGCGCAGCCGCAACACCGGCAGCGTGGGGATGCCCTCGCGCAGGTCGGTGCCGGGGGTCTTGCCGGACTCGTGGGAGTCGGAGGCGATGTCCAGGACGTCGTCCGCGAGCTGGAAGGCGACGCCGAGCCGCTCGCCGTACTGGGTCAGCACGTCCACGACCGTGTCGTCGGCGCCGGACATCATCGCGCCGAACCGGCACGACACCGCCACCAGTGAGCCGGTCTTGCCGCCCAGCACGTCCAGGTAGTGCTCGACCGGGTCGCGGCCGTCCTGCGGTCCGGCCGTCTCCAGGATCTGCCCGGTCACCAGCCGCTCGAACGCCTCGGCCTGCACCCGCACCGCCTCCGGGCCGAGGTCGGCCAGGATGTGCGAGGCGCGGGCGAAGAGGAAGTCGCCGGTGAGGACCGCGACGGAGTTGCCCCAGCGGGCGTTCGCGCTCGCCACCCCGCGGCGCACGGTGGCCTCGTCCATCACGTCGTCGTGGTACAGCGTGGCGAGGTGGGTCAGCTCCACGACGACGGCCGACGGCACGATCCCGGGCGCGTACCGGTCGCCGAACTGGGCGGAGAGCATCACGAGCAGCGGACGGAACCGCTTGCCGCCGGCCCGCACCAGGTGCTGGGCGGCCTCCGTGATGAAGGGCACCTCGCTCTTGGTGGCCTCGAGCAAGCCTTCCTCGACAGCCGCCATTCCGGCCTGGACATCGGCTTCCAGAGCCTGGTCCCGCACGCTCAGCCCGAACGGCCCGACGTCGGTCACGAGGGGTCTCCTGTCTGCTGGTGTCTGCCGGTGATCACGCGGTTTGTCGATAGGTCGCCGCCCTCACTCGAGTCAGCGTATCCGGTCACGTTTCGATCACCGCCAGCGCCCATGGTTACAGGCCGGGCGGTATCCGGTCACGACCGCAATGATTTCGATCAGCTCATAAGAGCAGACATTTATCGACTTACCGGGAGGTTTCAGGTTATGTGCGATTTGCCGTATTGAGTAAGCAAATTCCCGTTGGGGTAGATTGCTCTGCGGGCTTGTGATCAGTGAGTTGAGTCACGTCACCCCCTGCGGCACCCCACTCCGGCACCGGCCCGTACCTCCTTCCGCCGAACGCCAGTTGAGCCTTGGCTCCCGCAAAGGATCAAGTGCCCCATAAACCCTGATCAAGGTCAACCAGCGCGATATGTGACTCCGGTGCTTGTTCCCGACATGTGCTCTCGCATACGTTCCGGGCCTGTCCGGCGGACGCCGAATCCTGCCACCGCCCGGACTCCCCACACGAACCCACTCACTCACGCAGGGCAGGAGCGGGGGACCCAGGTAAGTCGCCGGTCCGCGCAGCGGAACGGCTCGGGGTGAAGCCGCGTACGGCGCACAGCGCCGTGGGCGGCCGGGCACCTCCCGGCCCGAACCCGACAGCTCACCTCGCAGGCGCCGGAGAGGAACATCGCCATGCCCGGACGAGGTAAGCACCGTCGCCCCAGAACCAACCCGATCACCCGTCGCGTCATAGCCGCCGGTACCGGCGGAGCGGCACTCACCCTCCCGCTCCTCGGCGCGACGCACGCCAGCGCCGCCCAGCCGGCCCAGAGCGCACCCGCCGCCGCACAGTCCGTGCCGCAGGCGGCCCAGCCCGCCAAGTCCCTCACGTACACCGTGACCAAGGGCGACACGCTCTACCGCATCGCGGACAAGTACGACGTGTCGGGCGGCTGGAAGCAGCTGTACAAGGACAACCGCGCCGCCGTCGGCGACAACCCGGGGCTGATCCGCCCGGGTCTGAAGCTGAAGGTGAAGACGGCCAAGGCGGGCGCCGTGAAGAAGACGGCGACCAAGTCCTCCGCCCCCGCCAAGCCGGCCGCGAAGCCCGCCGGTGGCGTCGCCGAGGCCACCCAGGCCTCCGCGAAGACCTACGCCAACAACCTGGACGGCTGGATCCGCGAGGCGCTGGACATCATGGCGCAGAAGGGGATTCCGGGTTCGTACGACGGCATCTACCGCAACATCATGCGTGAGTCGTCCGGCAACCCCCAGGCGATCAACAACTGGGACTCGAACGCCGCCAAGGGCACCCCGTCCAAGGGACTCCTCCAGACCATCGACCCGACCTTCCAGGCCTACCACGTGGACGGCACGTCGTGGGACCCGTTCGACCCGGTCGCCAACATCACGGCGGCCTGTAACTACGCGGCCGCCCGCTACGGCTCGATCGACAACGTCAACGGCCCGTACTGAGCCGTCCCGCCCAACAGTCGTTCGAGGACGACGGCGATGCCGTCGTCCTCGTTCGACAGGGTGACCTCGTCCGCCACGGCCTTGAGTTCGGGATGGGCGTTGGCCATCGCCACCCCGTGGGCGGCCCAGTCGAACATCGGGATGTCGTTGGGCATGTCGCCGAAGGCGATGGTGTCCGCCGGCCGCAGCCCCAGGTGCTCGGCGGCCAGCGCCAGGCCCGTCGCCTTGGTGATCCCGCACGGCTGGAGCTCGACCGTGCCGGGCCCCGACATCGTCACCGTCGCGAGTGAGCCGACCACCGAGCGGGCCGTCGCCGCCAACTCGTCGTCGGACAGGTAGGGGTGGCGCAGCAGCACCTTGCTGATGGGCTCGCCCCACAGCTCGTCGCGCCGCTCGACCCGTACCGCGGGCAGGGTCGGGTGCGGCATGAGGTAGCCCGGCTCGATGAGCGTGAGCCCGTCGACCCCGTCCTGGTCGACCGCGGCGTACACCTGCCCCACCTCGGCCTCGATCTTGCCGAGGGCGGTCTCCGCCAGCTCCCGGTCCAGGGTGATGGACCACAGCAGCCGGTCCGCGCCGGCGTCGTACACCTGCGCGCCCTGCCCGCACACCGCGAGCCCCGTGGCGCCGAGGTCGTCGAGGAGCGGCCGCACTCTCGGCGCCGGCCGGCCCGTCACCACGAGGTGCTGGGCACCGGCGTCCGCCACCCGCGCGAGCGCGGCGAAGGACCGGTCGGACAGGGTGTCGTCGCCGCGCAGCAGCGTCCCGTCCAGGTCGGTGGCGATGAGTGAATATGCGAGGGGTGCGGCCATGATCAGAGAATACGGACAGCGCGCCCTTTCGTTTCATCGCGCGGCGGCCGCCGATTGCCCGGTTGAAGGCCTCTGCACCAGTTGGCAACAACATGGTCCGCTACCTACCCGTGGGGCCGTCTCGGGCGGTACCTTCCAAGTGTCCAGGGGGGACTTGATCGGGGGGTCAGGTTGAGCAGTGGGCGCGTACGTGTGGCTCGGCCCGGGGAGCTCGGCGAGGGGGAGAAGGAGCGCTGGCGCGCGCTGCGCGCGGCGGCGGAGACACCGCGCAACCCCTTCATGGAACCGGAGTTCACCGAAGCCGTCGGTCTGGTGAGGCCCCAGGCCCGGGTCGCGGTGGTCTACGAGGGCCTGGAGCCGGCCGGCTTCCTGCCGCATGAGCGGGGCCCGTTGGGCCAGGGCCGGGCGATCGGGCTCGGCGTCTCGGACGCGCAGGGCGCGATCCTGCGGCCCGGCCTGCGTCTGGGCACGGGTGAACTGCTGCGGGCCTGCGCGCTGTCGAGCTTCGCCTTCGACAACCTGGAGGCCGGGCAGCGGCTGTTCGTCCGGTACGCGGCCGAGGAGCACGCCACCTACGTCATCGACGTGGAGAAGGGCTACGAGACGTACGAGTCGGTGCTGCGCGCCCAGTCGCCGAAGTTCCTGAAGACCACCCTGGCCAAGGAGCGCAGGCTGGGCCGGCAGGTCGGCGACCTGCGGTTCGTGTTCGACGAGCGGGACCCGGCCGCGCTGCGCACGCTCATGGAGTGGAAGTCGGCGCAGTACCGCAGGACGGGCCGCCTGGACCGGTTCGCCCGGGAGTGGATCACCCGGCTCGTGGGGCGGCTGGCCCAGACCCGGGCGCCGGAGTGCAGCGGCACGCTGTCCGTGCTGTACGCCGGGCAGCGGCCGCTGGCCGCGCACTTCGGGCTGCGCTCGGCGTCGGTCCTGGCCTGCTGGTTCCCGGCCTACGACCCGGAGTTCGCGAAGTACTCGCCGGGGCTCGTGCTGCATCTGCGCATGGCCGAGGCGGCGGCCGCCGAGGGCATCGGCACACTCGACCTCGGGCGGGGCGCGGCCGAGTACAAGGACGCGCTGAAGACGGGCGAACTGCCCGTGTACGAGGGCGCGGTGACGCGTCCGGGGGCGGGCGCGGCGCTGCACTGGCTGAGCCGCGAGCCGGCGCGCCGCGCACACAGCTTCGTCCGCGGCAGGCCACGGCTCGCGTCGCTGGCCGCGCGGACCCTGAAGGGCGCGGCTCGGCTGCGCCGTACCTGACGACGAGGGGGGAGGGCGCATGGCCCGTTCGGCACGTGCGCAGGAGGAGATACGGCGGTTCCTGGACATCGGGGCGGTGCAGGTCGCCGAGCTGGACCTCGACCGTGACGAGGCGGAGCTCAGACCCGGCCCGGGGAGTCCGCCGGTGACGCACGGCGAGGTGTTCGTGCTGGTCAGGCAGGGCGGGCGGCCCGTGGGGACGTTGCTCGCGCGAGTGCCGGAGGGGGCGGACCCGAAGGCCGTGCTCGCGGCGCGGGCACGGGCGGAGTGTGCGCCGGCGCAGGCCCGTGGACCCGGGGAGGCCGGTGGGTCCGGGGAGCCGCCGTACACGAGTGTCGTGATCGCGACCCGGGAGCGGGCCGGGCAGCTGGCCCGGGCGCTGGACTCGCTGCTGGCGCAGGACCATCCGCGGTTCGAGATCGTCGTCGTGGACAACGCGCCCGTGACGAGCGAGACGCGGGACCTGGTCGAGCGGAAGTACGCCGAGCGCGTGCGGTACCTCCGCGAGCCGGTGCCCGGCCTCGCGGTGGCGCACAACACGGGGCTCGCGGCCGTGCGGGGCGAGGTGGTCGCCTTCACCGACGACGACGTGGTCGCCGACCCACGCTGGCTGACCGAGCTGACCGCGTCCTTCGCCGCCGACCCCGGACTCGGCTGCAGCACCGGGCTGATCCTGCCCGCGCGGCTGACCACCCCGGCCCAGGTGCTGCTGGAACGTCACGGCGGCTTCGCGAAAGGCTTCACTCCAAGGACGTACGACCCGGCGTGCCCGCCGGTCGACGAGCCGCTGTTCCCGTTCACGGCGGGGCGGTTCGGCTCCGGTGCCAACATGGCCTTCCGGACGGCCGCCCTGCGGTCCGTCGGCGGTTTCGACCCGGCCACCGGCGCCGGCACGGCCGCCCGGGGCGGAGACGACCTCTACGGCTTCGTCCGCGTCCTCGCCGAGGGCCACCGGCTGCGCTACACCCCGTACGCACTGGTGTGGCACCACCACCGGGAGACCTGGCGGGACCTGGAGACCCAGGCGTACGGCTACGGCGCCGGACTCACCGCCTACCTCACCGCGGTGCTCGTGAACCGCCCAGGGCTGCTGCCGGCGTTCCTCGCGCGGCTGCGCCGGGGCCTCGCCCACGCCCGCACGCTGACCGCCGTACGCGAGACGGAGGGCGGCGGGGCGCCGGGCGACCACGACGTGCGGACGCATCCGTGGCCGCGGCGGCTGTCGCGGTTGCAGCGCAGGGGGATGGTGTACGGACCTGTCGGCTATCTGCGCGCGCGGCGGGCTCTGCGCGCGCGTGGTGAGGGGGCGAGATGAGGACGTCTGCACGCACGCGTGGTGAGGGGCAGGGGGACGGCAGAGGCCGGGCGGAGCGGGGTGCGCAGGACGGTGAGGGGCCGATATCGCCACCGGGTGCGGCCGGTTCCCCGGCCATCCCGGTCTTCCTGTACCACGCCGTGATGGACGACCCGCCCGGCTGGATCGCCGAGTTCACGGTCACGCCGAAGCAGTTCGCCGCGCATCTCGACGCCGTGGTCCGCAGCGGCCGTACGCCCGTCACGATCAGCACGATCGCCGACCACCTGGCCGGGCGCGCGCCCCTGCCGCCCCGACCCGTACTGCTCACCTTCGACGACGGCTTCGCCGATCTGCCCGGCCCCACCGCCGAGGCGCTGGCCGAGCGTGCGCTGCCCGCCACCGCCTACCTCACCACCGGCGCCATCGCCCCGGGCGGCCGCAGTCTGCTGCCGCCCGCGCCGATGATGACCCTGGACCGGGCGGCGGAGCTGGAACGTTACGGCATGGAGATCGGCAGCCACACGGTCACGCACGCACAGCTCGACACCCTGTCCGGCAAGGAGCTGGCGTACGAACTGCGCTCGTCGAAGGCCGTGTTGGAGGATGCCCTCGGGCACGAGGTCCGCCACCTCGCCTATCCGCACGGCTACAACAGCCCGCGCGTACGGGCGATGTCGGCCCGGGCCGGCTACGAGACGGCGACCGCCGTGCGGCACGCGCTCAGCTCCGACCGCGACGAGCGCTACCGCATCGCCCGGCTCATCGTCCGGCGCACCCACACCGTCGCCGACGTCGAGGGCTGGCTGGCGGGTGCGGGCGCGCGGGTCGCGCCGTACCGGGACGGACCGAAGACGATCGCCTGGCGGTGGTACCGGCGGGCCCGCGCGGTGGTGCGCGGGCCCGAGTTCGCGGGCTGATCCCTGCCTGAGTTACGTGAGCGGCTGGTTGAAGTACGGATCGGCGACCGCCTCACGCAGGCTGTCCCAGGCCGCGTCGTTCGCCAGGGCGAGGTTGCAGTGCGGCCCGGGGTCGCGGTAGTTCCACTGGAGGGCGGCCTTGACGCCCTCCAGGCCCTTCAGCACGCCGGGCACCTGCGCGTACCACTCGGCCTGCCGCTGCGGGCGGCCCGAGTCCGCGGCCGTGCCGAACTCGGAGAGCATCAGCGGCTTGTCGTCGGAGATGTTCTTACGGATCCACTCGTGCGCGGCGTGCTGTGTCTGCGCGAAGCTGAGCCAGCCGGTTTTGTGGCAGCGGTAGTAGTTGTACTGGTTGTAGCCGATCCAGTCGACGTAGTCGTCTCCGGGGTACATCCGCTTCATCTCGTCGGCGTGGTCGAGGTAGCCGGTGGTGATCCACGTCCACACCACGTTGTCGACGCCCAGTTCGCGGAACCGGTCGTGGATGTGCCGGTACGCCTTCACGTACTCGGCGGGGGTGCCGTTGTCCGGGGTGCGGGTGTCCATCTCCAGGTCGAAGGAGAGGAACACCTTCTTGCCGTAGTCCTTGACGCGCTTGGCCTGGACGTCGATGACGGTCTCGTCCAGCTCCCCCGAGGCGATCTGCTTCCAGGTCGGCTGCTGCGTCCTCGTGCCGCCCCACCACTTGCTCTCCCAGGACAGCAGCAGCAGACGGTCCTCGCCGACGCGCTGCTCCTCGGGGGTGAGCAGCTGGCCCTCCCGGCGGGTGCCCTCGGGCAGGGACATGTCGTGGTACGTGTACACGATGTCGAGTTCGCGGCCGACGCGTTTCTCGTAGGCGCGCACCTTCTCCGGCAGGTCGTCCCGCTCGTGCGGCACGAACGCCCCGAACCAGGCGCCGCAGGGCGGTTCCAGGAGCGCCGTGGGGCGGCAGTCCGCCTTGGAACCGGTGGCTCCCGGGTCCGGCCCGGAGGCGTTCCGGAGGGCGAGTGCGCCGACCAGGACCGCGCTGACGATCGTGGCGGACGTGATCAGCAGACGGCGCCGGCTCGATGTGAACGGGCCGGCGGACGGCTGCTCCTCGTGTGGCTGTGGCCTCCTGCGGTGCTGTCCGGTCGTGGCCGGCTTGCGGCGAAAGGGACGGTGGGGACGGTTGAACCTCACTGAGCAGAACCCTTCGGTGTCCTCGGTGTCGTCCTCGGTGGCGGGGAGGCGCGCAGCGGGGGACAGAACGCGGCGAGTGTGGTCAGCAGCGTCAGCGTCAGCAGCACCCGCTGGGCGCTGAAGGTGTGCGTGGCGATCAGCACGGTCGCGACGAGCATCACGGCGCCGATGCTCAGTAACAGCATCAGCATCAGCCGCTCCAGCAGGTCGGAGTGGCGGGCGAAGTCCGGGTCCCGGCGCTCGACGGGCCCTTCGGCGGGCCGCGCCCCCAGCGCGGGGGCGCAGACCCTGACCACGGCCGCGCCCGGGCCCGCCGCCAGGAAGAGGACGACGGCGGCGCCCCGCAGCGGCGATCCGCCGGGCAGCGCGAGCGCGGCGAGCGCGAGCCAGCCGCCGAACGGCGGCAGCATCCGGACCACGAGTTCCTGCGGTGTCATCGCTCCGCTCCCTGGGCCTGCTTCAGTACGTAGAGCCATCCGGCGCTGTTCTCCGCCACGAGCTGGAACCGTGGTGAGGCGGCGACGGACTTCTGGATGCGGTCCAGCTGCGTCTTGTCGAGCTGTCCGTTCATCTCGGAGTTGGCCAGCTGCCCCTGGGTGAGCAGGAAGTAGGCCCGGGCCGGCCGCTCCACCCCGGCCATGTCCCTGGCGAGGGTGCCGGCCGGGTTCTTGACGATCCGGTCGACGTGACTGCGGGCGTCGTCGAGGAACCAGTAGTGGTCGACGCTCCAGTAGGAGGCGTACGCCAGCGGGTAGTTGCGGTTGGCGGCCACGACGAGCGAGCCGTCGGGCGCCTGGTCGAAGAGCTGCCGTACGAGAGCCACTTCCTGCGGCGGGAAGTAGTTGATCCGGTCCTTGCCCGAGTAGGCCGGGACGAACGCCAGGGTTCCGCCGAGCAGTGCGGCCAGGCCTACCCATGTGCCGATCCCCCGTCCGCGGGCCTTCACGGGGGCGGCCCGTCGGCCGGCGGCCTCCTTCGCCGCGGCGTCGGCGGCCAGCGTACGGACCTTGGGCAGCAGCGCGGCGGCGGCGAAGAAGGCGGCGCCGGGCAGCATGAACAGCAGCACCCGGAAGATCATCTCGCTGCCGTAGCTGCTCGCCGCGAACATCGGCAGCGGCGCCGCCGCGATCAGCAGCAGGGGCCGGGCCCGGTGCCGCAGCACCCGTTGGCGCAGGACGCCGACGGCCGCGAGCAGCAGGACGGAGCCGGACAGCAGCCGGGCCGCCCAGGAGGTGGCGATCGCTCCGGTGCCGGTCGGGGTGGCGCCGTACCCCGTCTCCACGTTGGCGCCGACGTCACCGACGGAGCGGATCATGTCCGGCATCGCCGCGGACAGGAAGGGCAGCGCGGCCGTGAGACACCAGGCCAGGAAGATCACGACGATCGTGACCACCGGGACCCAGTCGCGGTAGCGGCGGCTGAGGCACAGGGCGACCAGGCAGACGACCAGCATGCCCGGGGTGAGCTGGTGGGAGATGACGATCGCCACGAGCATGACGGTGAGCAGCACCGTCCACACGGCCTGCCGGGGCCGCCCGCGCCGCCCGGCGGACCGGCCGAAGCGCCGCAGGACCAGGGCCAGGACGCCGACGTGCAGCGCGTAGGCCACGGACTGGGGGGAGAAGTAGTCCTGCCCGACCCAGTTGGCGACGTAGAACAGCCAGACCGCGGTCCAGATCAGCCGCCGGTCCTCCGTGAACGTGCGGTAGATCAGCAGCAGCGGGAGGAGCAGCATCAGGCTGGAGACCAGCGGCCACCAAGCCATGAACATCGCCGCCGAGTCCACGCCCAGCAGCCGCATCAGGGCGGCCTGCGCGGCGAAGAAGCCGGGCCACTGGTCGTACACCGCCATGTCGCCGACCTGCTCGGCCGTTTGCAGACCGCCGGCCGTCAGCAGATGGTCGATGACCGCCTCGTGCTTCCACGCCCAGGCGTACAGCGGGGTCGGGTAGACCACGGCCTGCGTCACCCGCTCCATCACCAGCAGCCCGAGGACGTACGCCGCCGCCCAGGCGCCCGGGCGGCGCGGATCGCGGACCGTGAACCAGAACCCGGTCGTGAGCACCGCGAAGCCGGCCCAGAAGGCCGGGTGTACAGCGGTGACCAGCCCGTAGTCGTCGAGCCGCGAGACGTCGGTGTGCCGCATGGCGTACGCCCACAGGGCGAGCGCGACGAGCAGCGGAACGCCGGGCCAGACCGGCGCGCGCCACCCTGACCGGGCAGGGGGCAGGTCGGACAGATCCGTCACGGGCTCATGGGCGGGGCTCGACGACTCCGAGGAGGAGGGGCTGGAGGACTGGCTGGAGATCTCGGGGCTGCTGCCGGGGGTGCTCGCGCCGTCCCGTGCGGGTGTGGGTTCTGGCGTGGATCTCTCCCTCGGAGTTACTGGCGGACGCACGGTGGTTCCCCCCTGGCGGTTCGGCTCTGTTCGGCTCTGGAGCTTGATCAGTCGCTGGGTCGGCCGTTCGGCCTTCTGCGGTGCGGTAGGGCCCTTCTGATGGATATCCGCAGGAGAAGGAGCGGCTGGATATCCGCAGGAGAAGGAGCGGCGTTCGGTGACTGCGATCGGCGTGCGGTGCGGAGATCCATCAGAAGGGCCCTGGCCTCATGGCCGACGCGGCGCGGCGGCAGACCGGCAGGAGCAGGACGAGTACGACGAGTACGGCGAGCAGGGGCGGCGCGACCGGTGCGAGCGCCTCACTCCACACCCAGCCGCCGACCGCGACGAGATACAGAACCCCCCAGCGCCCCGGCCACGTCAGCCGTCCGCCCGCGCTCGCGAGCAGCAGCCACAGCGGTACGAGACACAGCAGCTGGCAGACCGGCGGCGCCCAGCGCAGCAGCGGCTCGGGGCCGTCGAGCCCCAGCGCCTCCGCGAGGAAGCCGGCCGTCTTCACATACAACGCCCCTTCCAGCGGCCGCGGTTCCCGCCCGAGGGCGACCGGTGCGGCGTACAGGGCGAGCAGGGCGGCGGACAGCGCCGTGCCGGGCAGCCACGGGTCGCGCCGGGTGCACAGCGTGAGGGCGGCGACGAACACCACGAGCAGCAGGCCTCCCGCGGTGAGCGAGGGCAACGGCAGGCCCTCCAGCAGCTGACGCCCGGTCAGTGCCGCTCGGGTCGTGCCGCCGAGCCAGGGCAGGTCGCGCAAGGGCGCCCAGAAGAAGAGGGTGGCGACACCGAGCAGGCTCCAGAGGGCGCCTCTCAGCCGCCGCTCCTGGGTCTCGTCCTCGGCCTCGGCGCTTCGCTCGTACCCACCGGTCCCCTCGTGGTCGGCGGTTCCCTCGCGCCGGGGTGCTCTCGCCTGCCCGTGGCCGTCGCGGTCCTCGCCCGCATCCGCCGTCTCGACGGCCTCGGCGCTCGCCCTCTTCTCCACGGCGTCCGGATGATGCGGCGCGTCCGGATGATGCGGCGCGTCCGGATGATGCGGCCGCACGATCAGCGCCAGCGTGTCCGCCTGGAGCGCCTCGCGTTCGTATCCGGGGCACCCTATGAACAACGTGACCGTGTCCTCGTCGCCGTCCTTGGGCTGGTACGCGGCCCGGCGGGCCCAGGCCGTGCCGTATCCGGCGGTGGCGTTCAGTTTCGCCCAGCGGGTGCCGTAGGAGGGATGGGAGGGATCGGCCGGCGTACGGGCCGCGGGCGCGCTGTCGTTGTGCCGCAGTGCCGCGCGCAGCCCGACCGAGGAGACCACGGCGATCAGCGTCATGCTCAGCAGGACCGCCCAGCCGGCGCCCGCGATCCCGGCCGGGGTGAACAGCACGGCCGCGCTGCCCAGCACCAGGGCGCACATGGCGCCTTGGAGCGCGGCGAGCACACCCGTACGCCCCTGCACGCGCAGTACGCCGATGTAAAGCTCCACCACCACCCGGGGCAGTGCGCCGAGGGCGAGCAGCCGCAGCACGGTCGAGCCGTGCTCGGCGTAGTCCGGGCTGAAGGGCGTGAGGATGTACGGGGCGAAGAGGACCAGCACCAGCACGACCGGGACCAGCAGCAGCGTCATGCGCCGCAGGGCGCCCCGGACGCCGTCGGCGAGTTGTCGCGGGTCGTGGGAGGCGTGCGCGGTGAGGGACGAGGCCATGTTGATGGCCATGAACTCCATCGTGCCGCCGACGGTGTACGCCACGTAGAAGTAGCCGTTCTCGGCGGCGCTGAAGCGGACCGCGACCATCACCGGCAGCAGGTTGATCATCGCCAGGCTGAACAGCGCGCCCAGCGAGTCCCCGGCCAGGAAGCGGCCCATGTCGCGGAGTTTCGGGGGTTCTTTCTCGCGCTCGAGTTCCGCTTGGCGCGGGATGAGCCGGCGGAAGATCAGCCAGCCCAGCGGCAGTGTGGAGAAGGCGATCGCCACCGCCCAGGAGACGAAGATGCCGAGGACGGGCAGCGTGCCGGCGAAGACGGCCAGCAGGACCAGTTTCCCGACCGAGAACACCGCGTTCCCGGCCGGCACCCACTCCGCCTTGCGCAGGCCGGTGAGCACCCCGTCCTGGAGTGTGAGCAGCGCCCAGGCCACGCACGCCGCGACGAACACCGCGCCCGCCATGGGCGTCCCCAGAGGCGCGTACGACGCTCCCCACGCGTCGAGCGTGAGCAGGAACACGGCTGCGGCGAGCGCCACGATCAGCGAACTGGCCGCGTACGTGCCCCACACCAGGCGCCCGGTCTCCCGTCCCGCGCGCGGGACGAAACGGACGACGGCGCCGATCATCGTCGTCGCCGTGATGCTGGCGAGCAGCCGCATCGCGGCGATGGCGGCGGAGCCCTGGCCGACGGCCTCCTCGGAGTAGTAGCGGGCGGCCACCAGCCAGAACCCCAGGCCCAGTACGGCGGAGACGCCGGTGCTGAGCATGAGGAAGTAGGCGTTCTTGAACAGCGAGTCGTGCGTGTGCTCGTCGTCGGCGGCAGGCTTCGGTCCGCCGCCGGCGCGCGTGGTGGCGGGCTCGTGCACCTGGATCTCAGCCACGGGACTGACCCAGCCCTCCCCGTTCCGGCTCGCTGCGGGGTGGTTCTCCCGGTGCCTCGACCGGCCGTGCCCCGGACCGCTCCAGCACCTCGACGACCGTCCGGGCCCGCAGCGGGTCCACGGGCAGCGCGTGCCGCGCGAACCAGCGGGCCGCCTCGGGGGCCGGTGAGGGGTCGGTGAACTCCGCGCCCGCGTAGTCGTCCAGGGGCGGGTCGTAGAGGTAGCCGACGACGACGCCCTGCCGTGCCAGTGCCGCGATCGCCGCGTCGCGGTCCGCCACGAACAGCGGGACGCGGAACAGCGGCTGGGTGCCGTGCCCGTCACGGGGCTTGGCCCAGGGTGTGGACAGCAGCAGCTCCGTGCCCGCCCGGCAGGCGTCCAGCACCTCGTCCAGCCGGTCGAGCCCGCGCCCGACGCGCCGCAGGCGCAGCCGGCCGGACTCCTGGCGGTAGTCGTGCATGTCGACGCGTACCCAGGGGTGGTGGGCGTCGAGCCCGGGCGCCCGGCGGGCGGCCCGCGCGAGTTCGTCCGGGCGCAGCGGCATCCGGATCTCCTCGCGGTCGGCCAGCCCCAGCAGCCGGATCGCGGCCCAGGCGGCGCGCCGCAGCCGCAGCCCGCGCACCGCCGACTCCGCGTACGGCCGCATCACATAAGCCAGTTCGGAGCCCGGCCGACGCGGCGTGAGCAGTCCCGCGCAGGTCTTCTCCACCGCCTCCCGCAGCCCCGGGTCGGCGAGGGAGAGCATGCCTCCGGCCTTCGCCCCGACGTGCTTGGACAGGCTGAACGCGGAGGCCTCGCCCCACGCCCCGACCGGCCGGTCCCCCACCCGGCTGCCGATGGCGTGCGCCACGTCCTCGAACAGCGGGATCCCCAGCGCGTCGCACTTCTGCCTGAGGCGCGGCGCCGGGTCCGGGTTTCCGTACAGGTTCGTCGTGAGCACGGCCGACACCGATCTCCACGTCTCGTCCGGCACGGCATCGATGTCGATGGACGCGTCGAGCGGGTTCAACGGCGCCTGCACCGGCCGGAGTCCGGCCGCGAGCACGACGAAGAAGATGACGTCGTCGTTGACCGGCGACATCAGCACCCGGCCGCCGGGCGGGCACCAGTGGCGCAGCGCCACGTACAGCCCGAACCGGCACGACGGTACGTACACACATTCCCGGCCGAGCCGCACGCGCATGGTCTCTTCCAGCCGCTTGAGCTGCGAACCACGCCGTACCGAGCCCGGACCGGCCTCCCCAATGGCCATTCGCCCCCCTGGTGTGCCGTCGGAACGCCCCCTCCCCGAGGCCTTCCGGCACCCGCCCAGAGTCGCCCCGTTCGCACCGCTCCGTCAAGATTGCGTCGCGTCCTGTGGATAACTTCCGGCACGCACGAATACGGCGTCCCGACCGCCGTGCCGGAGGCGCACCGTCCGGTCACACCCGGGCCCACCTGCCCCCTTCACCCGTATCCGCCTCCTCGGACACTGCCCAGGACCGGTGTGCCACCCGTAACGTGTGGCACGACCACGAACACGTGGCGACGACACGGCACACCCGAAAGCGAGGCAGCACCCGATGCCCCCCTTCGATGTCCCCGAGGGCGACCCCTTCGGCCCGCACAACCTGCCGTACGGCGTGTTCTCCCTCCCCGGCTCCTCCCACCGGACCGTGGGCGTCCGGCTCGGCGACCACGTGCTGGACGCGGGCGCGGCGGCCCACGCGCTCGGCTCCCCGTACGCCTCCCTGCTCGCGCGGCCGACCCTCAACCCGCTGCTGGCCGCGGGGCGCACCGCCTGGTCGGACGTACGCCGGGCGCTGACGGCCTGGGTGACCGTGCCGTCCCACCGCGAGACCGTCGCGCCGATGTTCCACCCCCTGTCCTCGGTGACCCTGCACCTCCCCTTCGAGGTCGCGGACTACGTCGACTTCTACGCGTCCGAGAACCACGCCCGGAACGTCGGCCGGATCTTCCGCCCCGACGCCGAGGACTCCCTGACCCCCAACTGGAAGCACCTGCCGATCGGCTACCACGGCCGCTCCGGCACGGTCGTCGTCTCGGGCACGGACGTCGTCCGCCCCGCGGGCCAGCGCAAGGCGCCCACGGACCCGGCTCCGGTGTTCGGCCCGTCCGTCCGCCTGGACATCGAGGCGGAGGTCGGCTTCGTGGTCGGCGTGCCGTCCCGGATGGGCGAGCCGGTGTCCCTCGACGGCTTCCGCGAGCACGTCTTCGGTCTCTGCCTCCTCAACGACTGGTCCGCGCGCGACATCCAGGCCTGGGAGTACGTCCCGCTCGGCCCGTTCCTCGGCAAGTCCTTCGCCACGTCGGTGTCCGCGTGGATCACCCCGCTGGACGCCCTGGAGGAGGCCCGGGTGGCGCCGCCGGCCCGGACGCACGAGCTGCTGCCCTACCTGGACGACAGCGACGACGAACCCGGGGGCTACGACCTGCGGATCACCGTCGCCGTCAACGGCCACGCCGTCTCCGAGCCGCCCTTCTCCACCATGTACTGGACGGCCGCCCAGCAGCTCGCCCACATGACCGTCAACGGCGCCTGCCTGCGCACCGGTGACCTGTACGGCTCGGGCACGGTCAGCGGCCCGGCGGACCACGAGCGCGGCTCCCTCCTCGAACTGACCTGGAACGGCCGGGACCCGCTCGAACTCCCCGACGGCAAGCGGACGTTCCTGGAGGACGGCGACGTGGTGACCCTGTCGGCCTGGGCCCCGGGGCCGGACGGTGTGCGGGTGGGGCTGGGCGAGGTGACGGGGCGGGTGGTGCCGGCCTGACGGCACTCCACGGCCCGGATCCGGCCGGCAGTCGCCCCTCCCGGCGCTTCTGATGCCGCTCGACCCCTGACTCACACCGCCCGGCACCGTCATACTGGGCGTCGGGCGGTGTGCCGCACGCGTGGCCGGGCACGGAACGGTTCGGCGCGTTCGTCGTAGGTACGTCCACCGCGTCACCGGTGCGCCCAGCAGCCGCCCTCCCCCGCACGACCCGTAGCCGCCCCTCTTCCGACCAGGAACCGGAGCCCGTGGCCATGACCGTCTGCCTGCTCCTGCTGAGCGTTGTCGCCGTGACGGCCGCCGTACCCGTGCCCCGTGCGCTGACCCGGGCCGACTGGCCCGAGCGGGAACCGGTGGTCGCGCTGTTGGTGTGGCAGTGCCTGGTCGCCACCGTCCTGCTGTGCTGCGTGACGGCACTCGTCCTGGGCGCCGCCGCCGTCTTCGGCACGGTCCGCGCCCAGCTCTTCGCCCCGGCGCCGCCCGCGGTGGCCGCGGCGTACGACCTGTCCACCGCCCCGCCCGGGGCCGCCGCCCTCACCCTGCTGCTGGCCTGCGGTGCCGCCTGGACGACCGCGATGCTCGCGCGTGAACTCGTCGAGGCGCGCCGGCGTCGCGCCCAGGCCCGCGCCCATCTCCGCGAACGCGCCCCCGACCTGCCGGCCGGCCTGCCCTCCGCTCGCGGCCCCCTCCTGGTCCTGGAGGACGAGTACCCCGACGCCTGGTGGATGCCCGGCAACCCGCCCCAGCTGATCGTCACCACGGGCGCCCTGCACCGCCTCACGGACCACCAGCTCGACGCCGTCCTCACCCACGAGCGCGGCCACGCCCGCGCCCACCACGACTGGCTGCTGCACCTGTCCACGGCCCTGGCCACCGGCTTCCCCCGCATCCCGCTGTTCGCCCACTTCTGCGACCAGACGCACCGCCTGGTCGAACTGGCCGCCGACGACACGGCCTCCCGCCGCTGCGGCCACCTGACCACGGCCCTGGCCCTGATCGAGCTCAACCAGCACCGCGGCGTCCTGTCCTGCGCCTCCAGCCACCGCCTGCTGGGCGAGCGGGTCGACCGGCTCCTGGAACCGCCGCCCCGGCTGGGCCGCCGGCACCGGGCCCTGACGACCACCACGGCCGCGCTGGTACCGCTGCTGCCCCTGCTGATCGTGTTCGCCCCGGGTCTGACCGCCCTGTCGTAGCCGTACGGGACCGGCGGTCGGTGGCGGATCTCCTCACCGGCCCGCCGAAAGCCCAGCTCAACGACCGAACCGGTCGCCCTTCACGGCCCGTCCCGTGGCTCCCTGTCTCGTCCCGGTCGACGGCTTCGCGCCCGTCGGCGGCCTGTCCCGGTCCCTCGGCGAGGTCCACGCCGAGGACCTCGCGCCGGCGGAGTCGCGGGACGTGGCGCCGGCGGCGGCCGGGGCGGAAGCGGAAGGTCCTGAGCGGGAGCGGACTCCGAGCGAGCGGTACGAGCCCTCCGCTCCCGCCCCGGAGCAGTCCTCCGCCCGCCTGCTCGAACTCGTCGCGCTCGCCGATGAGGAACCCGAGCTCGCCACCTCCAGCCGTACCTGACCGACCCCGCGCCCGCGGACCGGCGCGAGGCGGTCGCCGTGCTCACCGAGGAGGCCGGCGCGGCCCTCGCGACGGCGACGTCGGATTCCGACGCGGATGTCAGGGCGTACGCGGCACGGGCACTGTGCACCGTGGCACGGCGCGGCCGGGGGCACAGGCCGACGCCCTGGGCCGGGCCGACACCAGCTCTGTCGGTGCCCTGCCCCTGCAGAAACCGAAGCTCGGCCCTATATCCAGTCGGGCTCCGGCTCCCCGTGCAGCTCCGGCCAGTCGTCCGGTCCGTCCGCGTCCTGACCGGGCGGCTGGGCCACGGCCGTGCCGGTCACCGCAGCCGAGCCGGCCACCGAAGCCGCACCCTGCGGCCCGCCCAGCGACGCGAGCACCTCCAACACGCCCTCCCCGTACGTCGTGAGCTTCTTCTCCCCCACCCCGCTGATCCCACCGAGCTCGGCCACCGAGCTCGGCC
Source organism: Streptomyces caelestis (assembly GCF_014205255.1). GTDB lineage: Bacteria > Actinomycetota > Actinomycetes > Streptomycetales > Streptomycetaceae > Streptomyces > Streptomyces caelestis. The sequence continues at coordinate 5,183,138 of NZ_JACHNE010000001.1, read as the reverse complement.
ACACCGTGGCGATCTCCCGCAGCGTGGCGTCGTGGAAGATGACGTAGGCCGGGACGCCCTGCTCGCGAGCCTGCTCGGCCCGCCAGGCGCGCAGCGCCTCGAAGGCCGGCAGCAGTTCCTCGGGCAGCTCGGCGGCAGCCGTCTTGCCCTTGCGCTCGCCCCGCCCGGAGCCCGACGACCCCGACGCCCCCGACCGGGAGGTCACCGGCTTCTTCGGCTCCTTCCGCAGCGGCACTTCCCGCTCCCGCCGCAGCACCTCCCCGCTCGCCTCGGTCAGCACCAGCGTGCCGTACTCGCCCTCCACCGCGAGCAGCCCCTGGGCCAGCAACTGCCGGACCACACCGCGCCATTCGCCCTCGGTCAGCTCGTCGCCGATACCGAACACCGACAGCTGGTCGTGGTCGAACTGGATCACCTTGCCGGTCCGCTTGCCCAGCAGGATGTCGACGATCTGCACCGCGCCGAACTTCTGCCCGCGCTCCCGCTGCAACCGCACCACCGTCGACAGCACCTTCTGCGCCGCGACCGTGCCGTCCCAGGTCTCCGGCGGGGTCAGGCAGGTGTCGCAGTTGCCGCAGGCAGGCTGGTCCGGGTCCTGGCCGAAGTAGGCGAGGAGCTGGCCCCTGCGGCACTGGGCCGTCTCGCACAGCGCCAGCATCGAGTCCAGGTGGGCCTGGGCCCGCCGCCGGAACGCCTCGTCGCCCTCGCCCGACTGGATCAGCTTGCGCTGCTGTATGACGTCGTTCAGCCCGTACGCCATCCAGGCCGTCGACGGCAGCCCGTCACGCCCCGCCCGGCCCGTCTCCTGGTAGTAGCCCTCGACCGACTTGGGCAGGTCGAGGTGGGCGACGAAACGTACGTCCGGCTTGTCGATGCCCATGCCGAAGGCGATGGTCGCCACCACGACCAGACCGTCCTCCCGCAGGAAGCGGGACTGGTGGGCCGCACGCGTGCCCGCGTCCAGGCCCGCGTGGTAGGGCACCGCCTCGATGCCGTTGCGGCTGAGGAACTCGGCGGTCTTCTCGACCGAGTTGCGCGACAGGCAGTACACGATGCCCGCGTCGCCCGCATGCTCCTCGCGCAGGAAGCTCAGCAGCTGCTTCTTCGGGTCCGCCTTCGGCACGATCCGGTACTGGATGTTGGGACGGTCGAAGCTCGCCACGAAGTGCCGGGCCGTCGGCATGTTCAGCCGCTCGGTGATCTCCTGGTGCGTCGCGTGCGTGGCCGTCGCCGTGAGCGCGATCCGCGGTACGTCGGGCCAGCGCTCGCCGAGCAGCGACAGCGACAGGTAATCGGGCCGGAAGTCGTGGCCCCACTGGGAGACGCAGTGCGCCTCGTCGATCGCGAAGACGGAGATCTTCCCGCGGGAGAGCAGGTCGAGCGTGTTCTCCAGCCGCAGCCGCTCCGGCGCCAGGTACAGCAGGTCCAGCTCGCCGGCGAGGAACTCCGCCTCCACCATCCGCCGCTCGTCGAAGTCCTGCGTGGAGTTCATGAACCCGGCCCGCACACCCAGCGCCCGCAGCGCGTCCACCTGGTCCTGCATCAGGGCGATGAGCGGGGAGACGACCACACCCGTACCGGGCCTGACCAGGGCCGGGACCTGGTAGCAGAGGGACTTGCCGGCGCCGGTCGGCATGAGCACCACCGCGTCGCCGCCCGCGACCACGTGCTCGATGACCGCTTCCTGCTCGCCGCGGAAAGCCTCGTACCCGAAGACCCGGTGCAGCGTGGCCAGCGCCTCGCTCGCGTCGGCGCCCAGGGACCCGGCGGGGCCGCCGCCCGCACCGATCCCGGTCACCGCGTCCAGTTCCGTCATCACACCCGTCCCGCCCATAGCGCCCATCGTTCCGTCCCCCGTGCGTCGCGCCTCGACCACTGCGTCCACCATAGGCGCCCGCACCGACAGCCCCGGAGTTATCCACAGGCCGCCCCGAACGCCTGGGTCAAGGACACGACCGTCGTTCACACGTTCGCGGGAGACCCCGCCCGTTTCCGCCCGATAGTCTGAAAGACCCGGCGAGACTCCGTCCCATGGGAGCACTGATGAGCGTCGCACCGAAGGCGTCCACGCCGACCTGGCCGACCCCGCCGGAAGGCGGCTGGACCGCCGACGACCTGGACCGCCTCCCGAATCTGCCTCCGCACACGGAACTGATCGACGGGAGCCTGGTCTTCGTGCGTCCGCAGACCATCTTTCACGAGCGCGCCATTGACTTCTTCAAGTGGCAGCTCCAGTCGCTGGCACCAGCGGAATTCGAGGTCTTTCGTGAGTTCACCATCGACATCGACCGCCAGAACAGGCCAGAGCCGGACGTCGTCGTGGTGCGCGGGAACGTGGTGTAAGGAGCCGGACCAGACCCGGTTCCCGGCAGAGGCCGTTCTTCTGGCCATCGAGGTCGTATCGGACGACTCCGTGTGCCGTGACCGCGAGACCAAGCCCCTCAAGTACGCGCGAGCCAAGATTCCCCACTACTGGCGCGTCGAGAGCGAGAAGGGTCGCGCCGCGGTCCACGCCTTCGAGCTGGAACCGACCACGGGCGCCTACACCAGCGTGGGCATCTTCCGCGAACGGATGAAGGTCGACGCCCCCTTCCCACTGGACCTGGACCTTACCAAGATCAAAACGCGGCGCGAGCAGAGCGAGTAACCCGGCCCCACGAGGGAGTGGCCCGGCATCCACGAGAAGGATGCCGGGCCACGTCGTATCAGCTGGCGAGTCCGGCGTCAGCGCACGAACACCCCCGCCTGCCCCGCCAGATCCAGGAAGTACTGCGGCGCCACACCGAGCACCAGCGTGACCGCCACGCCCACCCCGATCGCCGTGATCGTCAGCGGCGACGGCACGGCCACCGTCGGGCCCTCCGGCCGCGGCTCGCTGAAGAACATCAGCACGATGACGCGGATGTAGAAGAAGGCCGCGATCGCCGACGAGATCACACCGATCACGACGAGCGGAGCCGCCCCGCCCTCCGCCGCCGCCTTGAACACGGCGAACTTCCCGGCGAAGCCGGAGGTCAGCGGAATGCCCGCGAAGGCCAGCAGGAACACCGCGAACACGGCCGCCACCAGCGGCGAACGCCGGCCGAGCCCCGCCCACTTCGACAGGTGCGTCGCCTCACCGCCCGCGTCGCGCACGAGCGTGACCACCGCGAAGGCGCCGATCGTCACGAACGAGTACGCGGCCAGGTAGAACAGCACCGACGAGACACCGTCCGGCGTGGTCGCGATGACACCCGCGAGGATGAACCCGGCGTGCGCGATCGACGAGTACGCCAGCAGCCGCTTGATGTCGGTCTGCGTGATCGCGACGATCGCACCGCCCAGCATGGTGACGATGGCCACGGCCCACATCACCGGCCGCCAGTCCCAGCGCAGACCGGGCAGGACGACGTACAGCAGCCGCAGCAGCGCGCCGAAGGCCGCCACCTTGGTCGCCGCCGCCATGAAGCCGGTCACCGGCGTCGGCGCGCCCTGGTACACGTCCGGCGTCCACATGTGGAACGGCACGGCACCCACCTTGAACAGCAGGCCCATCACCACCAGCGCGGCACCGATCAGCAGCAGCGCGTCGTTGCCCATGGTGTCCGCGAGCGCCGGGTTGACGTCCGCGACCGTACCGTCGACGACCTGCGCGATCGTCGCGTACGACATCGAGCCCGCATAGCCGTACAGCAGGGCGATGCCGAACAGGGTGAACGCGGAGGCGAACGCGCCGAGCAGGAAGTACTTGACCGCCGCCTCCTGCGACATCAGCCGCTTGCGGCGGGCCAGCGCGCACAGCAGGTACAGCGGCAGCGAGAAGACCTCCAGCGCCACGAAGAGCGTCAGCAGGTCGTTGGCCGCCGGGAAGATCAGCATGCCGGCGACGGCGAACAGCAGCAGCGGGAACACCTCGGTGGTGGTGAACCCGGCCTTGACCGCCGCCTTCTCGCTCTCGCTGCCCGGCACGGACGCGGCCTGCGCGGCGAAGGAGTCGACCCGGTTGCCGTGCACCACCGGATCGAGCCGCCGCTCGGCGAAGGTGAACAGGCCGACCAGGGCCGCCAGCAGGATCGTGCCCTGCAGGAAGAGGGCCGGTCCGTCGACGGCGATCGCGCCCATCGCCGCGATGCGCGCCTTGGTCGTGCCGTATCCGTCGGCCGCGAGCGCGACGACCGCGGCGAAGGCGGCCGCGAGCGCGACGACGGACACGAACATCTGGACGTAGTAACGGGATTTGCGCGGTACGAATGCCTCGACCAGGATCCCGACGATCGCCGCTCCGACGACGATCAGGGTGGGCGCCAGCTGTCCGTACTCGACCTTCGGCGCGTCGATCTTGGTGATCGGTTCGGCCGCGGTTGTCCACAGGCTGTGGACGGCTGATGCGCTCACTTGGCCGCCTCCACCTCGGGCTGGGGATCCTTCTTCTGTACGTCGGACATGGTCTGTTTGACCGCCGGGTTGACGATGTCCGTGACGGGCTTCGGGTAGACGCCCAGGAAGATCAGCAGTACGACCAGCGGGGCGACGACCACGAGTTCCCGCACCCTGAGGTCCGGCATCGCCGCGACCTCCGGTTTCACCGGGCCCGTCATCGTCCGCTGGTAGAGGACGAGGGTGTAGAGCGCGGCGAGCACGATGCCGAAGGTGGCGATGATGCCGATCACCGGGTAGCGCGTGAACGTGCCGACCAGGACCAGGAACTCGCTCACGAACGGCGCCAGCCCCGGCAGGGAGAGGGTCGCGAGGCTGCCGATCAGGAACGTGCCGGCGAGCACCGGGGCGACCTTCTGCACTCCGCCGTAGTCGGCGATGAGCCGCGAGCCGCGCCGGGAGATCAAGAAGCCCGCCACCAGCATCAGCGCGGCGGTCGAGATGCCGTGGTTGACCATGTAGAGCGTCGCCCCGGACTGGCCCTGGCTGGTCATCGCGAAGATGCCCATGATGATGAAGCCGAAGTGGGAGATCGACGCGTAGGCGATCAGCCGCTTGATGTCCCGCTGGCCGACCGCGAGCAGCGCCCCGTAGATGATGCTGATCAGGGCCAGGACGAGGATGGCGGGCGTGGCCCACTTGCTCGCCTCCGGGAACAACTGGAGGCAGAAGCGGAGCATCGCGAAGGTGCCGACCTTGTCGACGACCGCCGTGATGAGCACCGCGACCGGAGCCGTGGACTCCTGCATGGCGTTGGGCAGCCAGGTGTGCAGCGGCCACAGCGGTGCCTTCACCGCGAAGGCGAAGAAGAAGCCCAGGAACAGCCAGCGTTCGGTGCTGGTCGCCATGTCGAGCGAGCCGTTGGCGCGGGCTTCGGCGATCTCCGTGAGCGAGAAGTTCCCGGCGACCACGTACAGCCCGATCACCGCGGCCAGCATGATCAGACCGCCGGCCAGGTTGTAGAGGAGGAACTTCACCGCCGCGTACGACCGTTGGGTAGCCGCCGTCTTCTCGCCGTGCTCGTGGGCACGGTCCCCGAAGCCGCCGATGAGGAAGTACATCGGGATCAGCATGGCTTCGAAGAAGATGTAGAAGAGGAAGACGTCGGTGGCCTCGAAGGAGAGGATCACCATCGCTTCGACGGCCAGGATCAGGGCGAAGAAGCCCTGCGTCGGCCGCCACCGGGTGCTGCCGGTCTCCAGGGGGTCGGCGTCGTGCCAGCCCGCGAGGATGATGAACGGGATCAGCAGGGCGGTCAGCGCGATCAGCGCCACCGCGATGCCGTCCACACCCAGTTCGTAGCGGACACCGAAGTCCGCGATCCAGGCGTGGGACTCGGTCAGCTGGTAGCGCTCGCCGTCCGGGTCGAAGCGCACCAGGACGGTGATCGCCAGGACGAGTGTGGCGAGCGAGACGAGCAGCGCCAGCCACTTGGCGGCGGTGCGCTGCGCGGCCGGTACGGCGGCCGTGGCGATCGCCCCGACGGCCGGGAGCGCCGCTGTCACTGTCAGCAGAGGAAAGGACATCGGTATCAGACCGCCCTCATCAGCAGGGTCGCGGCGACGATGACCGCCGCGCCGCCGAACATCGAGACCGCGTAGGAGCGGGCGAAGCCGTTCTGCAGCCTGCGCATCCGCCCGGAGAGGCCGCCGACCGAGGCCGCCGTGCCGTTGACGACGCCGTCGACCAGGGTGTGGTCGACGTAGACCAGGGACCGCGTGAGGTGCTCGCCGCCGCGGACCAGGACGACGTGGTTGAAGTCGTCCTGGAGCAGGTCGCGCCGGGCGGCCCGGGTGAGCAGCGAGCCGCGCGGGGCGACGGCCGGCACCGGGCGGCGGCCGTACTGCGCCCAGGCGACGGCGACACCGAGGACCATCACGGCGACCGTGGCCAGCGTGACCGTGAGGGCGCTGATCGGCGGGTGGCCGTGGTCGTGTCCGGTGATGGGCTCCAGCCAGTGCATGAAGCGGTCGCCGATGCTGAAGAACGCACCGCCGCCCACCGACCCGACGGCCAGCACGATCATCGGGATCGTCATGACCTTGGGCGACTCGTGCGGGTGCGGCGGGGTGTACTCGCCGCGCGTCTCGGCGGCGGGCTCCACGTCCGGCTGGGCCGGGGACGGGGTCGGGGCATTGCGCCAGCGCTCCTCGCCGAAGAACGTCATCAGCATCACGCGCGTCATGTAGTACGCGGTGATGGCCGCGCCGAGCAGGGCGCAGCCGCCGAGAATCCAGCCCTCGGTGCCGCCCTTGGCGAAGGCCGCCTCGATGATCTTGTCCTTGGAGAAGAAGCCGGACAGGCCCGGGAAGCCGATGATGGCCAGGTAGCCGAGACCGAAGGTGACGAAGGTGATCGGCATGTACTTCCTGAGGCCGCCGTACCTCCTCATGTCCACCTCGTCGTTCATGCCGTGCATGACCGAACCGGCGCCGAGGAACAGCCCGGCCTTGAAGAAGCCGTGCGTCACCAGGTGCATGATCGCGAAGACGTAGCCGATGGGGCCGAGGCCGGCGGCGAGGATCATGTAGCCGATCTGCGACATGGTCGAGCCGGCCAGTGCCTTCTTGATGTCGTCCTTCGCGCAACCGACGATCGCACCGAACAGGAGCGTGACCGCACCGACGATGGTGACCACGAGCTGCGCGTCGGGGGCGCCGTTGAAGACGGCCCCGGAGCGGACGATCAGGTAGACGCCCGCCGTCACCATGGTCGCGGCGTGGATGAGGGCCGAGACCGGGGTCGGGCCCTCCATCGCGTCCCCGAGCCAGGATTGCAGCGGCACCTGGGCGGACTTGCCGCAGGCGGCGAGCAGCAGCATCAGCGCGATCGCGGTCAGCTTGTCCTCACCGGCGGCTCCGGCGAGCCCGGCCTCCTCGTGACTGCCGAGCACCGGCCCGAAGGCGAAGGTGCCGAACCACAGGAACATCAGCATGATCGCGATGGACAGGCCCATGTCGCCGACGCGGTTGACCAGGAAGGCCTTCTTCGCGGCCGTGGCGGCGCTGGGCTTGTGCTGCCAGAAGCCGATCAGCAGGTAGGAGGCGAGACCGACGCCCTCCCAGCCGACGTACAGCAGCAGGTAGTTGTCGGCGAGGACGAGCAGCAGCATCGCCGCGAGGAACAGGTTCAGGTAGCCGAAGAAGCGGCGGCGCCGCTCGTCGTGCTCCATGTACCCGACGGAGTAGAGGTGGATCAGCGATCCGACGCCCGTGATCAGCAGCACGAACGTCATGGACAGCTGGTCGAGCTGGAAGGCGACGTCCGCCTGGAAGCCCTCCACCGGGATCCAGCTGAACAGGTGCTGGGCCATGACCCGGTGTTCGGCGTCCTGGCCCAGCATGTCAGTGAACAGCACCAGGCCGAGCACGAAGGAGGCGGCCGCGAGCAGCGTGCCGATCCAGTGGCCGACGGCGTCCAGCCGGCGTCCGCCGCACAGCAGGACCGCCGCTCCGAGCAGGGGCGCCGCCACCAGCAGCGCAATGAGGTTCTCCACGATTCTTCCGACCCCTTACAGCTTCATCAGGCTGGCGTCGTCGACCGAGGCCGAGTGGCGGGCGCGGAACAGGGACACGATGATCGCGAGCCCGACCACGACCTCCGCGGCGGCGACGACCATCGTGAAGAACGCGATGATCTGGCCGTCGAGGTTGCCGTGCATCCGGGAGAAGGCGACGAACGCGAGGTTGCAGGCGTTGAGCATGAGCTCGATGCACATGAACACGACGATCGCGTTGCGCCTGATCAGCACGCCGGTGGCACCGATCGTGAACAGCAGGGCCGCGAGGTACAGATAGTTGACCGGGTTCACTTCGATGCCTCCTCGGGCCGCTTGAACGTGGTCGGCTCGATGGCCTTCCGCTCCAGGCGCTCCTCGGCACGCTGCTCCAGAGCGCGCAGGTCGTTGAGCGCCTCCTGCGACACGTCCCGGATCTGGCCCCGCTCGCGCAGCGTCTTGCTGACGGTGAGGTCGGAGGGTGTGCCGTCGGGCAGCAGGCCCGCGATGTCGACCGCGTTGTGCCGGGCGTACACACCAGGGGCCGGCAGGGGCGGCAGTTGCTTGCCTTCGCGGACCCGCTCCTCGGAGAGTTCGCGCTGCGTCTTGGCGCGTTCGGTGCGCTCGCGGTGGGTGAGCACCATGGCGCCGACGGCGGCCGTGATGAGCAGGGCGCCGGTGATCTCGAACGCGAAGACGTACCGGGTGAACAGGAGGGTGGCGATGCCCTCCACGTTGCCGCCGGCGTTCGCCTGGCCGATGCCGTTGAACTCGCTGAGGGAGGCGTTGCCGATGCCGGCGATCAGCAGGACGCCGAAGCCGAGCCCGCACAGCAGGGCCAGCCAGCGCTGGCCCTTGATGGTCTCCTTCAGGGAGTCCGCCGCGGTGACGCCGACGAGCATCACCACGAACAGGAACAGCATCATGATCGCGCCGGTGTAGACGACGATCTGCACGACGCCCAGGAAGTAGGCGCCGTTGGCGAGGTAGAACACCGCCAGGATGATCATGGTCCCGGCGAGGCAGAGCGCGCTGTGCACGGCCCTCTTCATGAGGATGGTGCACAGGGCGCCGATCACCGCGATGGTGCCGAGGATCCAGAACTGGACGGCCTCTCCGGTGGAGGTGGAGTAGGCGGCGAGCTGGGCGGTCATCGGTCGATCACCTTCTCCGACGCCGGTTCCGTCCCGCCGAAGGTCGAGTCGGCCTCCTGGACGACCTCGCCCTTGGAGTGGGCGACCTGCCGCTCCGTACCGGGTGCGGCCTCGGTGACCAGGCCCCGGTAGTAGTCCTGTTCGTCCGTCCCCGGATAGATGGCGTGAGGACTGTCGACCATGCCCTCCTCCAGACCGGCGAGCAGCTGCTCCTTGGTGTAGATGAGGTTGGCCCGGCTGGAGTCGGCCAGCTCGAACTCGTTGGTCATCGTGAGCGCGCGCGTGGGGCACGCCTCGATGCACAGGCCGCACAGGATGCAGCGGGCGTAGTTGATCTGGTAGACGCGGCCGTACCGCTCGCCCGGCGAGTAGCGCTCCTCGTCGGTGTTGTCCGCGCCCTCCACGTAGATGGCGTCGGCGGGGCAGGCCCACGCGCACAGCTCGCAGCCGACGCACTTCTCCAGGCCGTCCGGATGGCGGTTGAGCTGGTGCCGTCCGTGGAAGCGCGGAGCCGTGGTCTTCTGCTGCTCCGGGTACTGCTCGGTCAGCCGCTTCTTGAACATGGCCTTGAAGGTCACGCCGAAGCCGGCCACCGGGTTCTGGAAACCGGGCTTGGTGTCCTTCGGTTCCTCAGCCATCGGACGCCTCCTTTCCATCCGTAGTTCCGCCCAGAGATCCGTCACTCTGAGTATCGGGCCCACCACTGACAATCAGCTCCCGCTCGGTGCGCGAGCGGCGTCGCGGGACCGGTGGGAGCTCCTGTCCCGGCAGGGGCGGTACGGGGAATCCGCCCGCCATCGGGTCGAAGGCGGCCGGGGTCTCGGCCGGCGGCTCGGCCTGCTTCGCCTTCTCGCGGAACATGTCGACGACGAAGGAGAGCACCAGCAGGGCCAGCACGCCGCCGCCGACGTAGAGGGCGACATCGGCGAAGTCGTAGCCCTCGTTGCGCAGGGCCCGCACCGTGGCGACGAGCATCAGCCAGACCAGCGAGACCGGGATGAGGACCTTCCAGCCGAGCTTCATCAACTGGTCGTAGCGGACGCGTGGGAGCGTGCCGCGGATCCAGATGAACATGAACAGCAGCAACTGGACCTTGACCGTGAACCAGAGCATCGGCCACCAGCCGTGGTTCGCGCCCTCCCAGAAGGTGCTCACCGGCCAGGGGGCCCGCCAGCCGCCGAGGAACAGCGTCGTGGCGACGGCCGAGACGGTCACCATGTTGACGTACTCGGCGAGCATGAACATCGCGAACTTGATCGACGAGTACTCGGTGTTGAAGCCGCCGACCAGGTCGCCCTCGGACTCCGGCATGTCGAACGGGGCGCGGTTGGTCTCGCCGACCATCGTCACGATGTAGAGGACGAAGGAGAGCGGCAGCAGCAGGATGTACCAGCGGTCGGTCTGCTGCTCGACGATCGTCGACGTCGACATCGACCCCGAGTAGAGGAACACGGAGGCGAACGCGGCGCCCATCGCGATCTCGTACGAGATCATCTGCGCGCAGGAGCGCAGGCCGCCCAGCAGCGGGTACGTCGATCCGGAGCTCCAGCCCGCCAGCACGATGCCGTAGATGCCGACCGAGGCGACCGCGAGGATGTAGAGCATCGCGATCGGCAGGTCGGTGAGCTGCATCGTGGTGCGGTGGCCGAAGATCGAGATCTCGTTGCCGGCCGGGCCGAAGGGGATCACCGCGATCGCCATGAAGGCCGGGATGGCCGCGATGATCGGCGCGAGGACGTACACCGCCTTGTCCGCGCGCTTGACGATGACGTCTTCCTTGAGCATCAGTTTGATGCCGTCGGCGAGCGACTGGAGCATGCCCCAGGGGCCGTGCCGGTTGGGGCCGATGCGCAGCTGCATCCAGGCGACGACCTTGCGCTCCATGACGATGGAGATCAGCACGGTCACCATCAGGAAGGCGAAGCAGAACACCGCCTTGATGACGACCAGCCACCAGGGGTCGTGGCCGAACATCGAGAGGTCTTCAGCGGCGAGGTACGGGCTCATGCCTCCACCTCCTTGGGGGCCTCGCCGGCGAGGGTCGCCGGGCCGATGCGGACGAGGGAGCCGGGCCGCGCCCCGGTGTCGGAGGCGACGCCGCCGCCGGTGGAGTTCAGCGGAAGCCACACCACCCGGTCGGGCATCTCACTGATCTGGAGCGGGAGTTCGACGACTCCCCGGGGGCCGGTCACCGCGAGGAGGTCGCCCTCCTTGACGCCCGCCTCGGCGGCCGTCGCGGGCGACACACGCGCGCGTGCGGCGTGCCGGGTGCCGGCGAGTGCCTCGTCGCCCTGCTGGAGGACGCCCTGGTCGAGCAGCAGCCGGTGACCGGCGAGCACCGCCTCACCGGCGGCCGGACGGGGCAGGACGCCCGCCGTCTCCAGGGGTTCGGTGGCCCGCGGGCCGTCCCAGGCGCCGAGCCGGTCGATCTCCGCCCGTACGGTGCGCAGATCGGGCAGTCCGAGGTGGACGTCCATGGCGTCGGCCACCATCTGCAGCACGCGCGCGTCGGTGGGCGCGAGACGGCGGGTCATGTGGTCGGGCTTGAGCGCGGCCTCGAAGAAGCGGACCCTGCCTTCCCAGTTGAGGAAGGTGCCGGCCTTCTCGGCGACCGCGGCGACCGGCAGGACCACGTCGGCCTTGCGGGTGATCTCGCTGGGCCGCAGTTCGAGCGAGACCAGGAAGCCGACCTCGTCGAGTGCCGCACGCGCGCGTGCCGGGTCGGGAAGGTCGGCGATCTCGACACCCGCCACCAGCAGCGCCTGGAGTTCGCCGGTCGCGGCGGCCTCCACGATCTGTCCGGTGTCGCGGCCGTAGCGGTGCGGGAGGCCGGCGACGCCCCAGACGCCGGCGACCTCGTCACGCGCGCGTGGATCGGTGGCCGGACGCCCGCCCGGCAGCAGCGACGGCAGCGCGCCCGCCTCGATGGCGCCGCGCTCCCCGGCCCGGCGCGGGATCCACGCCAGCCGCGCTCCGGTCGCGGAGGCGGTGCGTACGGCGGCGGTCAGACCGCCGGCCACCGTGGCCAGCCGCTCGCCGACGACGATCACGGCGCCCTCGGCGCGCAGCGCCTGGGCGGCGAGAGCTCCGTCGTCCTCCAGACCGACGTTCCTCGCGAGCGCGTCCAGCCACTCGGTCTCGGTGCCGGGGGCCGCCGGCAGCAGCGTCCCACCGGCCTTCTCCAGACCGCGCGTGGCGTGCGTGGCCAGGGAGAAGACCTTCTGCCCGTGCCCCCGCCAGGCCTTGCGCAGCCGCAGGAAGACCCCGGGCGCCTCCTCCTCCGCCTCGAAACCGACCAGCAGGACGGCGGGTGCCTTCTCCAGTGCGGCGTAGGTGACGCCCGTACCGTCGAGGTCCCGGCCGCGCCCGGCGACCTGGGCGGCGAGGAAGTCGGCCTCCTCGCCGGTGTGCACGCGCGCGCGGAAGTCGATGTCGTTGGTGTCGAGCGCCACGCGCGCGAACTTGCTGTACGCGTAGGCGTCCTCGATGGTCAGCCGGCCGCCGGTCAGGACACCGGTGCGGCCCCGCGAGGCCAGCAGGCCCTGGGCCGCGATCTGGAGCGCCTCGGGCCAGGAGGCCGGTTCCAGCTCGCCCTCGGCGTTGCGCACGAGCGGCGTCTCGAGCCGGTCCCGTTGCTGCGCGTACCGGAACGCGAACCGCCCCTTGTCGCAGATCCACTCCTCGTTGACCTCGGGGTCGTGGGCCGCGAGCCGCCGCATGACCTTGCCGCGCCGGTGGTCGGTGCGCGTGGCGCAGCCGCCTGAGCAGTGCTCGCAGACCGACGGGGAGGAGACGAGGTCGAAGGGGCGGGAGCGGAATCGGTACGCCGCCGAGGTCAGCGCGCCGACCGGGCAGATCTGGATGGTGTTGCCGGAGAAGTACGACTCGAACGGGTCGCCCTCGCCGGTGCCGACCTGCTGGAGCGCGCCCCGCTCGATCAGCTCGATCATCGGGTCGCCCGCCACCTGGTTGGAGAACCGGGTGCAGCGGGCGCACAGCACGCACCGCTCGCGGTCCAGCAGCACCTGCGTGGAGATCGGCACGGGCTTCTCGTAGGTCCGCTTGCGGCCCTCGAAGCGGGACTCGGCGTCGCCGTGCGACATCGCCTGGTTCTGCAACGGGCACTCGCCGCCCTTGTCGCAGACCGGGCAGTCCAGCGGGTGGTTGATGAGCAGGAGCTCCATCACACCCTTCTGGGCCTTCTCGGCGACCGGCGAGGTGAGGTGGGTCTTGACCACCATCCCGTCGGTGCAGGTGATGGTGCAGGACGCCATGGGCTTGCGCTGGCCCTCGACCTCGACGATGCACTGGCGGCAGGCGCCGGCCGGGTCGAGGAGGGGGTGGTCGCAGAACCGGGGGATCTCGATGCCGAGCTGTTCGGCGGCCCGGATGACCAGGGTGCCCTTGGGCACGCTGATCTCGATGCCGTCGATCGTCAGCGTGACGAGGTCCTCCGGCGGGACCGCCGCCTCTCCCCCGCCCGAGGGAGCGCTGGTGGTCACGGTCATGCGTTCACCTCCGTGCGGTCGGCCCAGGCCGTCGACTTGGCCGGGTCGAAGGGGCAGCCCCGGCCCGTGATGTGCTGCTCGTACTCCTCGCGGAAGTACTTGAGCGAGGAGAAGATCGGCGAGGCGGCGCCGTCGCCGAGGGCGCAGAAGGACTTGCCGTTGATGTTGTCGGCGATGTCGTTCAGCTTGTCGAGGTCGGACATCTGTCCCTTGCCGGCCTCGATGTCGCGCAGGAGCTGCACGAGCCAGTACGTCCCTTCGCGGCAGGGCGTGCACTTGCCACAGGACTCGTGGGCGTAGAACTCGGTCCAGCGGGTGACGGCGCGGACGACACAGGTCGTCTCGTCGAAGCACTGGAGAGCTTTTGTGCCGAGCATGGAACCCGCGGCGCCCACTCCTTCGTAATCAAGAGGGACGTCGAGGTGCTCGTCGGTGAACATCGGGGTCGAGGAGCCGCCCGGCGTCCAGAACTTGAGGCGGTGCCCGGGGCGCATCCCGCCGCTCATCTCGAGGAGCTGGCGGAGCGTGATCCCGAGCGGCGCCTCGTACTGACCGGGGCTGGCGACATGGCCGGACAGGGAGTAGAGCGTGAAGCCCGGGGACTTCTCACTCCCCATCGACCGGAACCATTCCTTGCCCCGATGCATGATCGCGGGAACCGACGCGATCGACTCGACGTTGTTCACCACAGTCGGGCACGCGTAGAGGCCCGCGACAGCAGGGAAGGGGGGACGGAGCCGCGGTTGACCCCGGCGGCCTTCGAGCGAGTCCAGCAGTGCGGTCTCCTCACCACAGATGTACGCGCCCGCGCCCGCGTGCACGGTGATGTGGAGGTCGAGTCCGCTGCCCAGGATGTTCTCGCCGAGGAAGCCCGCCTCGTAGGCCTCGCGCACGGCCGAGTGCAACCGCCGCAGCACTGGCACGACTTCACCACGCAGATAGATGAAGGCATGCGACGACCTGATGGCGTAACACGCGATGATCATGCCCTCGATGAGGCTGTGCGGGTTCGCGAAGAGGAGCGGGATGTCCTTGCACGTCCCCGGCTCCGACTCGTCGGCGTTGACAACTAGATAGTGCGGCTTTCCATCTCCCTGGGGAATGAACTGCCACTTCATCCCCGTGGGGAATCCCGCGCCGCCGCGCCCGCGCAGACCGGACTCCTTGACGTACGCGATCACGTCGTCCGGCGACATGGCGAGCGCCTTGCGGAGGCCCTCGTATCCGTCGTGCCGTCGGTACACGTCCAGCGTCCAGGACCTGTCCTCGTCCCAGAAGGCCGACAGCACCGGTGCGAGCAGCTTCTCGGGGCTCATGTCTTTCAGCTCGGGTGCCAAGGTCATCACTCCCCCTCCTCGGCGGCGGGCCCGGCCGGGTGGGCTGGGTCGGAGGCCGACGTGTCCTGCGGCGCGTCGTGCGAGCTCAAGTGCTCCGTCGGTGACGGCTCGTGCGGTGCCTCGGTCCGGGCCGCCTCGCCGCGCGGGTGCACCACGCGTGCGGGAGCGGACTCGCCCTTGGCGAGCTTCAGGCCGACCAGGGAGGCGGGTCCCGCGCTTCCTCCCGACTCGACGGCCCCGTCCCGGTCGTCGGGGAAACCGGCCAGGACCCGGGCGGTCTCCTTGAAGGTGCACAGGGGCGCCCCGCGCGTGGGTGTGACCGGCCGTCCCGCGCGCAGGTCGTCGACGAGGCGCTTGGCGCTGGCCGGGGTCTGGTTGTCGAAGAACTCCCAGTTGACCATCACGACCGGCGCGAAGTCGCAGGCCGCGTTGCACTCGATGTGCTCCAGGGTGACCTTGCCGTCGTCGGTGGTCTCGCCGTTGCCGACGCCCAGGTGCTCCTGGAGCTCCTCGAAGATCGCGTCCCCGCCCATGACGGCGCACAGGGTGTTGGTGCACACCCCCACTTGGTAATCACCGCTCGGGCGGCGGCGGTACATGGTGTAGAAGGTGGCGACCGCGGTGACCTCCGCCGTGGTCAGGCCGAGCAGGTCCGCGCAGAACCGCATCCCGGTGCGCGTGACGTGGCCTTCCTCGGCCTGCACGAGGTGCAGCAGCGGCAGGAGGGCGGACCGGGAGTCCGGGTAGCGGGCGATGACCTCGCGCGCGTCGGTCTCCAGACGGGCCCGGACGTCGTCCGGGTAGGCGGGTGCGGGCAGTTCGGGCATGCCCAGGCTGACGCCCCGCTCGGAAGAAGAGGTGGTCACCGGTCGACGCCTCCCATCACGGGGTCGATGGACGCGACGGCGACGATGACGTCGGCGACCTGGCCGCCCTCGCACATCGCCGCCATGGCCTGAAGGTTGGTGAAGGACGGGTCGCGGAAGTGGACCCGGTAGGGGCGGGTGCCGCCGTCGGACACGACGTGCACCCCGAGTTCGCCCTTGGGCGACTCGACCGCCGCGTACGTCTGTCCGGGCGGGACGCGGAAGCCCTCGGTGACCAGCTTGAAGTGGTGGATCAGGGCCTCCATGGAGGTGCCCATGATCTTCTTGATGTGGTCGAGGGAGTTGCCGAGGCCGTCGGGCCCCAGAGCGAGCTGGGCCGGCCAGGCGATCTTCTTGTCGGCGACCATGACCGGGCCGGGCTGGAGCCGGTCCAGGCACTGCTCGATGATCCTGAGCGACTGGCGCATCTCCTCCAGGCGGATCAGGAAGCGGCCGTAGGAGTCGCAGGTGTCGGCGGTCGGGATCTCGAAGTCGTAGGTCTCGTAGCCGCAGTACGGCTGGGCCTTGCGCAGGTCGTGCGGCAGGCCGGTGGAGCGCAGGATCGGTCCCGTCGCGCCGAGGGCCATGCAGCCGGCCAGGTCGAGGTAGCCGACATCCTGCATGCGGGCCTTGAAGATGGGGTTCCCGGTGGCGAGCTTGTCGTATTCCGGGAGGTTCTTCTTCATCTTCTTCACGAACTCGCGGATCTGGTCCACCGCGCCGGGCGGCAGGTCCTGGGCGAGTCCGCCGGGGCGGATGTACGCGTGGTTCATCCGCAGGCCGGTGATCAGCTCGTAGATATCGAGAATGAGTTCACGATCACGGAATCCGTAGATCATGATCGTGGTGGCGCCGAGCTCCATGCCGCCGGTGGCGATGCACACCAGGTGCGACGACAGCCGGTTCAGCTCCATCAGGAGCACGCGGATGATCGAGGCGCGGTCCGGGATCTGGTCCTCGATGCCGAGGAGCTTCTCGACCCCGAGGCAGTACGCCGTCTCGTTGAAGAACGGCGTCAGGTAGTCCATGCGCGTCACGAACGTGGTGCCCTGCGTCCACGTCCGGTACTCGAGGTTCTTCTCGATGCCGGTGTGCAGGTAGCCGATGCCGCAGCGGGCCTCGGTGACGGTCTCGCCGTCGATCTCCAGGATCAGCCGGAGCACGCCGTGCGTGGACGGGTGCTGCGGGCCCATGTTGACGACGATGCGCTCGTCGTCGGCGCGGGCCGCGGACTGGACGACCTCGTCCCAGTCGCCACCGGTGACCGTGTAGACGGTGCCCTCGGTGGTCTCGCGCGCCGCGGCGGCCGCGGCGGCGGCGTCGGATGCGTGCGACGTGCTCATGAGTACGACCTCCGCTGGTCCGGAGCCGGGATCTGGGCGCCCTTGTACTCGACGGGGATGCCGCCGAGGGGGTAGTCCTTGCGCTGCGGAAAGCCCTGCCAGTCGTCCGGCATCATGATCCGCGTCAGGGCAGGGTGGCCGTCGAAGACGATGCCGAAGAAGTCGTACGTCTCGCGCTCGTGCCAGTCGTTCGTCGGATAGACGGAGAACAGTGACGGGATGTGCGGGTCACTGTCGGGGCAGCTGACCTCCAGGCGGATCAGCCGGTTGTGGGTGATCGAGCGCAGGTGGTAGACGGCGTGCAGCTCGCGGCCCTTGTCGTTCGGGTAGTGGACACCGCTGACGCCGGTGCACAGCTCGAAGCGCAGGGCCGGATCGTCGCGCAGGGTCCGGGCGACCCGGACCAGGTGCTCGCGTTCGATGTGGAAGGTCAGCTCGTCGCGGTCGACGACCGTCTTCTCGATGGCGTTCCCGGGGAGCAGTCCCTGCTCCTCCAGCGCGCCCTCCAGCTCGTCGGCGGCCTCGTCGAACCAGCCGCCGTAGGGGCGGGTCGCCGGTCCCGGGAGCCGGACCGAGCGGACCAGGCCGCCGTAGCCGGAGGTGTCACCTCCGTTGTTGGCGCCGAACATGCCGCGCTGGACGCGGATCTCCTCACCGCCCTGGCCGCGCTGGCCCGGGAGGTTCGACGCGCTGAGGTCCTTCTCGGGGTTGACCCCGTGGTCGTTGGCGTCGCTCACCGCAGCAGCCCCTTCATCTCGATCGTGGGCAGGGCCTTGAGCGCCGCCTCCTCCGCCTCGCGGGCCGCCTCCTCGGCGTTCACGCCGAGCTTGGAGCTCTGGATCTTCTGGTGGAGCTTGAGGATGGCGTCCATCAGCATCTCCGGCCGTGGCGGGCAGCCGGGGAGGTAGATGTCGACCGGCACGATGTGGTCGACGCCCTGGACGATGGCGTAGTTGTTGAACATGCCGCCCGAGGAGGCGCAGACCCCCATGGAGATCACCCACTTGGGGTTCGGCATCTGGTCGTAGACCTGCCGCAGCACCGGCGCCATCTTCTGGCTCACCCGGCCGGCGACGATCATCAGGTCCGCCTGGCGCGGCGAGCCCCGGAAGACCTCCATGCCGAAGCGCGCCAGGTCGTAGCGGCCGGCGCCGGTGGTCATCATCTCGATGGCACAGCAGGCGAGGCCGAACGTGGCGGGGAAGACGGACGACTTGCGCACCCAGCCCGCGGCCTGCTCGACGGTGGTCAGCAGGAAGCCGCTCGGCAGCTTTTCTTCGAGTCCCATGACGTGTGGCCCCTCAGTCCCATTCCAGGCCGCCGCGCCGCCATACGTACGCGTACGCGACGAAGACGGTGAGCACGAAGAGCAGCATCTCCACGAGCCCGAAAATCCCCAGGGCGTCGAAGGTGACGGCCCAGGGGTAGAGGAAGACGATCTCGATATCGAAAATGATGAAGAGCATCGCCGTCAGGTAGTACTTGATCGGGAAGCGCCCGCCGCCGGCCGGCGTGGGGGTCGGCTCGATTCCGCACTCGTAGGCCTCGAGCTTGGCCCGGTTGTACCGCTTGGGCCCGATCAACGTGGCCATGACCACGGAGAAGATCGCAAAGCCTGCCCCGAGGGCTCCCAGTACGAGGATGGGCGCATAAGCGTTCACCGCTCCTCGCTCCTCTCAGTCGGCACTGACTGCTGGCGGTTTCCGTCGGGCTCACATCCGTCCCACCCGTCCCTCGAACCCCGCCCGCCTCGACGAAGATCGGGAACATGTGAAGCAGGTCACAAGCCCAACCGCGTGCATCTTATGCCCGACGCTCTGTGATCTGCGACACGGGGTATTGCACAAGCTTTGTGATCTCCACCACCTGACGATCGATCATGAAGTCGGATGAGCGGTGATCTTCACACCCGAAGCGTCCGAGTGATCACCAGAGGTGACACTTTGGCTCGTCAGTGCAGGCCGGAGGGCGGCGTCTCAATATCAAGAAGGTTCCTGTGCATGCAAATTCGCGATGGACCGGATCCCTTGATAGAGGCGCGTTCACACATCGGAGGGTGCGTGGGGCGGGGTGTGGACGCGTGCATCCGTTCACGATCTTCGCGAGGTCGTGATCCGGTCGTGATCTACGGCGCCGGACGTGCCCGCCGGGGCAACCGTTCCGTGACCTCCGTCACACAGGTGAGAGGCTCATGAGAACGGGGCTTGGCCAATCAGCCCAACCGATGGTAGGTGCGGGGCAATTCGGGCGTATTGATCAAAGGCCGTGATCACAGCCTGGTCACGGGGAGCCCGCAATGTCCGTTACGGCGTCAATAAAGGGCCTCGCGCGAGGTTCTTGAGGGCCCTGTTGAACAACTGTGGCGCAGCACACGTTTCTTGAAGATATGAAGGAGCCCCTGGTACCGGTTGTTCCCATGTCCCACACCGCTCACATACGCAGCCACCGGAAACCCCGCCGCAGCGCGACCTCTTCGATCGCCGTGCGTGCCGGAGTTACCGGTGGCGTTCTCAGCATGGCAGCGGCGGGTGCCTCGGCCTCGGCGAGCGCCGCCGAGCCGGTCACCCAGACCATCGAACTGCCCACCCTGACGGCCGACCTGTCCGCCCAGGTCGCCCAGTCCGCCGCCGCCACCCAGCAGGCGGCCGCGAACTACGAACTGCGCGCCGAGCGTGACGCCGCCGCCGCCAAGGCCGCCGCGGAGGCCAAGAAGGACCTCGCCGAGGCGAAGAAGAAGGCGGAGGCCAAGAAGAAGGCCGCCGAGGCCGCCCGCAAGGCCGCAGCCGAGCGCGCCACGCGCAACGCCGAGCGCGCCACGCTGTCCGCCTCCGCTTCCACCTCCGCGTCCGCCTCCACGTCGGTGTCGGCGCCCTCCAGCGGCAGCGTCGCGACCGTCATCGCCTTCCTGAAGGCTCAGGTGGGCGACGCCTACGTCATGGGCGCCACCGGTCCCAACGCCTGGGACTGCTCCTCCCTCGTGCAGGCCGCGTACAAGCAGGTTGGTGTGGACCTGCCGCGCGTCTCGCAGGACCAGTCGATGGCCGGCACGGACGTCCCGCTGTCCGACATCCAGGTCGGCGACATCCTGTACTGGGGCGGCAAGGGCTCCGCGTACCACGTGGGTGTCTACATCGGAGACGGCCAGTACCTGGACGCGGCCAACCCGTCCAAGGGCGTCGTCATCCAGGACCTGTCGGGTTACCCGGCGTCGGGCGCGGTGCGCGTCCTCTGACGTCAGGCATACGGGCTTGAGGGCCGCCGCCCTTCGGGGGCAGCGGCCCTCCCGGCGTGCCCGGGGGCGCCGGGCCGTGCTGGGGCCTGCCGGGGCCGTCTTGCCGTGCAGGATGCCGGGCTTGCCCCGTTCCGCCCGAGACAGTTGACGCGACCGTGCCCGACCGGGGCCGGTGTGTGCAGGGCCCCGCCCCAGATGAGGCGGGCGCGTTCGCCGGGCAGCGCGCTGACGTGGTGGCCGACGGTGACCGTGCGCTCCCCGGTGCCGTCGCGGGCGAAGACGCGCACGCCGGACCCCCGGTCGCCGTCTCAGAGGACCGCACGGAGATGCGTGCCGAGGACGAACTCCACGCCGAGTGAGCGCAGCGTCTCCCAGGGGTCGATCCAGGCCTCGCTCGCCGGTGCCGTCTGAGGAGGAAGGGCAGGTCCGGCCGGCCCGATCCGCGGGCGAACAGCGCCTCGGTGCCGGAGCGGAGGTTGCCGCGGACGCCGTCGGCCTTGCCGGCGAAGGGGATGCCGCGCATGGCGTCCGGCAGATTCCGGGAGAAGCCGGGCAAGAAGCGGCAGCCGTGCTCGCCGGGGAGCGGCGTGCGTCCGCCGGCGCCCGTGCCCGGGGCGTTCGTCGAGTGGGCCTTGTCGCCGAGGGCGTCGTAGTGCTCATGGACGGTGACGGCGTAGCCGCGCTCGGCGAGTGTGTGGGCGGCGCCGAGGCCGGAGATGCCACCGCCGAGGACGGCGAGGCGCCCAGACGCCGCCTGCGGCCCTCGGCGCTCGCGATGCCGGGCCACCCCAGGCGATGGCCCCGGCGGCCCCTCCAGTGGCCGTGAGAAGCGTCTGCGGGTGTGGCCTGACTGCTCCTGGGACCGCTGTGCGTGTTCTGTTGTCATGATTCGCGGAGGGCGGGGAGGGGCTTTCCGGTGCCGGAAGCCCGGTTCCCGCCACTCACAGCGTCCTCACCATCACAGGGAGACAACAGATGCCCAGCGTTTTCGTGCAGGGACGGCCCGTCGACTCGTACCCGCGGCTCGCGCCCGAGGCCAGGAACGGGAAGGTGCGGCGGATCACGGAGGCCGGTGAGGAGGTCCTGCACAAACCGTGCCGGGACGTCACCGAGTTCGGTCCGGACCTCGCCGCGCTGATCGACGACATGTTCCTGACGATGTACGTCGCGGACGGGGCCGGGCTCGCGGCGAACCAGGTCGGGGTCGATCTGCGGCTGTTCGTGTACGACTGCCCGGACGACGACGGCGTGCGGCACGTCGGGCACATCGTCAATCCGGTCCTGGAGCCGCTCGACCCGGCGGGCCGGCGGCTGCTCGACGAGGCCGAGGGGTGCCTGTCGGTGCCGGGCGCCGCGATGGACGTACCTCGTCCGGACCGGGCCGTGGTGCGCGGGTACGACAGGGACGGCGAACCGCTCGTGATCGAGGGCACGGGCTACTTCGCCCGCTGCCTGGCGCACGAGACCGACCATGTGAACGGGCAGGTGTACCTGGACCGGCTGTCCGGGCGGGAACGCAAGGAGGCGCTGCGGCAGATGGCGGACCGGCGCGCGGCGGTGCTCGCGCGCCGGGCCGCCAACGTCGCGGCCCTCAGCGGCTGACCGGGCCTTCGGCACCGAAGGCACGCATGCCCGAGCTGCCCGAAAGCCCGCGTGCCCGAGTTGCCCGAGCTGCCCGAAAGCCCGCGTGCCCGAGTTGCCCGAGCTGCCCGAAAGTCCGCGTTCCCGAGTGTCCGAACGTCCGAAGGTCCGCGTGCCCGTATGCCCGATCAGGCCTTCGGCGCGACCTTGCTCAGGCCGTTGATGATGCGGTCCATCGCGTCGCCGCCGGTCGGGTCGGTGAGATTCGCGAGGAGCTTCAGCGTGAACTTCATCAGCAGCGGGTGCGTCAGCCCGCGCTGGGCCGCGAGCTGCATGACCTTCGGATTGCCGATGAGCTTCACGAAGCCCCGGCCGAGCGTGTAGTAGCCGCCGTAGGTGTCCTTGAGGACGCGCGGGTAGCGCTGGAGGGCCGTCTCGCGCTGGGACGGCGTGGAGCGCGCGTGGGCCTGGACGATGACGTCGGCGGCGATCTGGCCGGACTCCATGGCGTAGGCGATGCCCTCGCCGTTGAAGGGGTTCACCAGGCCGCCGGCGTCGCCCACCAGCAACAGCCCCTTGGTGTAGTGGGGCTGGCGGTTGAAGGCCATGGGGAGGGCGGCGCCGCGGATGGGCCCGGTCATGTTGTCGGGGGTGTAGCCCCAGTCCTCCGGCATGGACGCGCACCAGGCCTTCAGGACCTCGCGCCAGTCCAGCTCCTTGAAGGAGTCGGAGGTGTTGAGGACACCGAGGCCGACGTTCGACGTACCGTCGCCCATGCCGAAGATCCAGCCGTAACCCGGGAGCAGGCGGTCCTCGGCGCCGCGGCGGTCCCACAGTTCCAGCCAGGACTCCAGGTAGTCGTCCTCGTGGCGCGGGCTGGTGAAGTACGTGCGCACGGCCACGCCCATCGGGCGGTCCTCGCGGCGGTGCAGGCCCATCGCGAGGGACAGGCGCGTGGAGTTGCCGTCGGCGGCCACGACGAGCGGGGCGCGGAAGGTGACCTCGCGC
Organism: Streptomyces caelestis; assembly: GCF_014205255.1. Taxonomy (GTDB): domain Bacteria; phylum Actinomycetota; class Actinomycetes; order Streptomycetales; family Streptomycetaceae; genus Streptomyces; species Streptomyces caelestis. The sequence goes on along the minus strand of NZ_JACHNE010000001.1, from coordinate 5,160,197 downwards.
TTCTCCTCGCCGAGCTTGGCGTGCACGCCGGTGATACGGCCCGTGCGCTCGTCCAGGATCGGCGCGCCCACGTTGCAGCGCTCGAACAGCCGGGCGCCCGCCTTCTGGGCCTGCCGGGCGAGCTGCTCGTCGAAGTCGTCACGCTTGCGGACGAGGCCGTAGTCGGGGAAGGAGGCGAGATCCGGCCAGTCGAGCTGGAGCCGCACCCCGCCGCCGATGATCCTGAGGCCCTTGTTGCGCAGCCAGCCCGCTTCCTCCGAGATGTCGATGCCCATCGCCACCAGTTGCTTGACGGCGCGTGGGGTGAGGCCGTCGCCGCAGACCTTCTCGCGCGGGAACTCGGTCTTCTCCAGCAGAAGGACGTCGAGTCCCGCCTTGGCGAGGTGGTAGGCGGTCGTGGAGCCGGCCGGCCCCGCGCCCACGACGATCACATCGGCGGTGTTCTCGGAGAGCGGCTCGGTCACGACGGTCACGGCGGGATCTCCCCAAGTTCGAAATCTGCGTGCCGACCGGCACAGGACATGGGCAGTCTATGCAGCGGCATTCATCACCGGCTGAAGGGCTGCCTTCATGAACCGAGCTCTCCCCGCCGTGCGGCTGCGCGTCCCCACCCACGAGGACGCTTTCGTCTGGCACCGGCTCTTCGACGACCCGGACGTCATGGAGTTCCACGGCGGCAGGGCCGCGGAGTTGTCGGTCTACGAGGAGCTCACCGCCCGCCAGCGCCGGCGCGACGCCGAGCTCGGCTTCTGCCTGTGGAGCATGGTCGACGAGTCCGGGCAGGTCATCGGCTTCACGGGGGCCCAGCCCTGGGAGCGGGGCTGGGGGCCGGCGGGCCAGATCGAGATCGGCTGGCGGCTGGGCCGGGAGCACTGGGGCAAGGGCTATGTCACCGCGGCCGCGCGCCAGACGCTGGAGCGGACGCGGGCGGCCGGCGTAGCGGGTGTGGTGGCGATGGTCGACGCCCGCAACACCCGGTCCATCGCGGTCGCTCAGCGGCTGGGGATGCGCCTCGCCGAGACGTTCACGACGCCGGCCTCGGAGCGGTCGGGGCACTGCTACCGGCTCGACCTCCGGCCACCGTCCGCTGACGCTGTGTAGCCGACTGTCACAGAAAGACACCTGTCGCTTCCGGCCGCTATGGAGCGGGAGTTACCCTCCCTGTACCGCTGGGGGGTGACATCTGTGCGCATATCCCGCGAAACACCCGACGTGCGTGTTCCGCGTCTGGTGGGCCTGATGGCCGTGGACGCGCGGGAGACGGCCCGGGCGCAGGGCCTGCTCCTCAACGCACCGGACCGGCCCGACTTCCCTCTCGCCGTCGTCGACTACGTCGTACGCCAGTACCCGCGGCCCGGTGCCGAGGTGCCACGGGACTCGATGGTCTACGTGTGGTTCGACTTCGGCCCCGGCGAGGGCGGCGGGGGCGTGCACGAGCCGCGGACCCCCCGGCCACCCCGGGGCGGCCTGCGACGGGAGCTGGACGAACCCGGCGGCCCGTGCATGGTCCTCAGCTCGCCGTAGGGCTCAGCTCGCCTTGAAGCCCCGGTGCAGGGCGACGATCCCGCCGCTCAGGTTGCGCCAGGCCACCCGCGACCAGCCTGCCTTGCCCAGCCGCTCGGCCAGCGCGGGCTGGTCGGGCCAGGCGCGGATGGACTCGGCGAGGTAGACGTAGGCGTCGGGGTTGGAGGACACGGCCCGCGCCACCGGCGGCAGGGCGCGCATCAGGTACTCGGTGTAGACGGTGCGGAACGGTGCCCAGGTGGGGTGCGAGAACTCGCAGATCACGACCCGCCCGCCGGGCCGGGTCACCCGGTACATCTCCCGCAGGGCGGCGTCCGTGTCGTGCACGTTGCGCAGCCCGAAGGAGATGGTGACGGCGTCGAAGGTGTCGTCCTTGAAGGGGAGCCGCGTCGCGTCACCGGCGGTGTAGGGCAGCCAGGGCTGCCGCTGCTTGCCGACCCGGAGCATGCCCTGGGAGAAGTCGCACGGGACGACGTAGGCGCCGGTGCGGGCGAAGGGCAGCGAGGACGTGCCCGTGCCCGCCGCCAGGTCGAGGACCTTCTGCGCGGGGCGCGCGTCGACCGCCTTGGCGACCTCCTTGCGCCATCGCCGGTCCTGGCCGAGGGACAGCACGTCGTTGGTCAGGTCGTACCGTTCCGCCACGTCGTCGAACATCGAGGCGACTTCGTGCGGCTGCTTGTCCAGGGATGCGCGGGTCACGGGCCCATTGTTGCAGTACGCCCGCCCGGGAGAGGCCGCGGCTTCCGCCGTGCCGCCACGTCCTCCACCCACCCGCACAGCAGCACGAACACCGCGATCAGCTTCCCGCCGACGCCGAACATGAACCACTGGCTGTCCAGCGGCAGAAAACGCCCCGAACGCGGGCACGTCCCAGAAACCGGTCGATCAGCGGTACTGCGAGGATCAGCGCGGTCTCGTGCCAGCGGCAGATCGTCACCGCCCGGGCGTTGAGGACGGCCACGAGGCGGTCCACCGTCGGGAAGCGGGCGAGCCACGCGAAGTCGGTCCGCTCCGAAAGGCCCTTCAAAAGCGCTGTCAGCGCCGCCGGTGCACGAGCCGCCCCGCGCACACCGTCGCGACGCACTCCCCCGCCGCGTCGAAGACGGCGAGGTCGGCGCGGCCGGTCGGGACGATCGCGGTGCGGCGCGCGCTCGGCAGGACGACGACGTCGTTGCGCTCGGCGGCGGCCCGGAGTTCGGCCGAGTCGACGTGCTCCTCCAGGACCGCGACCGCGCCGAGCTTCAGCACCTCGTGGACGCGTTCGCGCGGACTCGGGGCGTCCGGGAGCGGGCCCTCGTGGACCCGGGCGGGACCGAGGGTCCCGGGCCACCTGCGGACCCGGGCCCGGGGGAACGCCTCGCGTACGTCGTCGAGTTTTCCGACGGCACCGATCCGGTCCCGCCCGACGGCCACGGCACCGCCCTTGACGGGCTCGGAGTCCCAGGTGACGCGGACGGCGTCGGCCGTGTGAATGGTTTCCAACTGCCTCTCCGCGCCGGCTCAGTTGGAGGCGAGCAGCTTCAGCTCGGGGTGAGCCGTGCCGCCCTCGATGGCCGTGGACGAGATGTGCGAGACCACGCGGTCGTCGACGGGGTCGTTCGCCGGGTCGTCGTGCACGACGAGGTGTTCGTACGTGGTCGAGCGCTGCGCGGGCACCCGCCCGGCCTTCCGGATCAGATCGATGATCTCCATCCGGTTGGACCGGTGCTTGGCGCCCGCGGAGGAGACGACGTTCTCCTCCAGCATGATCGAGCCGAGGTCGTCGGCGCCGTAGTGCAGGGAGAGTTGCCCGACCTCCTTGCCCGTGGTCAGCCACGAGCCCTGGATGTGGGCGATGTTGTCCATGAACAGCCGGGCGATCGCGATCATCCGCAGGTACTCGAAGAGGGTGGCCTGCGTCCGGCCCTTCAGGTGGTTGTTCTCGGGCTGGTAGGTGTACGGGATGAAGGCGCGGAAGCCGCCCGTGCGGTCCTGGACGTCCCGGATCATCCGCAGGTGCTCGATGCGTTCGGCGTTGGTCTCGCCGGTGCCCATGAGCATGGTGGACGTGGACTCCACGCCCAGGCCGTGCGCGATCTCCATGATCTCCAGCCAGCGCTCGCCGGACTCCTTCAGCGGGGCGATGGCCTTGCGGGGCCGCTCGGGCAGCAGCTCGGCACCGGCGCCGGCGAAGGAGTCGAGCCCGGCGGCGTGGATGCGCTGGATCGCCTCCTCGACGCTGACCTTGGAGATCCGGGCCATGTGCTCGACCTCGGACGCCCCCAGGCTGTGGATGACCAGCTGCGGGAAGGCCTGCTTGATGGCGGAGAAGTGCTGCTCGTAGTACTCGACGCCGTAGTCCGGGTGGTGCCCGCCCTGGAACATGATCTGGGTGCCGCCCAGCTCCACCGTCTCGGCGCACCGGCGCAGGATGTCGTCCAGGTCGCGGGTCCAGCCCTTGGCGGTGTCCTTGGGGGCGGCGTAGAAGGCGCAGAACCGGCACGCCGTGACGCAGACGTTCGTGTAGTTGATGTTGCGCTCGATGATGTACGTCGCGATGTGCTCGGTGCCGGCGTACCTGCGGCGGCGTACGGCGTCGGCGGCGGTGCCCAGCGCGTGCAGCGGGGCGTCCCGGTACAGCGCGAGCGCCTCGTCGGGGGTGATCCGCCCACCGGCGGCAGCACGGTCGAGGATGGGCTGAAGGTCGGCCTTCTCGGTCACCGGGCGTCCCTTTCGTAAGGGTTGTGGACGGACCAGCCCAGCGTACGCCAGCCGTTCGGGCCGCTGGACGTCAGGCCTACGGGCCTTCGGGCTTTCCGGCCTTGGGATCGTCAGGCCGCGTAGGCCCCGGCCAGGAGCCCGAGGAAGGCGCCGGAGATCAGGAACGGCCCGAAGGGGATGGCCGTCTTGCGCCCGGCCCGCCGTGCGACGACGAGGGCACCGCCGTACAGCGCGCCGAGCAGGAACCCGGCGAAGGTGCCGAGCATCACCGTCGGCCAGCCGTACCAGCCGAGTACCGCCCCCGCGCCCAGGGCGAGCTTGACGTCGCCGAAGCCCATCCCCGCGGGATTGATGAGGAACAGCACGAAGTAGCCGCCGCCCAGCGCGAGCGAGCCGAGCAGGGCGGTCGTCCACTCCCCCGCGTGCTCGGGCACGAGCGCGGTGAGGCCGAGCAGGGCCAGCGCGGCCGCGGCGAACGGGAGCGTGAGCGGGTCGGGCAGCCGTCGCACCCGGAAGTCGACGACCGTCAGCAGCACCCAGACGGGCGCGAGCAGCAGCCATACCCCGACCTCGGGCCGGGTGCCGGTGGCGGCGGCGAGGACGGCGCAGACGAGGGCGGTGGCGATCACCAGGGGTGTCGTACGCGGCCCGTGACCGGACCCCTCACACTCGTGGCACGTGGCCCGCCCGAGCCAGCCCTTGAGAGGGTGCCCGCCGGGGCACCGCTCCCGCCAGGGTTCCCCGGAGGGAGCCGCGAACCGGTAGGCCGCACGCGGCAGAAACGCACCCGCCGCCGCGCCCCACAGCGCGGCGGCGATGACCAGGACCCCGGTGTTCATCCCACCGCGGCGATCGCGTCGCGCCACGTCGGCAGCAGCTCGTCGAGCAGTGCCTCGGTGCGCGGCGGCAGACCGCGGGCTCCGCTGCGGCCGATGAGATCGGTGGCGAGCGCGGTCAGGCGGGACGTGTCGCCGGTGGCGTGGGTGGCGCGCAGCAGTTCGTGCCACAGGCGCTCGTCGGCCGGGGCGGTGCGCAGGGACGCGTTGAGCGCCTCGATGGCCTTCTCGGCGCGGTTCTTCTCCATGTGGAACTCGCACAGCGCGAGCCCGGTGTCCGCGACGAGCAGCGGCAGCTGGGCGTCGACGATCTCGTGGGTGAGCCACCGGTAGCGGCCCTCGGGCCGGTCGGCGAGCAGCGGCCCGCGCACCAGCACGAGCGCGTCGGTGAGCAGCCGCCCGCGCACGGCCCGGCTGTCCACGCCCTTGCCCTGCGTGGCCTCGTGGTAGAGGGAGCGCAGCACGTCCAGGTCGGAGACGACGGACTTGGCGAGCGTGAGCCGGCCGCTGCCGTCGGTGGCGAGGCGGGGAGTGCCGTCGGGGTCGGCGCCCAGCCAGTCGCGCAGCCGGTCCAGCAGCGCGTTACGCACGTCGTCGGTGACGCCGCGCGGCCACAGCGCCGAGGACAGCACGCGCGGGTGCACGCCCTCGCGGTGCAGGAGCAGCAGGGCGAGCGCCTCGTGGAGGAGGGCGCTGCGGTCCCCGTCCGGGGTGTCGAGGCCGATGATCTCGTAGGGCCCGACGAGCCGGGCGTAGACGGCCGGCCGGCCCTGCTCGCTGATGTCGACGAGGAACGGCGGCCTGTTGGCCGGGCCGCCCTCGGGCCGGTTCTCGGGGTCGGCGTCGACGAACAGCTCGACCACGGCCCGCTGCTGGGCGGCGGGCAGCAACTGGGCGTCGAGTTCGAGCCCGAGGAGGGGCGCGAGCAGCTTGCCCTGGCCCGTGATCTCCATCTCCCAGGCGGCGCCCGGCAGATCACCGGTCTCGGTGCCGACGAGGTAGCCGATGCCGAGACGGCCGGCGTCGGCGGCGAGTTCGGCGAGCTTGACGGCGTCCTCGGCGGACGGCTGGGCGGCGAGCAGGACGAGGTGCGGGGCCCAGCGGGTGTGCTGGGCGGGCCCGGTGCGCCCGGTGAGGACGGAGTCGTGCCCGGCCGCGCCGAGGGCGCCCCGCCGCTGCCGCGTCTCGGCCTCCATGGTCTCGACGAGCGCCTCGACGTCCTCGAGGTGCCGGATCCGGTTCGGGGCGAGCGGCGTCAGGTCCTGCCCGAAGCCGACGAGCGTGATGGTCATGCGGTCGGACCATCCGTTGGTCGCCAACTCGGCGGCGACGGACGCGAAGACGGCGGCCCGGTCGGCCTCCCGACCGGAGAGGGAGACGATGCCGGGCACGGCCTCCAGGTTGAGCAGCAGCCGCGAGTCGTCCATGGTGCCGAGGCTGACGAGCCCCGGGTAGGGCGCGGCCGTGTCGACGTCCTCGTAGCGCTCGGCGTCCGTCCGGGCCAGCATCCAGAACGTCTGGTCCTGCCCCTGCTGCCAGGGGGCGGGCGGCTTCCCGGCGGGCTGGGCGAGCTGGAGGTGCAGATCGCCGTTGCTGAGCCAGGCGGCGTACACGACCGGCAGGGCCCGCGACTCCTCGGCGAGGGAAGCGGCGAGACCGCGCAGGCTCCGGTCGAGCAGCCGCACGCCCTCGGGGTCGGCGCCGACGAGCAGGGCGTCCTGGACGTCCTGGGCATCCCCGCTCGGCGTGGGCGGCTCCATGCCGCGCCGCCCGCCGACGGCCCCGAACGCCGACTGCCACAACGCCTGCCGACGGCGCCGCCCCAGGGCACCCAGGAGACCGGCGGCGAGGAGGGGCGCGGTGAGAAGGGCCTCGGGCAGCCCGAAAGAGTTGCCGGACTCGGCGTCGACGGCGGTGGCCTGCTGGTGACCGGCGTCGGAGGCGGGCCGCTGCTCGGGCAGGGAGACCTGGGAGGTGGAAGGACCACCACCGGCGTGCTCGTGGCCACCGCCCTGGGCACCACTGCCCCCGCCTTGGGCGTGGTCCCCTGTCTGGGCGTAGTCGGCGATCTGCTGCTGCACATCCGGCGACACGTTGGGAGCCTCGTCGGGCATCTCGACGAGCTCGCCGCCACACGCGTCGCCCGGCATCTCCATGATCCACCCGGGCCGGATGAGGCTGGCTTCGGAGAGCTTGGACCCGTCCGGCTGGACGCGGTCCTTGTTGAGCTCGAAGATCTCCTTGTAGCGACGCCCGTCACCGAGGTGCCGTTCCGCTATCTCCCACAGGGAGTCGTGGTGACGCCCCTCGGGCGGCTGGATCCGGTAGTACTTCGTGTCGCCCTGCTGGGCGGTGCTGCCACCCGCGTCCGCGTGCGAGGCGGCGTGCGAGGCCTGCTCGGCGAGGGCGGCGGCGGTGTCGGCGGCCTGCTCCTGCTGCTGGGCGAAGAAACCCGGGGTCTGCTGGGCCGCGGCGACGGTGGGCTTCTGGTTGGCGTCGTAGCCGCTCTGTCCGAGCTGCGACAGTCCGGGGGTGAAGCTGGCCGCCGTGGCGCCGACGAGCAGCAGCGCGGCGACGAGCTGCCGGGCGAGCAACTGACTGGGCCCGGCCCCCGGCACCCGCCCCGGCACACCGACACCGGACAGCGCGGCCTTCATCTCCACGAGCACGCAGGCGGTGAACTGGGCCCACGCGAGCCACACCACGACGGTGAGGATGTTCAGAAACGTGTGAACGGTGATCTCTTGCTGAAGCCAGCCGAGGCTCGGCACCCCGTCCGGCAACGGCCACCCGATCTGCGTGGCCAGCGCACCGGGCACACCGACGAGCAGAACGGCCAGGGCGACGAACGCGAGGAACGCCTTGAGGAAGTCCCCGAACGACCGCCGCCGGATCGTCACCGGCTGCGGCGTCCGATTCCTCGGAGCCGTCGTTCCCGTCGTTCCCGACGTACTTCCCGTCGAGCTTGACGAGCTTGAGGTGCGGCGTCGCGGCATGGCGGGTGTCCTGGGGTCGTGTGCGGAGTGCGGTGAGGCGAACTGTGGGCCGGGAGGTGTGCTGAGCCTACAGAGATCTTATTGACTCTTATTGAGGTCGTCGAAGGGCGTGGGGGACGAACGTCGTTGACGTCCGCTTTGCCCTCGTAGTGGCATGCGCCTGCGGCTGCGGCCGGGCGACAGAGTTCGCTCCCCTTCGCGATTGCCACGCACGCTCCTCACATTCCCCACGCAATCCCCTGCGGGCTCACAGAGCCCCATCACCCGCCCCTGATAGCTTCGTTCTCTGCCGCATACACCGAACACCGGGGGAGCCGAACCGTGGCACGCCACGCCCTGACCACCACCGCCACCGCACTCACCGCGACGGCGGCGCTTCTGCTCACCGCTTGCGGCGGAGACGGCGGAACCTCTTCGGACGACATCGAGGGAGCGGACCAGGGGGTGAGAAGTCCGTCGGCTTCACCATCGAAGGCTGCGGATGCGGACCGCCCCGATCTCAGTCTGCCGAAGGACCTGAAGATGGTCTTCGACTTCGACATGCCGTCCGACAGCGATGAGGCGGCTGCGCTGGACGACTCCGCCAACTTCCTCCGGGCGCTGAAGCACGCCATCGTCGCCCAGGACCCGAACGACTCGGCTTACCGGTTCTACTCCCGAGCCGGAGCCGCCAAGTACGCGAAGTCGCAGATCGAGGCATGGGTGAAGGGCGGCTGGACCCCGACAGGCGAGGACCAGTATTACGACGCCGCTACCAGCAAGTCCGAGGACACGAAAGCCGTCCTCGTCACCTTCTGCCGTAACCAGGCCAAGTCGTACAGCAAGGACGTCAAGACCGACAAGATCCATTACACGAAGGAAAGCCTCGACAGTTACCTGAAGTACCGCATCTTGATGCAGCCCTCGGCCGACTCCCCCGGCATCTGGCAGGCGCAGCAGATCGAGGTCGCGGGCAAGGCCAAGGAGTGTCGGCAGTGACGGGGACGGGACGAAGCGCAGCATGGACAGCCGCGCTGACTGCCACCGTGCTCTTGTGCTCGTCAAGCGCAGCCTTCGCCGACGAAGTACCGGCGCCCACGACGCCCAGTCAGCCCGCTGAGAAGCCCTCCGGTGACTCCGACGGCCGCACCCTGCTGGCGTCCGTCTCGCAATCCCGCATCCAGGTCAGTCACCCCGACGGCCGAACCGAACAGGGTTCCATGGACGAGCTGACGTCCGTCGACCCCAACTGGGAGCCCCCGGTCTGCTGGTACGAGCCGGTCTTCTCTCCGGAAGGGCTCAAATCCGCGGTCGGGGACCTGCAGAAGAACGGTGGGATGGGCGCCGTCAACGCCCACGAGTGGTGGAGTTCGGGCATCTTCGTCGATCACTACGACGAGGGTGAACCGCAGGACAACTTTGATCTCAAGTCGCCCACCAACAGCACCGCCGAGGGGTACAAGAACTACAACATCGGCAAGAAGGGCATGTTCTGGCGCAGCGTTGTCCGCAAAGGCCACGAGAACGACATCAAGGCCTGGGACTGCGGCCGGATCATGTTCTGGCAGGACGCCGGCACGATCCCGGACGACGAGCACGCGCCGACTCCTGAGACACTCGCGGCCTACGCCTACGACAAGATCGAGGTACCCAAGACCAAGGTCGAACTGAGGCCGCAGGCCAAGTCCACAGTGAACCTGCCCACTTGGGTGTGGCTGGACAAGGGCACCTTCCAGGACATCAAGGTCCGGGCCGAGCTTCCCAACACGGGTCTCTGGGCTGAGACGACGGCCAAGCCGGTGGCCCTGCACCTGGAACCGGGCACGGACGATGCCGAGACCTTCCCGGCCTCGGGTGACTGCGAGATCAACGACGACGGCTCGATCGGAACCCCCTACACCAAGGGCGACGCCGACAAGACGCCGCCATGCGGCATCAGGTATCTGCGCGCCACTAACAGTGAGCCGTACCAGTTGAAGGCCAGCATCACCTGGCAGATTTCGTGGGAAGGCGCGGGCGGCGCAAACGGCGACCTCCCGGATGGCACCTTCGAAACGACTCAGGACATGAACGTCCAGGAGATCCAGTCGATCAACCGCTGACACGACGCCGCACCGCACAACCGAAGGAGCGAGACTCTCGTGGCCCCGCCACCGCCTGACCCCGCGTGCGGCGGGGACGGCGGACAGCCGTCGGACAGAACATCGAACCCGATCGAACACCGGGGGAGACGAACCGTGGCACGCCGCGCTCTGACCACCACCGCCGCCATGGTGACCGTGACGGCGGCGCTGCTTCTGACCGCATGCGGTGGTGGCGATTCGCCATCGGACGACATCAACGGAGCGGGCAGCGGGTCGAGCAGCCCGTCGGCCCCCGCTTCGTCGTCGTCTGCGGCGCCCGAGGTCAAGCGCCCCGTGATCAAGCTTCCCAGCAGCTTCCAGCTGACCTTCGAGAACTGGACCAGCAGCGGCCCCGTCGAGCAGGCCGTACTAAACGACGGCAAGGAACAGCTCCGGGCAGGGTACGCGGCGATCATCGAGAACGACCCCGACAGCAAGGACCGTGCCTTCTACGACACGAAAGCCGGCTTCCTGCAGAGCCAGCAGTGGATCAGGACCTACACGGACAAGAACCTCACGGTCATCGGCAAGCTGCCCGTGTTCGCCCCCAAGGTCTCCATCGCCAAGAACAAGACAGCGGCGTCACTCTCCTACTGCACCGATGAGAGCAAGGGGTACACGACCACCCAGGCCATGAACGTCCAGGAGATCCAGTCGATCAACCGCTGAGGTGCGGCCGTACGGGGCCGCAGTACGCGCGATGCGGCCCCGTTTCAGCGCAGGCTCGACTCCGTGAACGAGAGCACCTCTTCGAGGCTCATCTCGCGTCGCCCCGCTTCTCCCGAGAGCACCCAGTTGCCCCCGTCCCACGCCACGCGCCAGATCTTGCCCTCACGGTTCTCGTACTCCACGTAGCCCCCAGGAGAGTTCTCCAGCTGGGGGATCTCCTGGAGGAGGATCCTCGGGTAGGTCAGGGCGCGTCCTGGATTGGTGCTGCCGCCACCGGTGCGAGGGTTGTCGAAGCTCATCTTCACGAACGGCACGGGCTCACGGCCGATCTCCGCGGGGTGGAGCATCTTCGTGTACCTGGCTTCTGCTTCGGGCAGCGTCTCCCGGCCGGAGAATTCGCAGGCGTAGGCGGGGAAGACGATGTATGTCACGGCCGTGAGGTCGGGATTCTGTGCCTTGTGATGTCCGTGGACGTCCGGTACGGCGGCCGCGACGGCGTCGAACGCGTAGCCCGGCGTGCTGAAGCCGTCCACGCAGCCGATGTACCGTCCCTCGCCGATGAGCGTCTTCTCGTGTTCCCGGGCGAAGGACAGAACGGCCCGCGCGAGGGACTCGTCGTGCTTGCCGCGCTGATTGGTCTGCAGAAGCCGCGTTCCGTCACCGGTAAGGGCTCCCGCGAAGTGCAGCACCGGGTTCAGGCTCCACTTCCACGCCTGGTCCAGGCCTTCGAGCGGGGCGACATTACGGAAAGCCTTGATGGTGGACAGCAGATCCATGGTTCCTTCCACGTTCTTCTCGGTGTTCCACGTCCGGCGCGGGCATCAGGTGCAGGAGTAGTTCGGGCCGGTTTCCTGGCTGTACCGGGCCTCCATCATTGCCCCTCCGCGCGAGTTCTTTCGCTTGTCCATGGCCTCCATGTTGTCCGGGTCGTTGTAGAAGTCGTTGCGGGTTACACGGTCGGTGAACCTGCCCTCGCGGTTCCAGTGGTCGACGACGGCTTCCCGGTGCTCGTATGTGACCGTCTCATGGAAGGGTTTCGCCCCGGGGTTCGTCGGGTCCCAGATGACGTCACCGTTGGAGTCGAACCAGGTCAGCTGGTCGCGGGGGATCTTCTTGCCGTTCGAGTCCAGCGGTCGCTCGCCTTGCTGGACTCCTTCCAGGGTCCAGTTCTTGGCCATCTCGTCGTGTGTGGACTCTCGGTAGCCGGACGGGTACTCGGTCTTGCGGTTGTGCGCTGTCTCGGGTGCGTCGGGGTCCTTCGCGTACTCGCCGTTCTTGGGGTTCCGGTACAGGCCGAGCGGGTCGATCCAGCGGTACGGGTTGGGCACGTAGGCGGTGTCATTGGGAGCCGGGCCCAGGCCGAGCGGGTCCGGTGTCGCGTAGTGACCGGTCTCCGGGTCGTAGTACCGGTGGTGGTTGTAATGCCAGCCTGTCTCGGAGTCGGCGTACTGGCCCGGGAAGCGCAACGGACAGTCGACCGCGCCGGCCCTCGCGTCGCCTCCGCCTGCCCCGACCGCCGTCTCCCTGGGCAGCGGGAGGCCCCAGAGTGTCGTACGCCGCTGCCAGGACAGCTCGCCCTCATCGGAGACGAGTTCGGCCGGCGCACCGGACAGGTCCGTGATCACGGCGTGGAAGCGGGCGTCGACAGCCGGGGCGTCCGCCTGACCAGCGGACGCGTGGTCTATCTGCGTCAGCGGCAGATGGGTTCCTGGTGCGTAGTCCCACGTGGTGCCGTGCCCGGTCGAGGTGACCTGCTCCGCCAGTCGTGGACCGTCCCAGGTGAAACGGGTCTCCTCGGACACCGCGCCGTCAGCGGCGAGGCGTTGCTTGGCGACACGGCGGCCCGCCGGATCGTAGACGTAACGCCACCGAGCTCCGTCCGGCGTGACGGTGCCGACGAGCTGACTCTGGCTGTTCCAGGAGTACGTCCGGACGCGTTTCTGACCGTTGAGCAACCGCCGCACCGACCTGACGATGCGCCCCTCCCCGTCGCGCTCGTACCTGGTCCTGCCGCAGCGCCGAATGAGGGTTCCGGTGAACTCCCTGTGTACGTCGTCGTCACCGGTGGCCGGGGTCGAGGCTGCGCTGAGGTTGCCGACGCCGTCGTAGGCGTAGGTCTCCGTCCAGTCCCGCGCGTGGACGGCGGTGACTCGTCCCCCTGTATCGAGGTCGAAGCTGCGGGTGCCGGTGGTGAGCTCTTCGAGTTCGGTGAGGTGGCCGTCCGCCCGGTACGCGTACGTGCGGTGCTGGAGGAGGGCCTCGGCTCCCTCCGGGTGCCGGGACAGACTCTGCCGGGTGAGCCTGTTGGCGTCGTCCCACGACTGGCCGAGCGTCACCCCGTGGGGCAGGCGGCGGGCCGTTTCCCGTCCCACGGCGTCGAAGTGGAAGCTCATCCGGTGCCCGGCCGCCTCCAGGCCGTCCGGACGTCCGGCGGCGTCGTACGACCAGGTGGAAACGATGCCGGAAGGCGTACGCCGTTCGATGCGACGACCGAGGGCATCGTAACGGTACGTCGTCGTACGGCCGTTGACGCTCTCGGCGAGCAGCCGTCCTGCGGCGTCGTGGGCGCGCTCCACCCTCACTTCGGGCCCGGCCTGCTCGACCAGGTGACCGGCGGAGTCGTAACGCAGGACGGTCGTCTGGCCGTCGTGCCGGACGGAAGTCGTGCGGCCCAGCGCGTCTCTGCCGAACGAGATCGCCTCGCCGGCGCCGTTGGTGAGGCCCACCAGCTCGCCCATGGCGTTGACCTCATAGGTGAGCGTGCGGCCGTTGAAGTCAGTCTCCGCGACGACGCGGTTGGCCTCGTCGTACACGTACTCCCAGGTGGCGCCCTGGGGGTTGGTCACCTGCACGAGGTTCAGCTCGGTGTCGTAGGTGAACGTGTAGCGCGAGCCGTCCGGTCGAGTGCGGACCGAGGCGAGGTGGAAGTGCGTGGGTGTGTAGCTGCTGGTGTTGCCCGCCTGGTCGGAGTACGTCACGAGGTTGCCGGCGGCATCCCACTCGAACTGCTCGGCCGCCCCCTCACCCGTCTTGCGCCAGGCCAGCCTGCCCTCGACGGTCCAGCCGAGCCGCGTCACCCGGCCCAGGGCGTCGGTGACAGACGTGACGCGGCCGAAGGCGTCGTGCTCGACCATGGTGGTGCTGCCGACGGGGTTGGTGAGACTCACGGGGAGTCCCACGCCGTTGCCGACAGCGCTGCGTCCGTGGCCCAAGGCGTCCGTCGCACCTATGAGGAAGCCCGAGGCGTCGTACGCGTAGTGGGTCTCCGCACCGAGCGGGTCATGGGTGGCCGTCCGGTTGCCGCGTTCGTCGTAGGTGTGATGCCACACGACGCCGTCCGCCTCGATGACGGTGACCGGCAGGTGCAGGTCGTTGTAGACCGCCTGCGTCGAAGAACCGTCAGGTCGTGTGACGCCGGTCAGGTTGCCCGCATGATCGTACGTATAGCGGTAGGTGTGGTTCAGCGCGTCGGTGCGCGCAACGAGCCGGTCGGACTCGTCCCACTCGTTGTGGACGGTCTCGCCCCTCGCGTCCGTGACCGCCACCAGTTGCAGGCGTTCGTTGTGACGGTAGGAAGTGGTCCGGCCGAGCGAGTCGGTGTAGTGGGTGGCGCGGGTCTCGGCGTCGTATGCGATGGTGCAGTTGAGTACGCCGTCGGCGCCCTCGCCCTGTATGACGCGGTCCTGGTCGTCGTAGGTGAACCGGTACCAGGAGCCGATTCGGTCGGTCCAGGACTCGATACGACCCGCGATGTCGTATGCGAACTTGAAGGGAAGATCCGAGGAGTCGATGATCTCCGTCAGGTCACCGGCCTCGTCGTAGCCGTAGCGAAGGATCGTGGTGCCTTCGGGACCGTCATCGGGATTCTTCAGCCTCAGCCGTACGATCCGGCCGCCCTCAGTGTCGACGTCGAGGTGGTACCCGCCGGAATGACGTACGGCGATCGGGGTGCCGTCGGTCGCGCGGTCGAAGTGGACGCGGTTGCCGTTGCGGTCCGATATCGCGGTCAGCGGCAGAGTGAACGCGGGGCCCCTCTTGCCGCCTTCGTGGAGCGGGCCGAAGTGCCTGGTGATCCCTGTCCTGGGGTCCGAGACCCGCAGCGCACCCGGCTGGTCCTCGTCCCACATCAAGGTCCGTCGCGGACCTGACACGGGCATCACGGGGCCCTCGGGCCCCGGAGCGGGATAGCACAGGATCATCCCGTCCTCTGTGGCGAACAACGCTCCGTCCTCGTCGAGCTCCAGCCGCTCGTCGAAGGTCGAGGCCCACGATTCACCGAACCACTTCCCCCAGTGGTACGTGGACAGATGTGTGCGGCGAAGGATGACGGGAAGGACCCCGGGCAGGCCCACGTCAGTCTGCTCGATGAGCATCTCGCCCGAGACCATGTCGATGGGGTCGCCGTTCTTGCACCGTCCCTTGGCCGGCTTGCTCTTGGCAACCGCGTCGTCGGCCCCCTTTCGAAGGCCTCTTCCCAATCCTTTGCCCATGGCCTTGAGGCCGCCCTTGCCGAGGGCTTTCATGCCCTTGGCGAGGCCCCCGAGGGTGGTGAGCCCCTTCATGCCCGGAATGCAGTCCAGGGCGGCGAATCCGACGTCCCATAGAGACGCTTGGCCCTTGGAGTATTTATAGAGCGTGTCGGCAAGGACGACCGCGGCCGCGATCAGCACGATCGCGCCCAGGATCGGACCGCCGATGATCATCGCGATGATCCCGACGACCGCGACGACGACCTTGCACACCGCGACGATGTTGTCCCAGTTGTCCGTGAACCAGTCGCCGACCTCCTCCCACCACGACCGGTTCTGAATACCGGCGTCCGAGGCCTCGTCGATCTTCGACTTGGCTTCGCGGGCCGCCTCCTCGCGCATCTTCCGCGCGTCCTCGGCCATCTTCTTCGCCGCAGCGAGAGCATCCTGGGCGTCGGAGACATCCGACTGGGCTTTGGAGTGGGCGGACTTGGCGTGCTGCACATCCCGGGTGGCGGCACGAACCTTCGCCTCGTCCGGCTTCTCCGTGTTCTTGCTGCCGGTCGGGTCGTCCTTGTACTTGTCCGCCTCCTTGCCGGCCCGCGTCACCCACGAGTCCGCCGAGGCCAGTCGGGACTGCGCGGAGGAGAGGTTGTCGCGCGCCTCACGGCCCTTGACCAGAGCCTTGTCCGCCAGCGACTGCGCCCGCTCCAGCTTCGGCCAGAAGTCCGCCAGCGCATCCCCGCACATCTCGTAGGACTTCTTCAGCTTCTTGAGGTTCTTCGGAACGTCGGCGAAGTCCTCCTTGAAGACATCCGCCGACTTGCCCGCCCACTCGAGGAGCGTGCCCTCCCCCGCCATGCCCTTGACCAGACGCAGAGCCTCGGAGACATCGTCGGCGAAGTCGTGAAGATGCTTCGCGAGCGTGCGCACCCGCTGCGGATCACCAGGCGTCGGATCCTTGTCCAGATCCAGGACATGCCAGTCCGAAGGCCTGTGCCCCGCCATACCGCAACCCCCGTCACACGCAAACCAACGTCAACAACCGTATGCACACGTGAACTTACAAGGCACAACCGTTCGACGGAAAGATCGGCTCGGGGTACGGTTCAGATGAGATCAGGGCGTTGGACGTTGGGGGCTGCCATATGGGCAACGGCAAGAGCGACCTCGCACTCCCGCTGAGCGAGCTGGAGGGCTATGGGCGCCGGCTGCGGTCCATCAAGACCCGCCTGAATCACACCAAGAAGCTCTTCGAGTCCTACAAGGACGACATCGGCGACGGCAGTGTCAATGACGCGCTCGGGGATTTCGAGTCCAATTGGGAGGACGGGCGCGAGGACATCACGCAGCAGCTCGATGCGCTGGCGAGTATGTCCGATGCCGTTGTCCGTGAGTTCAAGAAGCTTGATGACGAGCTCGCCAAGCAGGTCAACGATGCCATGAAGACCGAGGACAAGCGGGGCGGGAAAGGCGGTAAAGGGAGCGGGGCCGGGGGTAAGTAAGGCCGCGACCCACTGACGTGATAAGGCCCCGGATCCGGAGATCCGGGGCCTTTCGCGTGCCTGAGGTCAGGAAGCGACCGCGGCGTTGAGGTGCAGGTCCGCCGCGATGCCCGCGGGCGAGACGGCGAGGCCCACGCCGCCGCCGACACCGGTGTTGACGCCGACGGCCGAGGTCTCGACGTAGAGACCGGCTGCGGCGCCGGCACCCGCGGTGCCGCCCGCCTGGCCGCCGGCGATGGTGTCCAGCTCGGCGTCGGACATGTGGGCGGTCTGGATCTGCGGGGTGAAGGCCATGGAAGGCGGTTCCCTTCGTTTCAATAATTCGAAGTGCTCGAGCGTGACCGATCAAAGCACGTCGGGTGAAGGGTCGGCCAGTCTGTGGTTATCGGGTGCGATGGATTTCGGTGACCGAATTCATGTGTGTGACCATTCGGTCACCGAAAGGCCCGTCACCTTCACATGTTCCGCCACTGCGCAGTACCGGTGTGCAATGCACGGCGGGGTAAGTGAGTGGTGCTCAATTCCTGCCCTGGTTTGTCACGACCTCACGGTGAACGGTGTGCAGATCCGTCGAATGTTCCGGATCAGCGGTTCACCGACTGGATCTCCTGCACCGTCACGTCCTGGGTCGTACCGAATGTGCCGTCGGGGAGGTCGCCGCCCTCGCCGTTCGTGCTCGTCCAACTGATCTTCCAGGTGACCGTGGCACGCAGCGGGTAGGGACCGTCGGAGCCGGACGAGCGCAGGTAGCTGACGCCGCAGGGCGGGGTCTGGTCGGCCTTGCCCTTCGCGTACGGTGCGCCGATGCTGCCGTCCTCGTTGATCGCGCATTCACCGGAAGCCGGGTACGTCTGGGCGTCTGCCGTCCCCGGCTCGATGTGCAGGGAGACGGGTTCGGCCGTGGTGGTCGCGGACAGGCCCGTGCCGGGGAGGCTCGCCGTCACCGAGTGCTTCTTGAACTTGGTCTTGTCGAGCCAGATCCAGGTGGGCAGGTTGACGGTCGACTTGCCCGTCGGAGCCATCTCGATCTCGGTGTCGGGGACGGGGAGTTCGTCGTAGGCGTATTCGGCGAGGACCTGAGGGGAGACGGCCAGGGGCTCGTTGGGGGGCTCGCCCTCGTCGACCCAGAAGGGCGACTTGTCGCAGGACATGGCTTCGGGCTCGTCCTTGCGGTTGGGGTTCACCGCGGCCGCCCAGAACATGCCCTCGCCCTGCTTGTCCAGGTTGTAGTTCTTGTACGGGTGCCCGTCCTTGTACCGGTGGTCCAGCGCCATCCCGATGAAGTCCCCGATGCCGTCGAGGAACACGATGCCGTCCATGTCCCGCCACGCTTTGACGGTGGCCTCGATTTCCTTGGGCGAGAACGCCGGCTCGTACCAACAGGCCGGGGGCGTCCAGTTGCTGTCGGTGGAGGACAGTGAGCCGGTCTTGGCAGTGCTGGGGGCACCGTTGACCGTCGTCCGCACCTTGGTCCGGACGGTGATGTTCTGGCCTTTCCTGCCGCCCTGCGCGTCGCCCAGGCTGGCTCCGTCGTCCGTCTTGCTTCCGGCCTGCGCCACCGTCGGCGCGAGGGCCAACGGCAGGGCGATCAGGGTGGCGATCTGCACTCGCCTGCGCATGGAGGTCACCGCTGGCACTGCTCCGCTCCTCGCTGGGAAGTCACCTTCAGGGCCTGCCAGACGCCCTTGGCGTTCTTCTCCATGCGCGCGGTGTAGGAGACGTAGTCGTCCGCTTCACCAGGCGCCTTCTTGACCTGCTTGGTCTCGCGGTCCTTGCTGTACGACTTCGTCTCGTCACCGCAGTACGTCACTGTGGCGGACGTCTTGCCGTCCAGAGTGACCTCGCGGTCGTAGTAGCGCGTGACGCCGGTCCACGTCTTTCCGGAGTCGTAGAAGGACTTGACGTACGTAGCGGCAGCGAGCAGGGCGTCGTCCTTGCTGTAGAACTTCAGCGCCGGGTGCTTGTCGGCGTCCACGGTGATGGCCTCGTCGATCGAGTTGATCATCCGCTCGTTGTCCGCCAGCACGGCGTCCTTCGTCGGATCCCCGGTCGTACCGCCCTCGAAGACGTTCTCCACGTCGGACGGCAGCTTGATCTCCGGCCGCTCGATGTCGTCGCCGGGGGCGGACGCCGACGGCTTCGAAGACCCCGAACCCGACTCCGCTCCCGCGATCTTGTCCGAGTCCTTCGTGTCCGACGAGTCCGAGCCACCACAGCCCGTCAGCAGCAGCGCCACCGCCGCGGTCAGGGCGGTCGCGGCCGCCGTGGTCGTGCGTGTGCGCATGGGGTTGTACCTCCAGTGGGGGAATCGTGCTCAGCGGAGCCGAGAGGGACGGGCGACGGGGGCGGCGGGCATCAGCCGACCTCGTTCTCCGCCACCGCCTGCCCGTGGACGACCACGTCGCCGCCGTAGAACATCCCCGTGAAGACCGGGGAGTAGGTGAGCTGCACCTCGACCTGGACCTGCTGGGCGTCCGCCGCCACACAGTGGGTCGCCGCGATGTCCGCGCCCGTCATGTCCATCTCGCGGGCGAAGGCCTTCACGCGGGCGTTGCAGTTCTCGTAGTTGATCGGCCCCAGGGCGTTCAGGTCCGGGTTCTCGTAGAGGGCTTCGCGGTCGATGTCCTGGGCGGCGAAACGGGCCGCCTGCTCCGCGATGTCGGCCGCCCGTTCCCGCTTGGAGATGGACAGGCCGCCGTCGATCACGAACGCGGAGAGGGAGAGGAAGACCAGCGCGAAGATGATGACCGCGCCGGCGCCGGAGCCACGGTCGCCCAGGTGGGCGCGACGGGCCGCCCACCACGACCGCCCATAGGGCGGGAGGTGTCTCACGCCGACCTCCGGAACGGGTCGAGCGGGGAGCTGAAGCTCGCCGACAGCGTCGTCGGAACGTCGAGGCCGAGCGTGGCGAGGCCACGCACCTGGCAGCTCACCTCGACCGTGAAGATGGTGTCGGGCTCGAATCCCTGGCTCGTCTGGACGACCGACACGGGCCCGGAGCAGACATCCCCCAGGTTCGCCTCGGCGGCCTTCTTGGCCTCGGCCATGGCGGTGGCGTGGTCCTTCTGGATCGAACCCGCGCGGGCCGCGTCCCGGGCCGCTCCGTCGAGCGCTCCGCGGCCGTCGACGAGCTGGCCGAAGGCCACCAGGACGAGGATGAACAGGATCATCACCGGGGCGAGGATCACGACCTCGATCGTGGACAGGCCCCGGTCGTCCGCCCGCCGGCTGTCGTTCCACAGCGCACGAGGAGACGGAGTCATCAGTTCTCCTCCTGTACGAACCGTTCCACCGGGCCGGCCGACTGCGCGTGCACCGTCAGGTCCAGCCCCGGGAACACCGTCGGCACCCGGGCCTCGATCTCCACACCGACCGTGTTCTGGTCCGGCTGGAGCATCTTCACGTCCGGCGCCAGCACCAGCTGCGGACCCAGCTGGCTGATGTAGCTGTCCACCACGTCCTGGGCCTCGCCCCGCCACGCGCCCGGTCGTTCGTCGGCCGTGGCACGCGCCTTGCGCGCTCCCGCCTGGGCCGCCGCCTGGGCGACGTGGTCCGCGAAGAAGTACAGGGCGAACTGCACGGTCGCGAAGATCATGAAGAACAGTACGGGAGTGAGCAGCACGAACTCGATCGCGGTCATGCCGGAGTCACCGCGGGCGGCCGCCGCTCTCCGCGCGGCCCGCACCCTGCGGCGTATCCGTCTGCTCACGTCCGCCAGCATCCCCGTGAACCCCGTTGTCCGTACGACTGTCCCTGCGACTGTTCCTACGGCGATCAGCAGGTCTTGCCCGCGTCCGCGCCCTTGATGCAGTCGCCGACCTTGTTGGCGCCCTCGCTCAGCGCGGCGTTGATGATGGCGGCCACGACACCGACGATCGCCACGACGACCGCCGAGATGATGACCCACTCGACCGCGGAGGCACCGCGGTCCAGCTCGCCGGAGCGGGCGCGCTCGGTGCGGGCCCGGAGGAAGGTGACCAGGAAGTCCACGGCCGGGATACCCGTGTGGAAGTTGCGTCCGTTCATGACGTCTTGTCCTTTCGAAATCGGTTCCGGGAAGCTCTGGAGTTGTGAAGGTCGGCGCACTGCACGGCTCACTGCACCTGGAACACCCGCATCGCCGCCGGAAAGATCAGGAACACCAGGAACCCTGCGCACAGCAACAGCTGCGCCACGAGCATCGACTGGGACTTCTCACCCGCGCTGCCCTCGATCTCCGCGAGCTCCCGGTGCCGCATGGTCTCGGCCCGCGACGCGAGGGACTCGCGCACCTTCGCACCGTCGTCCGCGACCAGGGCCAGGGAGGCGGAGAGGTCCTTGAGTTCCTCGACGCCCAGTTCCTCGCCGAGCTGTCCGAGCGCCTGCCACTGGCTGACGCCGGTGATGCGGGCGTCGGAGAGGGCGTTGCGGATGCGCTGGTTGGCCCAGCCGTCGGAGATCTCGGCCGCCGCCATCAGGGCCTCGGGCAGACCGCGTCCGCCGGCCAGGCTCATCGACACCAGGTCGAGGTACGCGCCGATCACTCGCCTGAGGTCGCGCCGCTTCTGGGCCGCGTCGCGCCGTACCTCCAGGTCGGGCAGGAAGAAGAAGATCACCGCGAAGAGCAGCGCCAGCCACACCGGGATGATCGGGCTCCGGCCGACGCCGAGCGTGTAGACGATGGCGAACAGGAGCGGGCCGAAGAACAGGCCCGCCACACCCAGCAGCACCTTCGTCGCCAGGAACTTCTCCCAGCTGCGGTCCAGGACCGCCAGGTCCGCGCGCAGCGAGCGCTGCTCCCAGCCCTGCTGGAGGTAGAACTCGGAGACACGCAGGCCGACTTCGGCCCGCAGCGCGCCGAAGCGCCCCTTCTCCCGCTCGGTGCGGGCTGACTCGTAGGCCGAGCCGCGGGCCCGCATCGCGTCGATCCGCGCGACCTGCGAGATCGGGCTGCGCTTGCTGGGCATGAGGGCGCGTACGAGGGCGTAGAGGCCCAGGCCGATGACGGCGCCGACGACGAGCGGCATCGTGAGGTTCACCGGCGTGCCCCCTCTTCCTGCGGCAGCTGCTGCTGGGACTGCTGCGACGGCGTCCTGGGACGCACGAACTGGACGGCTGCCTCGTCCCGGACCAGGAAGCGTTCGGGCGTCTCGATGGTGGACAGCTTGCGCAGCCACCAGAAGCCGAGTGCGAACAGGCCGCAGACACAGGCCAGGACGAGCTGGCCGACGGCGGTGCCGTACGGCTCCACGAAGTCACGGTTGAAGATCGACAGGCCGAGGACGAAGGCGATCGAGACCGCCACGACGATCTGCACGGACCGGCGGGTCGAGGAGCGCTGCGCCATCACCCGCTGCCGCATGTCCACTTCCTCGCGCGCCGACTTGGCCAGCGCGCCCAGTACCTGGCGCAGACCGGGTCCGCGCAGGCGGGCGTTGAGGATCAGGGCCGCGACGATGATGTCGGCGGAGGCGTCGTCGATCTCGTCGGCTAGGTGCTGGAGCGCCTCGGGCAGCGGGGTGCGGGCGCGCAGGCGGTCGACGAGGGCGTCGAGGTGGGGGCGCAGGACCGGGGCGGCGGCGCGGGCGGAGGCCGGGATGGCCTGCTCCAGGCCCACCGCGCCGGCGATGGTGTCGCGCAGGGACTCCGTCCAGGAGGCCAGGGCCTCCACGCGGCGCATGGCGGCGCGCTCCTCGCCGGCGCCGCCGAACAGGCGGTCCCAGAAGAAGACGAGCACGCCGGCCGCGATGCCCGCGACGGCCCAGCGGGTGAGGACGAGGACGACCAGGCCGACGATGGCGGCGAGCGAGCCGCGCTGGCCGGCGAAGCGGATCAGTTCGCTCCACCGCTCGGCGGCCTTCTGCTTCTCGTGGTCGGGCTTGGCGGGCAGTCCGCGTACGGCGATGAGGAGGAGGGCGAGGCCGCCGCCGACGGCGACGCCGCTTCCGATCGAGTACAGGACGGTGGTGGAGAACAGGCCGCCCATGGAGCCGAGCGAGCCGAGTACTGCGAGAGTCGTGTTCATCCCCGGCTCACCCCCAGGTCCCGGACGGCTGGTAGCCGTGTGCCATCAGTTCCTCCAGGCAGGCTAGGGGGGCGTGCGGCACGATCCGGCCGTCGGGGGCCTCCGCGAACACCTCGCTGGACAGGACGCGTCCGTCGACGCCGTTGACCTCGCGGACGGAGGTGACCATGCGCTGGAGGCGGCCGCCGTTGCCGAAGTCGTTGCGCCGCTGGATGAAGACGACGAAGTTCACCGCGCCCGCGATCAGCAGCTGGCTGGCCTCGATGGGCAGCCGCTCGGAGGCCTGCAACGCGTAGGTGGAAATACGGTTGAAGACCTCGCTGGAGCTGTTGGCGTGGATCGTGGACAGCGAGCCGTCGTTGCCCTGCGACATCGCGTTGAGCATGGTGACGATCTCGTCGCCGAGGACCTCACCGACGATGACGCGGGAGGGGTTCATACGGAGCGAGCGTCGCACCAGTTCCGCCATGGAGATGGCGCCCTGGCCCTCGGAGTTGGGCAGGCGCTCCTCGAAGGCGACGACGTTGGGGTGCAGGTCGGGGAAGGTGTCGAGCCCGAGCTCCAGGGCCCGTTCGACGGTGATGAGGCGCTCGTGCGGCGGGATCTCGTTGGCGAGGGCGCGCAGGAGCGTCGTCTTACCGGCGTTGGTGGCGCCGGCGATCATGATGTTCTTGCGGGCGCGGACCGCGCAGGCCAGGAAGTGGGCGACCTCGGGGGTCAGCGTGCCGTTGCCGACGAGGTCCGAGATGAACACCTTGCCCATGCGCGCGCGGCGGATGGACAGCGCGGGGCGCCGGGCGACGTCCATCACGGCCGACAGACGTGAACCGTCGGGAAGCCGCAGGTCGAGCTGGGGGTTGGCGGAGTCGAAGGGGCGGGAGGACAGACCCGAGTAGGCGCCGAGGACCTGGATGAGCTCGATGAGCTCCTCGTCGGTCTCGGCGACGGGGTCGCCCTTCACCTCGCGTCCGTCGGCGTAGCCGACGAACACCTGGTCGCACCCGTTGATGTCGATGTTCTCGACCTCGGGGTTGTCCAGCAGCGGCTGGAGCCGGCCGACGCCGAACAGCGCCGCGTGCACGGCGGCCGCGTACTGCTCCTCGGTGTCGGCGTCCAGCGGCGTACGGCCCGCGTTGATCTCGGCGCGGGCGTACTCCTCCAGGATCTGGGCTATGACGGCACGGGCGTACTGCCGTTCGTCCTCCGAGGACATCGGAGTGACGTTGTTGACCTGGTCCTGTCGGCGCTGCTCGGCGATGCGGTCGCCGGCGTCCTGGCGGAACCGCTTGACCAACTGGTGGTCGACAGCGGTCATGTGCCGGCCCCCGCGTGGCCCTGCATCTGGCCCGGGTGGTTGTGCTGGACGTGGTGGGCCTGCTGAACCTGGTTCGCCTGGGCGGAGGCGGCCCAGGCGGCGCCGTACTGCTGGTAGAGGTCGGCGGCGACCTTGCGGGCCGAGCGGATCAGCAGCGACTTGTCGAGACGGCCGCGCCTGCGGCCGGCCAGCTGGTCGGCACCGGCCGGGTCGTCGGCGAGGGTGCCGACCACGCGGGCGCCGGTCTGGGCGTGCACGAGCATGTCGTTGACCTGCGAGGCGAGCTTGCCGGCGTTGCCCGTGTCGGCGATCAGGACGACGCCGATCACCGGGTTGGCGAGGCTCGCGGCGCCGCGCGGGCCGCCGTGCAGCTTGCCGGCCAGGGCGGCGGCGCGGTCGCGGACGCGGGCGATGGCCTCCGGCTCGGTACGGGAGAGCAGCAGCACGAGCGAGGCGTGCGGGAACAGCTCGACGGCAGGGGTGTCCCCGCTGATGCGTCCGCAGTCGGCGATGACGTCGGCGGCGGCGTTCGGGGAGTCGGCGAGGGAGGCGAAGGCGTGCCCGAGGGTGGGCCACAGCCCGGCGAGCCCGGCGGCCTGCTCGGCGATACCGAGCCCGACGAGCACCTCCAGTCCCCCGCTCAACGGCTGTACGTGGTCCCAGAGCTGGTCCGGCACCAGGCCGCGGCGTGCGGTCGCAGCGATGGACAGCATGCCGGTGTTGGGGTTGAGCGGTCCGCCGTGCGCGGCGGCACTGCGGTAGACGAGGTCACCGCCCGCCGGGTCCGTCTCGGCGAGCAGGACGCGCCGCGGCCAGACCGCCGCGAGGGCGACGGCCGCGGTGGTGACGCCGGGGGAACCCTTGTCGGCGGCGAGAGCGATGAGCGCCATGGGTGGGGTGCCGCCTTCTAGTTGCCGGGGACGTGCACGATGGCGACTTGGTTCGCGGCCGCCGCGGAGGCGAGCGCGGCCGCGTCGGACTCGTCGACGAGGACGGTGAGCGAGAGGTTGCCGGTGCTCACGGTGGCGTCGCTGTCGTCCTCGACGCTGTTCACGCGCGCGTCATCGACGATGGCGCCGCCGGAGGACGAGGTGCCGCTCGAGCCGGTGCTGTCGTCGGTGCTGTTCGAGGGGGAGCCGCTGGTGCTGACGCGGTAGGCGGAGACGACGTCACCGGCCTTGATGTCAGACGGGTACTGGCCCTCCTTGAGGGCGAGGCCGACGGCGGCCTTGCCGGCGGGGAGGCTGGCCTTCTTGGCGAACATCTGGCCCATCACGACCGTGTCCTTGTAGATCGTGGACTTGGCCTTGAGGGTCTTCAGCGTGCCCAACTGCGACCACTTGATGTAGTTGATGCTGTCGTCGGCCGCGACCATCACCGAGGTCACGTTGTCACCGACGGACTCCCCGGCCTGGATCTCGTCCGTCACCTTGACGACCTCGACCCGGTCACCGACCTGGAGCACGAGCATCGTCACTCCCAGCGCACCCACCAGGATGAGCAGCACCGCGAGCGCGGCCAGTGCCGGTTTGCGCTCGCGAGGCGGTGTGGGAAGCCGGTCACCGACCGACGGCTGAGCCGGAGCGGCGGAACGACCGGCGCCCGCCCCCGTACGCTCTTGGATCTTCACGCAACCGCTCCCCGTACACCCAAGAATATGTCTGTCAATTTGCCTTCATAATGCGACACTTCACCCGCGCCTCCCCGCACCGAGAAGTGCGGGACGGGCCGGACGCAGCCGCCCGACCTGGGCGAATAGCCAGCACTGGGGTGAGTGTCAAGCCATCGCACCGTATCAGCCACACATAAGCCCCTCAAGGCGCGTCCGGCGTCCTACGCCTCACCACACACACCGTTATCCATCTGCAACTTCAAGGCTGGACAAACCCGTTGATGGCGGGACGCCGACGCATCGTTCGCTGTGCGGGAGCGAATCCACCGCGGGTGGACGGGCGTCCGGCGACCGGGGCCTTCGTCACGTACCGGCCATGAGGCCCACACGATTCACTCACGTGATGCCGGACTCACCGTGCCATGATCTTCGCTTTGTCCCCCTCCCCCCCCACGGAGTGACCCATGAAGCGAGCCGCGCTCGCCGTCTCCACCCTGTCCCTGCTGTCCCTCACCGCGTGCGGCGGCAGCGCCGACCCGGACTCGGCGACCGGTGAACCCCGGCCCACCGCCGCACGGGCGAAGCAGGTGACCCCGGCCGAGCGACTCGCGAAGCTCATGATCACGAAGGCGGACGTGCCGGGGCTGGACGTGAAGGCCACCTCCAGGGACAAGGGGGACGACAAGTACCTCTTCGCCAAGTCCCCGGACGACGTCACGGTCGAGAAGCCGGCCTGCGCCCCACTGGCCTACACGATGAACCAGCTGTCCCTCGGCGAGCCGCAGGGCGACCTGACCCACTATGTCCCGCAGGGCAGCAAGTTCACGTACATCACGCTCACGACGTACGCGCCCGGCAAGGCCGAGTCCGCGTTCGCCGGGCTGGCCAAGGGCGTCGACTCGTGCGGCGGCGGCTTCACGGCGAAGGCGAACGGCACGGTGACGTACGACTCCGTGACCGTCGAGGAGCCGGTGGCGAAGGCCGGTGACGAGTCACTCGCCTTCCGCGCCACGATGCCCTTCCAGGGCATCACCCACACCCTGCACGCCCAGGCCGTCCGCAAGGGCGATGTCATCGCCGCCTACGTCGCCGTGGACGGCATGGCCATGGTCCAGGACAGGCCGGGCGACGCGAAGCTCCCGGCGGCGGTGGTGAAGGCCCAGAACGCGAAGCTGGGCTGACCCGGCAGATGCGCTGCAGCGAATCGCGAAGCCCCGAGTAGAGTGCCGCCCGGACAGCGATCGGACCGTCGGGGGGCACACCGGTGAGAGCAGTCACGGCGAACAGGGAACAAGCAGCACGGACAGGGGCATCGAGCGGACACCGGTCCCGCGTCCTCCTCCTGCTCCTCGCCCTCTGTACGCTGACGACGGCTCTCTTCGCAAACGCCACCCCGGCCCTGGCGGCGGACAGCGCCCCCGCCACCCAGGCCGCCTACCTCGCCGACCGCCTCCGCGAAGACCCGGTCCACGTCACCGACCAACTCCCCCGCGAGATCCCCCGGTCCGCGGCCTCCGGCTTCGCGAGGCTCGCGAAGAAGACCGGCGTCCCGACCTACGTCCTGGTCCTGCCCGCCCAAAGCAGCCTGTCCGGTGAGCAGTTGCTCGGCGCGGTGCACGACCGGCTCGGCCGGGACGGGTTGTACGTACTGGTCGACGGCATGGAGGTCGCGGAGGCCACGGCCTACGGCGTGCGCGCGCCGGCCGACGCCGCCTTGACCGTCACGCGCTACGAACTCCCTGCCGACGCGGGGCCGTTGCTCAGCTTCAAGCGCTTCGTCGATGTCGTGTCCCTGGGCGACGAGAGGGCAACGGCCCGAGCCGAGGCGGCCCGTGAGAAGTACCGGGACGACGAACCCGCCGACCTGTACATCGGCCCGTCCGACCGCCGCAACCAGTCGTTCCTCACCGGGATCCTGCTCACCGGCGTACCCCTGCTGATCCTGCTGACGGCCGGGTACGCGAGGCGTCGCCGCCGGCGTTCCGGGGCCGAGCGGCGCGTCCCCCGCTGGGTCGTCCCTGGCGCGGCCGTCCTCACCGCCACCGCCGTCGCCCTCACCGCCACCACCGTCTTCGACCAGACCACATCCAGCGCGGCGCCACCGCCCACCCCCGCCGACCTGTCCGCCCGCGTCGAACGGGTGGCGGCAGGCCTCAAGCAGGACCCCGTGTACGCCGATCCGGAGAGCCCGCGGGTGCTCGACGCCCGCCGACTGGACCGGCTGCACGAGCAGATCCGGGACTTCCGGCGTTCCGAAGGGGGCGGACCGGTCTTCGTCTCGGTCGTGCCGCAGACCCCCGGGAGCGAGTCGGCCGGTGACTCGATGCTGTTCGCCGCGGCGGTGCACGCCAAGGTGCGCCAGGACGGCCTGTACGTGGTCGCCGATCCCGACGACGGCACGATCGACTTCTACAACCACGGCCTGCGCCTGGACACCAACCACCTGTCCTTCGAGCTGCCGGACTCCGTCACGTTCGGCGACAGCAGGGCGGACGAGGCCGACGACCACCTCCTCGGCGAGCGCCTCGACCGGCTGATGGCCTTCCTCGACGAGACCCCGCGCACGGACCGGCCCGGATCGGAACCCTCGCCGGCCGCTGCCCCGAGTCCCGCCGCCGAGAAGGCCCTCCCGCCCCTCTTCGCCACCGACTTCTGGCCAGGCCTGTTCGTGGGCGCCTTCCTGGCAGTCCTGCTGTCCGGTGTCGTGGCCGGGGCGACGTGGATCGTCACCGGCCTGCGGCGGCGGCGCTCGCCCGCCCCCGACCCGGCCCGCCTCCTGCCCCTCACCTCCCCGAACGAGCCGTCGGCGTCCTACCTCAGGCGTACTGCGCAGGCGGAACTCAGGGCTTTCACGAGGGAGTTCACCGAGCCGGACGGGCACCCCCGCGCCTGGGACTGCCTCGACGCGGCGCTGCTCCTCCTCGACGGCGACCCCGACCGCGCCCGGAGGCCGGGGGCGGGTCCCGCGACCCTGGCCGCCGTCGTCGTGCTCGCCCGGGCGGGCCGGGCCGCGCTCACCGGCGACTCCTACGACCTGTGCTGCGGCGTCAACCCCCTGCACGGGCCCGCCGTCAGCCGTCACCGCGTGCGCGTATCGGCACACAACCGCAGGCGGCGCCTGCTCCCCGTCTGCGAGTCCTGCCGTGACACGGCCATCGCCCAACCCGGCGGTATCCCGGGCAGGTTGCTGAAGCTGCCCGGCTCCGCGCCCGGTGACGGCGGCCGGCCGCCGTACTACGACGCGACCGACGGCCCCCTGTCCGCCGTACCCGGCGGAATCGCCCGGTTCATCGACAAGGTGAGGGAGACCGCAGGTGTCCACTGACGTCAAGCGCGTGATCACCGTCCTCGCGGCCCTGCTGCTGGCGGCGCTCACCACCACGCCGGCCCGTGCGGCGGACGGCGGCGCCCCGAGCGCCGGTCAGCGCATCGCCGAGGCCCTGCGCACCTCGCCCGTCTACGTCGACGAGGCGTACGCCGATGCCGTACCGCGCTCCCGGCAGCGGCAGTTGGCGGACCGGATCCGCCGGACGGGCCTGCCGATCAAGGTCGTTCTCACGCCGCTCACCAAGGGCGACGCGTTCGACGGCGAGTCCGACGTCCTGGCCGCGATCGTCCGCGACCGGATCCCGGACCAGCGGGACCTCATCCTGATCACGACGGACGGCGACTTCCCGGACACCCTGAACGGCTACGAGTGGCCCGCCGACACCCACCAGGCCCGAGACGCCGTGGCCGCCGTCGGATTCCTGGACGAGACACGGGACGCGGGGCTGGCCGACCTGACCGCCAAGGCGGTGGAGCTGGTGGCGGAGGGGAAGGGCGCACAGCGGTACGAGGAGGCGATGAACGACCTGAACGACGCCGCCCCCGCAAGGAAGCCGAACCCCGGGCAGCCCGGCGACTCGCGCTGGTGGCTGTGGCCCCTGGCAGCCGTACCGGCCCTGGCCCTGACCGCGCTCGCGACCCGCGCCCTGCTCCGCTCCCGTTCCCGCAGGGCCGCTTCGGCCGTTCCGGCCTTTCCCCAGCTGGTGTTCGCCACGGCCCGCGCGGCCGACGAGGCGGAGCTGCGGCGCCGGGCGGAGGCGGAGGTGCTGGCTCTCGGCGAGGCGACGCAGGCGGCCGACGTCTCCACGACAGCGGATCTCCAGCAGGCCCTCGACGCGTACGCCGCCGCAGGGAGGGTCCTCGACGAGGCCCGTGGCATGCCGGACCTGGCGGGCGCCCTGGCCCTGGCGCAGGAGGGCCGCGACGCCCTGTCCGGCTCCCCCGGCCTTCCCCTCTGTTTCTTCCACCCCCTGCACGGCCGTGCCGCCCTCCGCACCGGCTGGCGTCCGCTGGGCCGCCGGGACCGGCTCGACGTGGCGGTGTGCCAGGACTGCGCGGACGCGCTGCGGGACCGCCGCGCCCCGGACGTGCTCACGGACAGGGACGGGGACGGCCGTACCGTCCCCTACTTCGAGCTCCCGGCCGCGCGGAGCGTGTGGTCGGCGACGGGGTACGGGTCGCTGGCGTCACCGCTGGATGGGTTCAACTCGCGTCGCGCCGAGGCGGGTTGATCAGCCGGGCGGCCGGTCGTCGCGCGGGGCCGGGAACAGGGCGCGGGCCCGCCGGTCGTCCCACTTCACCGCGCTGCCCTGACGACCTTGCGGGCGAGGGCGGCGAGGAACTTCTGCTGGTTGTGGGTGCGGCCCAGGTCCCCTTGCTTGCGCTGCCGTACGAAGGCCAGCGCCTCAGCGCGGGTCGAGGGTCTGGCAGCCGACGGGCAGGTCGGCGCCGGAGTCCTCGTCCCGCACGGGCTTGTCCAGGCACAGGTCCACGCCGCCGACCGCGTCCACCACCCCACGAAACCGGCGAAGCCGATCTCCGCGTAGTGGTCGATGTGCACGCCGGTGTTGCGTTCCACGGTCCGCACGAGCAGGTCGAGGCCGCCCAGCGAGAACTCGGCTGAGCATCGTCGTGCCGTTCGCCCCGGTCTGCAGCAGGATCCGAGTCGGTACGGCGCCCCTCGGTCGAGCCGGTGTTCAGTTCCTTTCGGTCCTGCTGCGACAGTCCCTCGCGGCTGCCGGAGCCCACGACCGGGTAGTTGGTGCCCTCACCGCGCGGCACCCGGCGGAGAGCGTGCCGAGGTCGACCTGCTGGTTGAGCCGGGTGTCAGTTACGCATGGGGCGCGAGCGTAGTTTCGGGGCTCTGGCTGTAGGGGCGGAACCGCGAGCTTCACAGGAGAGGGAGACGGATGACCACGGTGAGGGACGGAGGGGCGAGCGGGACACCGACCCGGCGGGGCAAGTCCGCGCGGATCGCAGCCGGCACCACGGCGGGGGCCGCCTCCCTGGTCCTGGCGTTGCTGCTGACGGCGACACCGGAGCGACTCGGCCTCTCCGCCGTCCCTGAACTCTTCGAGAGGGTCCGGGCCGAGGACCGTGCCTCGGACGCCTTCATCTTCGTCTGGGCCCTGATCGCCATCCCCGTCGCAGGCCTCTTGCACACTCCCCTGGCACTCGCACGACGTGCCCGGATCGGCGCGGGCTGGGCGCTGATCGCTAGCTACTGGCTGTACGTCGTACTGATGGCGGCGGTGGCATGGCAGGTACGGGACTTCTTCCCGGCTCCGGACGCCCCGGGCAAGGAGGGAGGCTTGTTCGGAGGCGCGATCCTGATGGTGATCGGCACGCCGGTGTTCGTCGTCGGTTCGGGCGGCGTCTTCCGTGAGGTGAGAGAGGTACGAAGCGACAACGACAGCCCCCTCTCCACCCAGATCCGAGACCAACTCACCGCGGTCACCGTGCTCTGCTGCACCTTCCTCGGCGCGGTCACAGGCCTGATCTCCGGCCTCAACTTCAGCTTTCCCCACGACGGCTACCCGGCGATGTTCCTGCCTGGCGGCCTCCTCTGGGGCGCACTGGCGGGTGCCGCCTTGGGCATGCGCGCCGGCGCCCTGATCACGAACTCGGCGGACAGCCGCCGCAGGATGACCGACGACGCCAGGTCATTCGCCCGCACGGCAGCGGCGATCCTGGCCTGCTGCCTGTGCGTGTCCCAACTGGGGTGGCTCCTGCCGGTGTGGGCTGTGGCCCTGGTCGGGCTTCCGGCGCCGTTCGTGCTGTTCGTGGTGGCAGGGCGATACGAACGGCTGGGGCGGTGGGTGCAGTTCAGGCAGATCGAGGTGCAGAAGGAAGCGATGTACTGAGCACGACGTCCGCTCACGCCGGGACGTACTCCCTGTCCCACCGACTCTGCCGCACGCCGCCCCATGTGCCCATCACGACCGCGAGGCCGAAAAGAACCGTAAGGAGTCCGGCGTCCGAGCTGCGCTCCACATCGGTGGCCGGGCCGGCGACGCCTGCGGGGTCGTATCGGACACGCAGTTTGTAACCAACCTCCACCCAGTCCCGGCACCCGTTCCCCTCCGAGAGCGAGGGAGAGATCTCGCGGCCGCCGACCATCCGTAGGCCACAGTAGTTGGTCTTGGTGCTGTCCTTGCGCACGACCACGGCGTCGGCCCACTCGCCCCGCTCGGACAGGGCGGCCTGATCACCGGCTCCGGTACCGAAAATGCCCAGCGCCACCCCCGCCACGACGGGAACGACGAGCTGCCACGCGACCTTCCGCTGCTTGCGCGGAACCCTCCGCAACAGCACGACCGGCACGAGAACCGATGCCAGGGGCAGCACGATCCAGGCGAGGAGCAGGGCCACCGCGCGCAGCGGCGTCCACAACGGCACGACGGGGCTGAGCCAGGCGAGTCCCAAGGAGCCACCTGCGCAAGCAAGGTTGAACACCGACCATCGGACGACGTCGGCTCGCCACCAAACCTCCGGCCCACCCCGCCCGGCTCGAACCACGCCCTCAGCCATGGCTCATGCCACTTGCTCGGTTCACGGCCTGGGCCTCCTTGACGGTCACGTCCTGGTTGATGCGGATGTGGGCTCCGATGGAGCCCTTGCCGGAGTCAGCGCCCTTGTTCGCCTCCGGCTGCTCGGTAGCGGAGCCTCCCTGATCCCCGTCTCCGTTGAACTCGTCGACCGCGTACACCGGGGAACTGGCCATCGCCGCCACGACGAAGACCAAGCCCGCGACCGCCCTCAGCGCCGGACCGATGGAGCTCACCTCTGCACGCACGATGCCGCCGCCTTCTTCCAGCTCGTCTGCTGCACCTGCCAGTCACCGCGAGAGTTCTTCGCAGCCTGAAGCGTGGTCTCGACGAAGTCGTCGTTGCTCGGCTGCGTGCGCCGAACCTTGCCGGTCTTGATCTCCTTGGAGTACGCCTTCCGCTGGTCTTCGCAGTAACGGACCGCCGCCGTCTTTTCGTTGGCGATATCCGTGACCTCGAAGTCGTAGTAGCGATAGGAGCCCGTGCTCGTCAGCCCCTGCTGCTTCACGGCCGTGATCCGCTTGTTCCAGTAGGTCAGGGCAGGCCCGGTGAAGTAGCGGTTCAGGTTGGCGGCTCGGCCATCCCCCTTGACGAAGCCCTCGAGGCGGGCCTCGGCCGAGTAGGCGACATCCCGCAGGATCGCGTCCTTCGCAGGGTCCCCCGTCGGCTCCCTCTCCACGCTCACCTTGACATCCGTCGGAAAGTCGAAGGTCGGCGCATCCTTGTCGGCCGAAGCGGACGCGGACGGCGCAGACGACCCCGACTCCCCCGCATCCGCTCCCGCAATCTTGTCGCTGATCGATCCGTCGTCCGAACCGCTGCTGCAACCAGCCACAGAGAAGGTGACAGCAGTAAGGAGGCAGGCCGCGGCCACCCTCCGGTGCGCGGTCAGCATGGTGCTCGTCCTCAGAGGTAGATCATCGGCATGACAACGGATGATCCCATGAGGGGCGGGCGTCGATCCAAGCGTCGCGAGACCCTTGTGCAGTTGTGCAACATTTGCGAAGCGGGATTCACACTAGCGACCATTGATCCTCGGCGGAGGTTCATCGGCCCCACTCCATCACCCCCCGGCGAGAGTCCCATACATCTGGATTGCCCGTCTCTTCCAGGAAGTTCGCTCTGGTGAAACAGGAAACCTCACCGGTACCGTCAGTGCCCTAACTGAACTCTGTTTCTCACGGGGAGCCACTGTGAAGCGCCGCCCATTGCCCGTTGCTGCCGCGCTTGCGGCGACTGCGGCACTGCTGTTGACGGCCTGCGGTAGCGGGGACGCGGACTCCAAAGCCAACGACAAGATCGCAGGTGTCGGCGGCACCGATGACACTGCTTCGCCCCACGCGACCGCCTCGAACTCGGCTCAGCGGCCGAAGATCACGTTGCCCAACGATGTCACCAATGTCTTCGAAGGCTGGAAGACCGGCGACGCCACAAAGGACGCCGTTCTGACAGACGCCTCCCGGCGCATCGACGCACTGGCCTACGCCATCACCCAGGGCGACACCGACGAGCCGGTCTTGGGCTACTACTACAAAGGGGACGCTCTCGTAGGGGCCTCGCAGTGGGTCAAGGAATTCGCCGACGCCAAGAAGTCCATGACCGGTGAGACCCGCTACTTCAACCCTCGCGTGGATCTGTACGCAACAAGCAGGGCAACACTCACGTACTGCTCCTTCGAGGGCAAGGCATTCGTGAAGGACAGAGAATCGGGCAAGGCTGACAAGACTCCTGTAACGGACAGGTCCTACCTCCTCTACTCCACGCGACTTGAGAAGAACGCCAAGGGCGTGTGGCAGACCGCAGTGCTCAACTCCGAGAGGGGAAACAAAGCATGCACGCCGTGAGACCGGCCCGTCGCTGGCTCCCCCTCGCAGTTCTCACTGCCACCTGCATGTCCATCTCCCCTGTCACTCACGCCGACATAGACCTCGGCAGCGGCAACGAGGGAGCTCGCGTGCAGCAGAAGGGTTCTAGCAGCAACGGCACCCTTGAGTCCCGCATCACGTTCTCCGGCTCCACACGAGGTGGAGCCGGAGCATCCGAGTCCGTTACGCCAGTCGGGGACTGACCCCGCCTGCCTGCTGGTACGAACCGCGCTCCGCGGAGGAATTCGCGAAGCACGTCGAGGACAACTACAACGAGACGGTCAACATGCCGGGCCAAGCTAGCTACGCCAAGGCATCCGTCGGCCAGTTCCGAAACAAGTACAAGGACGGCGAGTACGAGAATTACAACCTCGACAAGAAGGACGAGGGCAACTGGTGGGTCGCCGTCCGTGACGAGGACCGTTGGATGGAACCGGAAGCTCAGGTCTGTGACAGGGCCCCCTTCTGGGTCGAGAACGGAGACGCACCACCGGTCGAGAACGCCGTCACTCCGCAGGTGCTCGCGGAACTCGCATACAACCGTGTTCAGTTGCCGACGACCGAAGTCACGCTGGCCCCTGCTGCGGCGACCAAGGTCAACTTGCCGACATGGGCGTGGCTGGACAAAGCTCAGTTCAAAGAGGTCTCCGTCACCGCCCAACTGAATGCCGGCGGCCTGAACATCCAGGCGACCACCACCGCCAAACCGGTCTCGCTCAAGTTGGAGCCGGGCACGGCGGAAGCCAGGACCTATCCCGCATCAGGTGAGTGCTCCATCAACGACGACGGGTCGATCGGCGAGCCCTACGCCAAGGGCAAGGCCGAACTTGATCCCCCCTGCGGCGTTCAGTACCTACGCTCCTCCGGCGATGGCGCCTTCAATCTGCGGGCTACGGTCACATGGCAGATCACCTGGACGGGCACCGGCGGTGCCGGCGGTAAACTCCCCGACGGCACTTTCGGAGCCGATCAGTCAGTCACAGTCCAGGAGATCCAGGCTGTCAATCGCTGACCCGGCGGGCGGCCTGCGGCTCCACCACCCGCAGGCCGCCGATCATGCCCCAAGCGACCGACGACGGACCCAATTCGAATTCATTCTCAATGCACGCCACCATTCTGCGGGCTATGCCCGCGCCTTGACTGATGCCGCCTGCAGGACGTCTGTACGGTATGCGATCTTTAATCCAGTCAACAAAGAGCAAGCAACAGGAGGAGGTCACACAATGGGAGGATCCGCAAAGCCACGACGCCGCCGGGCATCAGCGTCGCCATTGAACTACGAACGACAGCCACGAAAGCCCGGCTCATCCAGAAAGTCGGAGAGCAGTCAGGTTTCCATCCTCGGCTGCTCCATCGGCTTGGGGATTGTCGGCCTCATCATCCTGCTGGCCACCTTTGACATACTCTGGGGCGACGATACATGGCAGTGGGCAGCCGAAGAGTTGCCGGGCGGCGCCTATGGCTTCGCGGTGTGTGTCGGCATAGGCGGACCGTGCCTCGCGGTGCTGTCGGTGCTGTGTCTGGGACATATGAAATGGAAGTCCTGGAGGGCGCATCCAGTGCGCACTGTGACCAACACCGTGGTGGGCGCTTTGGCCACGATTGCGCTCGCACCCTATGCGAGCCTGGTCTATAACGCCCAGGACACAGGAAAGTGGGGTCGGGGAGCCTCTTCTTCTCCTAGCTGGGTGTTCAGCAACTACCCTTGGCTCTGGGCCATCGGCCTTCTTTCCACCGTGGCGACGATCGGCGTAGTCATCTGGCTTTCCGTTGCCTACATTCGCCGTCAAAGTTCAGCGGCAGATCCGGACGTCCCTCGCAACCTTGACACGGGACGTACGTCGACGAGGTCATGAGGCTCAGCACGGCTCGACATACAGGTGCTGCTACTCCCAGTGCAACGTGCCTGCCACCGTGTCGAAGAGATCCACCATCTGATCTGCCAGGGGATCCACCGGAGTCGAAAAGTTCAGCATGAGCCAGCGCTTGGTGGCCGGGATTGGCACGTAATACGTGACTGTCGTAGTCGGAAGAGTGTTTCCCATCTGGTTCTCGGGATCGGGTGCATCACGACGCCGGACTCTTACGGCTTTGCCCGCCGCCTCCAACTTTTTCACCCCTAGTTCAGCGTCCTCCCAGGGCTTCCGTTCAGCTAGGTGTGCCGCCAGCTCCTCCGCGTCCGAGCAGGCAGGCCACTCGTCAGCGGCCGGGACGCTGATGAGCAGCGAGGAGGCCAAGGGCACAGGCCCGGCGGTGAGCAGCGAGAGGTAAAGCTCCGTACCACCGATTCCGTATGCGCTTTTCGCCCTTTTCTGCAGATCGCGCATCAGCTCTTGCTTGAGGTGCGGGGCATTGTCCACGCCTCGGAACTGCAACTCGGTAAGGGCAATGATGCTTCGATCACGCTCCTCTGGATCGAGGGAGATCTGAAACCAACCGTCAGGGACGAGCAGGTTGTAGTCCGTCGGAGCCGAGGAGAAGTCTTCAGCAGTCTTCACATGCATCCCAATCAATCAGTCGAGCCCAGCTCGTTCCCCTCGGCGCCCACCGGCACTTGCCTCATGGTGGAAACCAAATCATCGGTCAGCCGTACGACTTCGTCGGACTCGGCCATGCTCCGCCAAGTAACCGTAACTACAACCACGTATCGCACATCCGGTGGAAATACGGCGTACTTGATGAACTCGGTCAACTGAGATCCGAAGCCCAGCATGCGCTTGACCTTCAAAATGGCCTGGACTCGGACGGCAGGCCCCGCCTCCAGGTCCAGGTATCTGACCTCTGGATCGCCGACAACCTTGGCGTTCGACCAGTCGAGGAGGAGGGGCGTCATCTCGGCCGGCGACGGCCTGGGGACTCCCTCATCCGCGTACGAATCTACCCGCAGGTCAGCAAGCCCGATCCCGCCAGGAGTATAGTAAGCGGCCGCTAGATCCGGTTGATCTGAACTGAGAAAAAGAGCCCTGTCAACCAGGTCATTGAGCAAATCACGGTCACTTACCGTTCGCTCAAGGGGATTGAAACGCTCCATGGCTGCACCGGCCAACCCAAGCGCCTCGGCATGGACCCCATTATCCAGTGTCAGGTCGATCCATCCTGACTGGAAATCGAACCGGGTCTCATAGTCGCCAACCGAAGATCCTACTTCGTGAGCATTCACCATCATATCCTCTCAGTTCAAGAGTGGATTCAGATTGCTATCCAATGCCATTCCCACGGACGTGACCCCTGCACCTACCAAGGAGAGGCCAGTGGCATTGCGTGAGATTCTATTGACCGAACCAAGACTGTCCAATCCCTGGGACGCGAACTTGATTTCTTTCAAGTCCGAGGCAACGCCCGGGTCCGCCAAAGAAAAGGACCGCCCCGCACCAAGCAAGGCGTTACCGTCACCTCGGACTACCGTCTGGCGCCATGCCCCCTGATAGTTACCGGCGAAGGGTTTGAGAGTCTTAAAATTGTCAACCCAAACTTTCGAGAAGGGTTCGGTGAACGGCTCGATCATGGATTTACGCCACTCCCCCGGCTCCAGCTTGAATGCGCCCAGCTTATTCTTGAAGTCTTCCTTGAAAGTCCTCACTGTAGATCCTGCGGCCTTGTTTATTGCCTTCTCTGCCCGACGCCGCTGGTTCGGGGTTTTCGCAGCTCTTGCCTTATCCATCGACCTGATGGCTTGCTGCGCATACTTCCCAGCGATCTTCGCGAAGGCCTTCCCGACGCCCATCATGGCAAGTCCGAGGACGGTGAACGCAAGATCCTTCAGGCCCTTGTCGCCTCGGATTACCTGGATGATCGTGGCGACTGTGCTGATCAACGTCAGGATGGTTGCTGCTGCACCGAGCACACCGGCCAGTGCTTGCCCGATGACGGGGATCCAACCGACCGCAAGTGCTGCAACTCCGAAATAGGTAGCCCATTCTTCCGCCCATGTGCCGATAACGTCTACCCATTTGTCTAGCTTGTCCCAGAAACCGTCCTTCAGTGAGTCATCGCTAATGACGGATTCAATAGCATCTGACGCCCGCTTGGCCGCGTTGTCACGGATCTCCTTAGCCTGGGCGATCTTCTCTCTCGCCGCGGAAATTTCATCTCCGGCAGTATCCCGCTGCTCCTCCAGCTTCTTCTTGTCACCTTTATCCTTCTCCGAAAGACTATCCAAGCTACGTTCAGCCGCACCCTTGCGCTCTTCTGCATCCTTGGCATCCTTGAGGGCTGCGTCGGCGATCTCCTGCGCTCGGTTTAGATCCGATGCATAATCAGTGGGCTTGGCATGGAGCTTGGCCTGGTATCCACCGTCCATCTCCGTCACTCTGGTTCCCAGAGCATCCGCCGCGGTGTCGTACCGCTTCAGCGCGGCTTCTAGCTTCTTGACATTCCCCTTCGCCTTCGCGCGGAACTCATTACCTGCCTTACTGTCCCAGGAGTCGACTTCGCTGACCGCCTTGAGGTTTCGGATTTGCCGTTCCAACTCTTCGGCGGTCTTTCGGAGTTGGCGGCCGAGTGTAGCGATTCGATCAGGATCACCAGGGATAGGATCACTGTCTGCAACCGGATGCCAGTCACGAGGCCGTCCCGACATGGCCTACTTCCCCCTCTTGGCAGGCTTCGGCTTCCGCGCGTCGCGGATTGCCTCGGCCAAGCCGTGATCAATGTCCTCGTAGGCCTTGGCAGCCGTCTTGGCGATCTTCGCCAAGGCCTCGACTTCCTTCGTCAGCTTCTCCCGGGTGATCTCCCAGTTGCTGGCAAAATCTTCGAACTTGTCGGCCAGTCCCTCGTGCCCGAAGTCATCCCCGTATTTTCCGCTCAACTTGTCCAGGCCATCAAATGCCTTCTTGACGTTACTGAGCCCGGTCCCCATCTCTTTGATCACATCGAGATCGGCCCGAGTGTGGTCACCCTCACCAGACATGACGCCCCCGCTGTACCGCGCTGTCGATCCTCAAGACTGACGATCTGGCAAGGCGCCCGCGCACCTCACCACACCGCCCCACAACCTGCAACAGGAAGTCACTTGCGAGCCTGCTTGGCCAGCTCCTCATCGATCTGCTCGAACTTGTCGGCAGCCATGGTCAGGTAGTCACCCATGCCGTCGAGACCGTCCAGCGTGGTCTTCGTGCCCTGCACGAACTCGTCGAAGTTCTCGTCGAACGCCTTGGACGAGCTCTTCGTGACGTAGCCGGACTGCACGAGGTTGTTGATGTACTTGCGGAGGCCCTCGAGCTTCTCCTGGAGCTTTTCCTTCTCCTTCACGACATGCTTGGCAGCTTCCCGCATGTCCTGATATGTGATGTCAAGGTCCTTGGCCATGAAGCCGCTCCCTCTCACAACACCGCAGGGCCAACCCCCGTGGCTCCCTGTTTGCGAACTCATCGGCCTCCCGGCCGAGTTGCCGATCGCACGTGGCAACCGGTGTGATCGTCCGCTGTTGCGTCAGCAGTTTACGGGGGTGACCGGTCTGGCCGATGCGACCCGTACAGCACGCCCCCCACAATCGCCGTGGCCACACCGGCTCACTGGCACGGGAAGGACTAGTGTCCTGCGCCGGAGATCCGTCGGCAGAAGCGTGCGAGGGAGTCGAGGATCTAATCGCCCCCAGAACCAAGGCTCCCTGCCGCCCCACGGGGTGGCATCCGGGGCCGTCCCCTGTGGGCACGATCAGGACACAGCCCCACCTGCCGGAGCCCCGTACATCCCGAATTGCCCCTGTCTCCACGGAAGTTCGCTCTGGTGAAACCGGAAACCTCACCGGTACCGTCAGTGCCCTAACTGAACTTCTGTTTCTCACCGGGAGCCACTGTGAAGCGCCGCCCATTGCCCGTTGCTGCCGCACTGGTGGCAACGGCAGCACTGCTGTTGACGGCCTGCGGTAGCGGGGACGACAAGTCCAGCGGCAACGACAAGATCGCCGGCGCCGACCGGGGAGGGGAGACACCGAAGGAGTCGGCATCACCCTCGGGGGCACCAGCGGAAGACAAGCCGGACGGCGTGGATGTGTCCCTGCCGAAGGACATGAACCTGGTCTTCGACTGGGACAAGCCGAAGGACAAGAACGAAGCGGCTGCGATGGATGATGCCGCGAACTACCTCCGCGCCATCTATCGGGGCGTCGACAAGCGCACGACCAAGGACGCGGCCGTGACTGCCTACGCCACCGGCGAGGGGCTCCACTACGCGCAGGTACAGATCAACGAGTGGATCAAGGGCGGCTGGACCGCCACCGGCACCCGTCGTCACTACGATGCCACCACACGGTCCGCCCCGAACGGCAAATCCGTAGAGGTAGCGTTCTGCGCGGATACCGGAAAGTTCTATGGCAAAGAGGTCAAAACGGGGAAGGTCCTCAAGACCGAGCCAAGCCTCAAGGACTTCGGCTACTACAAGGTTGTCATGGTCAAGTTCCCCACGGGTGATGGCCTGTGGCAGGCATCCAAGGTGTTCGTCGAGACGTCGGCGGAGAGGTGCCGGTGAACAGGTCACGACGTACGGTCCTCGGCACCAGCACTGCTGCCCTGACCCTTTCGGTCAGCGCTCTCATCCTCACAGCACCCAACGCCGCGGCAGAGCCGGTGGACTTCGGGAAGGGCGGCGGCACGGAACAACAGGGCGGCGGCGACAAGACCGGCATCTACGCCGCCGCCCGCATCCAGTACTCCGGATCCGTCGCCAAAAACGGCGGCACTGGCAACGTGACGCCCTCCGACGTCAACTGGACGCCGCCTCCCTGCTGGTACGCCCCCTACCTCGGAGCCAAGGACTTCAAGGAGAAGATGTCCAAGGACATCGAGCGGGAGCTGAACACACCCGGGATGGGTGGGACCGCGGGTTCGGCGATCGGCGAGAAGAAGCGCCACTACGAAGACGGCTTCGGCTGGACCGGAAGTCCCGGCTACAAGGACTACAACGTCGAGAACGATGGCAAGGGAATGTTCTGGGCCGGCGTCGAGAACCCCAACGAGCCGGACTTTCTCAAGCGGAACTCGTGCACGGACCTCCCCTTCTGGGTCGAGAACGGCGAGGCCCCGCCGCCCCAGTACGAAGAGGCCATCACCCCGGAGATACTCGCAGCCCTCGCCTACCAGCACATGGAGCTTCCCGACACCGAAGTCACCCTCGCGCCTGAGGCCACCACCAAGGTGAACCTGCCGACCTGGGCCTGGCTCGACAAGGCCGTCTTCGACGAGGTCCAGGCCACGGCGGCCATCAATGTCCCTGGCTTCAACATCCAGGCCACCACCACCGCCAAGCCGGTCTCCCTCAAGCTGGAGCCGGGCACCGAGGACGCCGAGACCTACCCGGCCTCCGGCGAGTGCGCCATCAACGCCGACGACTCCATCGGCGAGCCCTACGCCAAGGGCAAGTCCGACGAGACACCGCCGTGCGGGGTCAAGTACCTTCGCTCCTCCGGCGACGGCACGTACAAGCTCCGGGCCACCATCACTTGGGACATCGCCTGGACCGGCACCGGCGGCGCCGGCGGCGACCTCCCCAACGGCACCTTCGGCAACGAGCAGAACGTCACCGTCCAGGAGATCCAGTCCGTAAACAGGTGACGGCGCTGAGAGCGA